>JBMFVW010000007.1:10346-18468 GCA_049965795.1 Candidatus Acidulodesulfobacterium sp.
ATCCCTCTCTCTCCGCCATAAATATCACTTCAGTAAACTTAATAACACTATTCATTAAGGCAGGATTACGTCAGCTTATATCTTTCCTCGCAAATAACAGCGAGGATATTATAAACAGCAGAACGATATAAGAAATTCCGTATATAAGGCGGTAAAATATAATCCCTGAGGAAATATTGAGTTTATATGCGGCTTCGGAACTTATATTAAATATGGAAAAATTAGGCAGGACGGTATAAATAAAATGGACTATGGAAGTCAATATATAATTTGCCTGATGGACTATTACGACTTTTCCCTTAATAATCTTTTTTACCGGTTTTACTAAATCGTTCATGCGGCTCGAAACGTTGCCTATAAAAAAAACAAGTATCGCAAAAATAGATGCTAAAGCTTTTGAAGTTACCAAGGAAAACAGAAGGGCGACGGCTGAAATAAATACCGATTCGATTATTATAAAAAGCCCTTGAATTATTAACGGCTGGGGAAGCATATAAAAAGTAAACTGCCGACCGGAAGCGGCATAAGAGGCTGAATGATTTCGTAAATTAACGTTATTATTATGAACATTATGAACGGATTTTGCCACTGAAACGACAGCTCCGGCGTTAGGTACGACCGGCACTATAAATCTATGCATAATCAGCAGCACAAAATAAAAAATAAACATCATTATAACCGTAGAAAAAATTATTGCTGCAGCAAGCCCCAAAAAACGTCCGGTTAAATATTCGGTTCTTTTAACCGGTCTTGTAATACCGAGAAAAATACTTTTCTTTTCGACGTCGTCATAAACCACGGAAGCCCCGATAAAAATTCCTATAAAAATATTAAAAATAGATATGGCAAATATAGAAAAATCCACCATAATTCTTCCCTGGTTTATAAAACTAGTCTGGGAAACGAAATAACTGCCGGATATAAGTATTAAAGCAAAGATTAAAAAAGAATAAAAAATTTTTGAATTCTTTATTTCTTTAAAAGAATACATTATTCCGTATAAAATATTTTTCATTGAAGTTACCCCGCTAATTCTTCCTATTTTTAAGCATTAAATCGTAAAGATAAACCTCTAAAGGCGTGCTATATTCGCCGCTTATACGGTCTTCTTTTTTTTCTTCGGCATATACAGCAGCTTCTTTTTCTATATTTTCGAGGTTTTCGTTTTTTATTAATCTGCCGTTTACTAAAACAGCTATCCTGTCGCACAGTTCTTTGCTGTCGGCAAGCACGTGCGAAGAAAAAAATATAGTTTTCTTTCTTTCTTTAAGTTTAAATATTATATCTTTAAACTCCTTGCGCCCTATAGGGTCAAGTCCGGAAAGCGGTTCGTCGAATATTAAAATTTCCGGATCGCCTATAATAGAAACCGCCAATGCAAGCCTCTGCGTCATTCCCTTGGAATATTTATGAACCTGGGTATTTTTTGCATAAAAAATGCCGGCTAATTTTAACGCATCGTAAATTTCGTTTTTATTTATTTTTTTATTTAAAAGTTTTGCATAGTAATTAATAATTTCTATGCCTTTTAATCCGCGCGGAAAACTAGGATTTTCTGGCAGATACCCTAAATTTAGCCTTGCTCTGTAATCGGACGAGTCGTATCCGTTAATTTTAATGCTTCCTTTCGACGCTTTAATAAGCCCTACTATCATTTTAATAGTAGTAGATTTACCTGCTCCGTTAGGACCGAAAAAACCGGTGACTTTACCTCCGTCTATGTCTAAAGAAAGGTCTTCAACCGCATTTTTCCGCGTTCCGAAAAACCCCACCCTGAAATATTTCGTAACGTTTTTTATTTCAATCATAATTCACCCTCTTTTTTGAGGCATAAATAGTTTTAAAGAATATGGAATTTTATATTTTTTATGTTCTTCTTTAAAAGTTATTTCTTTTTTAACGGCAGATATCCTGTATTTTATGATCTGCTTAATATAGGGATTTTTATTATTTTTATACATATCTTCAAGAAAACTTAAAGTTTTTTTAAGGCTTCCTGATTTATTAAGGAGTTTAATATATAAAAATTCTAAATATTTCGGGCTGCCTTTCATATCGACGGCATATTTTAGATAATATGCGGCTTTTTTATAATTCCCTATATTATAAAAATAGTTAAAAGATATAAGAAACGGTATATTCCAATTTCCCTTTAAATGGCTCATACCGAGCTTTAAAAGTTTTACGGCTCTTTTAGGTTTGCCCGTCAGACCTAGAAGCGTACCGCCCGCCTGATAAGCGTAATTAAAATTCGGATTTAAAGAAACCGTTATGAGCGAAATTTTATACATATACGGATAATGCGACTTTGCCAGGCTGAAAGACGAAGCCTCCTGAACGAAAAGCGTCCAGAAATAATCCGAAGCCAGCGTATTAAAATTAAAATCTATAAATTTTAAAAATTCAGGTTTCACGGACGAATATCTTAAGAACGAAACTAATTTCAATTTTGAACGGTTTTTTGAAAAAACCGCTACATTAAAAGAAAATAGAATAGAATAGGCTAAAAATAGCATAATTAAAAAAATTGCTAAAATTTTAAAAAATTTATTAATGCTTATGCTCATATTAAGATATTTTTATATTACACAAAATTACCGTTAGAAATATTTACTTATTTATTTTATTTACTCGATTTATTATCTCAAGATAAAATTCGTAAGTTTGGAACGTTACCGCTTTGGCATCGAATTTTTTTACGACTTCATTATAGCAATTAATAGCAAAATTTTCAATTAAATCATATTTATCTATTAAATACATTATTTTTTCGGCAAGCTCTATAAAATCTCCGTTCTTAAACAGCAGTCCCGTTTCGTTGTTTTTAATTATCTCCGGAATTCCGCCTGCGTCGGAAGCTATTACGGCTTTTTTTAAAGCGCATGATTCTATTATAATGCTACCCATTCCTTCAAGTCCCGACGGAACGGCAATTAAGTCAGATGCATATATAAATTTTTTAATATTTTCTTTAAAACCGCTTATAACGAAATAATCTTTAAGCCCTTTTTTATTTATTAAATCGATAATATAATCACGCAATTCTCCTTCGCCTATTATAACAAATTTTAAATCCTGCCTTTTTTTTATTATTAATTCCGCAGCTTTTATAAATACTTCATGACCTTTTTCACCGGATAATCTCCCGATTAGGGAAATCATTTTTTCGTCCGGTTTAATTCCGAATCCTTCTCTTATTTCGGCTTTTTCGGATTCATAGATAGAAGACGTTTTATTTTCATCGGTTTGAATTCTCGGGCTATAAATAGTCCTGATTAAACTTTCGTCTATTCTTATGTCGTTAATCAATCTTTTTTTAATAAAATCAGATATAACGATAAATGCGTCCGTTAAGAATCTGTATATTACAAATCCTTTTAAAAAATCAACTTTGTAAGCAACATGCCGCGTTAAAACTTTTATTATCTTTTTCTTAAAAATAGAAACCGCGGCGATGCCTCCCAAAAAATGGTCTAATGAGGAGTGAAAATTTATAAGGTCGATATCGTATTGCTTCAAAAAGCGCCTTATTTTCAATAAGGCGAAAATATCCATAAAATTAGTCATTTTTACTGAAAAATTAATAATGCCGGATTTGTCCAATTCATTTTTTAACCTTTCGTTGTTGTTATGAATGACATATATATTGAATTTTTCGCTATAGTAAAGTTTCATAAATTTAAGCAGAATTACTATATCATTTTGCGCTCCGCCGAAATTTTTAAAAGAGTCTGTGTGAAGAATGTTGAATTTATTTTTTTTGTTATTCATAATATTCTTATTGTATGTTATTATAATGCTAATATTATATATGTTATATTGATTTAAAACAATTTTACTTTTATCTTAATCCTGCAATAGAAAATATTTTGCATTTCCGTGTTATGTTGAGAAATATATTATTATTATAAGGTGTTATAGGTTTTAATTTATGCAGAATATTATTTTAATTTTTTTTAAGGACATATTTCTTGCTTTAATTCCTATATTCGTCGCAATAGACGTATTTGGAATTCTTCCGATTTATTTAGATTTTGTTAAAGATACCGATACCGCTGAAGAAAAAAATATCAGGAAAAATTCATTGATAACAGCTTTCAGCGTGGGGATAGGTTTTCTTCTGCTGGGTAAATCTCTTTTTGCCGTTATGGGCATTTCGATATACGATTTTGAAATGGCGGGCGGAGTCCTTCTATTTATAATATCCATAAATAATCTTCTTGCCGATAAACGTAAAATCTATTCTTCGGCGGACAAAGCGGATTTGGGAGTAGTCCCTATAGGCGTGCCTTTAATAGTAGGTCCGGGGGTTTTAACTACGCTGCTAATAATTACCGGAATATACGGATATATAATAGTCACCATAGCTTTTATCGTAAATCTTTTAATTGTTTACGTCGTTTTAAAAAATACAAGGCTTTTTTTAAGATACCTCGGGAAAAACGGTTCAAACGCCGCAGGGAAACTTGCAGCACTGCTGCTTGCCGCTTACGCCGTAATGATGATAAGAGTAGGAGTGATAAACACGATAATTACTTATATGAAGAGCCTGCATTCCCATTCTTAAATTTAGCATTCTTAAACTTAGGGTTTACAATTTGTGACAAGGACATAATTGAATTCTGTCCTTGTATTATTATACGTTAAACCTGAAATGCATTATATCGCCGTCTTTAACGACGTAATCTTTTCCTTCAAGTCTTAAAAGTCCCATTTTAGCGGCATTTGCTTCAGAGCCTGCTTTAATAAAATCTTCATAAGAAATAACTTCGGCTCTTATAAAACCTTTTTCAAAATCGGTATGAATAGTTCCGGCAGCCTGCGGCGCTTTCCATCCGTTTTTTATTTCCCACGCTCTTACTTCCTGCTTGCCTGCAGTAAAAAACGAGATTAAACCCAGAAGATTGAAGCTGACCGAAGCGACGGTATCTAAAGCGGAAGATTCTATGCCGTAATCTTTAAGAAAAGCCTGCCTGTCTTCTTCGTTTAAAGAAGCAAGTTCTTCTTCTAATTTTGCGCATAATTTTATAACCGGTATATTTTTAGGCTTTGCTATATTCATAATATCTTCTATATCTCTATTTAAAAAATCATGAGCGAGCATATCTTCGTCCACGTTGAGAATGTATAAAGAAGGTTTTGCAGATATTATTCCGAGTGATTTCAGTAAAATTTTCCCGCCGCATTCTAATGCAGAAATATCGATACAGCCCGTTTCGGAAAGTTTATCGTTAATTTTTTTTAAAAAATCAAGATGGGCGGCGGACGTTTTATCACCGCTTCTTGCTATTTTTTCAAGCTTCTGAATATGTTTGGAAAGAATTTCTATATCGCTAAGCGCAAGCTCCGTATTTATAATATCAAGGTCTCTTGCCGGATTTACTCCGCCCTCGACATGGACTACAGTGCTTTCTTTAAAAACTCTTATTACCTGAATAATTAAATCGACGTTTCTTATGTGGGATAAAAATTTATTTCCAAGACCTTCTCCGGACGAAGCTCCTTTTACTAATCCCGCGATATCGACAAATTCGACGTATGTAGGGGTAAATTTTTCAGGAATAAATATATCGCGCAGTTTTTCTAATCTCCCGTCTTTTACCGGTTTTATTCCTACGTTAGGCTCTATAGTGCAAAACGGATAGTTGCTTGCCTCGGCGCTTCCGGCGGTAATAGCGTTAAATATAGTCGATTTACCGACATTTGGAAGACCGACTATGCCGCATTTAAGTCCCATTAGATTATATACCCTGTATTATATAACTTAGTTATTTTTGTTAGCAGGTGAATCCTGCACCCCTCATTTAAAAAAGGAGGGGGCTTTTATTTAAAGTTTATCTACGATTATAGAGATTCATTGTTTTAACAAGACCTTCCGTTATGAACGACATCAGGATTTCGTTTGCAGATCTAAGAATTTCAGGTAATATTTTCTGCTCTTCCTTAGAAAAATTAGCCAGAACATAATCCGCTCCGCTGCCGAATTTAAATCTTTCTACCGAATTAATACCCAGTTTCAGCCGGACGAAATTTTTGCTTTGCAGGGAATTTATAACAGAATTGACGCCGTTATGCGACCCGCCGCTGCCGCCGAGCTTTATTTTGTAAGTTCCGAAAGCCAGATCTAAATCGTCGTGAATCAATATTATATTTGGATCTTGAGTATCGGGATTTTCAGGCAATTTAAAAACACCGTTTTTGTTTAAAACTTCTTTTACGGCTTTTCCGCTTAAATTCATAAATGTGAGCGGTTTTATCAATAAAACTTTTTTCTCGGAAATAATTTTCTCGGAAATTAAATAGTTTTTTTTATTAATAAAGCCGGGGAAATTATTTTCTTCAGAAAAAAAATCTATCGCCGTAAAACCAAAATTGTGCCTTGAAAATTGATACTCGCGACCCGGATTTCCAAGTCCAAAAATAAATATATTTCCCGGCATCTTTTTATTATTATAAAATCTTTAAGACTTTTTAGAATCTTGCTGCGCCGATGCCGCAGAAGGGGCTGCCGCCTGCGCCGCAATTTCGTTTTCAGCGCCTCCCGCAGAAGCGGAAACTTCTTCAACCGTAGGTTCTGCAACAGTAACTATGGCCGCATCTTTTTCGGTTATGATTTCAATTTTATCGCCCAAATTTAAATCTCCGACATGGATAATATCGCCTATGTTTAATGCCGAAACATCTATATTTATAGTGTCTATAATATCTTTTGGATAACCTTTTATGGCTATATGTCTCATTAAAGGCTCAAGAATACCTCCGAGTTTAACTCCTTCGGGCTTTCCGTTAAAATGAACAACAGCTTCTATTTCTATTTTTTCATCCATAGATATTTCATGCAAATCGACATGGATAATGCCGTCTGTTACGGGATCCTTCTGAATTTCTTTTATGACTGCCATCTTACCGTTAACGTCGGCTTCGTTACTCAATATATTTACGAACGAAGATATTGAATGTTTTGCAAAAGCTTTAAGAAATTCTTTATAGTTAATTAGAATTATACGGGATCCTGTTTTTTTTCCATACAGTACCGCCGGTATCAAGCCGTTCTTTCTTAATGCTTTAAGATTGTTTTCTTTTTTTCTGCTTTCAATATTTAAATTAATGATGTCCAATTAAAATCTCCTTTTATATTTAGTTAATTTTATTTTTTATTTATATAAACAGCGAACTCACGGAATCTTCTTCGTGAATCCTCTTAACGGCTTCTCCGAGAATATTAGCCGTACTTAATATTTTAAATTTGCCCGATAAGTCGTTTCTATGTTTTTGATCTATGGTATCAGTTATTATAAGTTCTTTTATCGGAGAATTATTTATCTTTTCTACGGCGTTACCCGATAAAACCCCATGGGTAGCCATTGCAATTATTTCTTTTGCGCCGTTGTCCGCTAAAGCCGAGGCGCCTTGCGCAATAGTGCCTGCCGTATCTATCATATCGTCAAGCATGATTGCGGTTTTATTTTTTACATCTCCTATTACGTTCATTATTTCGGCGACATTTGCCTTTATTCTTCTTTTGTCGATTATAGCAAGATTTGCCCCCAAATGTTTAGCGAAAGACCTTGCCCTTTCGACTGCTCCTGCATCCGGCGAAACTACTACTATATCCGAAGAATCGTAATTCTTAGTCTTTATATAGTCCAGAAGAACGGGCGCCGCGTATAAATGGTCTACGGGGATATTAAAAAATCCCTGTATCTGTCCTGCATGCAGATCCATAGACAAAACTCTGTCCGCCCCTGCTGTCGTTATAATATCGGCGACTAATTTTGCGGTAATCGGAACCCTGGAAGCAGTTTTTCTATCCTGCCTTGCGTAACCGTAATATGGAACAACGGCTGTTATTCTGTACGCCGAAGCTCTCTTCATAGCGTCGATCATAATCAGCAGTTCCATTAAATTTCTGTCAACCGGATTAGACGTGGACTGCACAAGGAAGATATCGCATCCTCTTACATTTTCGTTTATATTTATAAACGTTTCGCCGTCACTGAATTTATAAACTTCCGCATCTCCAATAGATATGCCCAGATAACTCGCCATTTTTTCGGCAAGTTCCTTGTTTGAATTTCCGGAAAATAATCTTAATTTATTTGTCATTTTAAATTATATTGTT
>JBMFVW010000007.1:18568-58014 GCA_049965795.1 Candidatus Acidulodesulfobacterium sp.
GTTAATTTAACTTTTAACTTTTCTTTCATCATTCTGCTGGCTGGGGCGGGAGGATTCGAACCTCCGAATGCAGGAATCAAAATCCTGTGACTTGCCGCTTGTCGACACCCCAATTTAAAATATAAAATACGCAAAAAATTATATAATCATTAATAGCAATTACAATCTATTCCTGATTGCTTACCGCAGTTTCATACGACGCAAGCACTGCCGTTTCTATCATATCTCTGGTTTCGTTATTAAGAGGATGAGCGGTGTCTTTAAATGTACCGTCCTTTCTTTTTTTGCTTGGCATAGCGACAAATAAACCGTCCTTTCCGTTAATAATTTTGAGGTCTCTTACCACGAAACAATTATCGAACGTAATCGTAACATAGGCTTTTAATTTTTCTTCATTAACAGGAAAAACATTAACTTCTGTAACTTGCATAAAAATCCCTCCAAAAATGAAATCGGTTGAGTAATAGTTTATAAAGTTTCCGTCAAAAAAATCATACGCACTCTGTTATAGAAATTAAATGATTTTATTTTATCCGCATATTCTTTAGCGCTATATTCCGAAGTGAACGCCCCAAAAACCGCAGAGCCGCTACCTGATAAAAGAGAAATTTCCGCTCCGTTTAAAATCATCGATTCTTTAATTTCTTCGATAACCTTATAATTTGCAAATATAACGTTTTCGAAATCGTTTTTTAATTTTAAATCTTTAAAGCCTAAGTATTGAATATTATAATAATTTAACTTATTTGTCAACAAAAAATCGTCGTAATCGTCATATGCTTTTTTTGTGCTTATTCCGAAATCGGGAATAACTAAAACTATATAATATTTGGTAAGGACGCCTGCTTCAATTTCTTCTACTTTTTCGCCGAATCCCGATACTACAGCATCTTTCCCTGTCAAAAAAAAAGGGACGTCCGATCCGATTTTTAAGGCTATTTCCGTCAATTCCGATTTATCTAAGGGATTGCCGTAAATTTCGTTTAATTTTGACAAAAGTCCGGCTCCGTCGCTTGAACCTCCGCCTAAACCGGCGTTAAAAGGAATATTTTTTTCTATTAATATATCTACGCCTTTATTTTTTATATTTAACGTACTAAAAAAAATCTTTGCAGTTTTTATCGTTATATTATCTTCGTCGGAAAGCGATCGAAGTTCTTGTTCCGATATTTTGTTTTTTAAATTTGCACCTGCAACAGTTTTAATTTTATATTGTCCGTCGGTTAAATTAAACGCTATCTTATCCTTAACGTTAATTTTTCTCATAAGGGAAACGATTCGATGCAGTCCGCATGATTCTTTTTTGCCGATATTTAAAGAAAAGTTAACTTTGGCGGGAGCGTAATAAACTATATCTTGCATAAAGAAGCTGCGGAATAATTGGCGAAATTAATAAATAATTGAGGATAAACGCCCATTATAAGGGTAAAAAAGAGGCATATTATTACGGCCAGCATTATTCCTTCGCTTATGTTTCCGTTAACTATGCCGAAATTCTTACCTTCCGGCGCTATGTATGAAACGGAAGAATCATCCTTATCCGGCATATACATTTTAACTATTATCTTGATATAGTAATACGCCGCAAAAGCGCTGTTAAGCAATGCTATAAAAACTAACCAGTAATATCCGGATTTTACGGCAGCAGAAAATACATAAAATTTCCCCATAAATCCACCGGTTACCGGTATTCCGGCAAGAGACAGCATAAAGAAAGCCATAGCCGCAGAAATAAACGGATATTTATATCCTACGCCGGAATATTTCTTTATGTCCAAAGAAACTATATCGGAATTTTCAAATATTATAACTACGGCAAAAGCTCCTGCAGTCATAAAAATATATGCAAAAAGATAAAAAAGCGTCCCGGAATAACCGTAAAAACCTCCGCCTATTATTCCTACAAGAATGTAACCCGCCTGAGCTATCGAAGAATAGGCTAAAAGTCTTTTAATGTTAGAAGATAAAATAGCCGCTATATTTCCGAAAGTCATCGACAAAACGGCAAGTACCCAGAGAATATCGTTGAAATTAATTACGTTGAAATTATAAATAAGAATATAAATTCTTAAAAATATTGCAAAAGCAGCGACTTTTATTCCGGTCGCCATAAAAGAAGTTATCGGGGTAGGCGCTCCGTCGTAAGCGTCGGGAGTCCATGCGTGAAAAGGGAATAAAGACATTTTAAAGGCTAATCCGACCGTAAACAGTAAAAGTCCGATAGATAGATATTCGCCCATACCGCTTATAATCGACGCACTCCCGTGTTTAACGTAGGAAATGCTTTCCAAATATGAATGAATGGAATTTAAGTTCAGGTGTCCGACTGCGGCATAAATAAAAACAGACCCGAAAATTAAAAAAGCTGATGCAAAAGTTCCAAGTATAAGATATTTAAGCGCCGCTTCCGTACTTCTCGTATTTCCTCTTATATATCCTGTAAGTATATATGCGCAAATAGACATAAATTCTAAAGATATAAAGACCATTATCAAATTATTGGAGGATACCAAAAACATCATCGCCGATATTCCGAAAAGAATAATGCTGTAATATTCCGGATAAGGCACGTCGAAATTTTCTATATAATCTTTAGAAACGAGCACGGTTAAAAAACCGGACAACAGAATGGCGATAAATAAAAATACGTCATAACCGTTAAACACCACCGATCCGTAAAATCCGGTAAGATTTCTTCCGGACAGCATTACAACGTATAAAATTGAAAACGCTATGCCGATTAAAGACAGATAATATGAATTTTTGCCCTTTGCTATTTTTTCAAAAAAAGTTAGAAATAGCACGATAAAAGCAAATAATATTATTACCGCTTCCGGTATAATGCTTACCATGCTTTTTTCCAAAGAATTTAATCCGTATATTGCAGGCATAATATTATGCATTGGATAACCCCGTCTTTATTTTTATGGCATTATATAAAATCTTGTGATGATTAAGCATAATTAAAAAATGTAAAACAGAAGGGCCTATTCTGTCTAAAAAAGGAGCAGGATAAAATCCCATTAAAAACATTAATATTATTAAAGGCAAGACGGTTATAATTTCCCTAAGGTTCATATCGTCGAAAAACTCAAGATGATGGTCGTACGGCGCGGTTTGGTCGTGCGGGTCCTGAAACATAACCCTCTGAAACATCCATAATAAGTAAACTGCCGCAAAAATAATACCGCTTGTTGCAATAATCGTTAAAACGGGATAAGAACGGAACGAACCTATTAAAATTAAAAATTCTCCGATAAAACCGTTTAAACCGGGAAGTCCGACCGAAGCCAAGACGGAAGTTAAAAATAAAACGGTTAAAATAGGAGCTTTTTTAGCTATACCGCCTAAATCTTTAATCTGACGCGTATGCATCCTTTCATAAATCATACCTACAAAAAGAAATAATGCTCCGGTATCTATTCCGTGGTTTAAAAGCTGATATACGGCTCCATTTATACTCACGGCTGTCAACGCAAATAATCCTACCATTATAAAACCCATATGTGAAACGCTGGAAAATGCGACCAATCTTTTAAGGTCTTTCTGAACTATAGAAACAAATGCGCCGTATAAAATACCTATTACGCCTATTACTACGATATATGGAGCTAAAATCAGCGCCGCATTCGGCAGCAAAGGTATGGCAAACCGAAAAAAACCGTAAATTCCGAACTTTAATAAAACGCCGGCAAGTATAACGCTTCCCGCCGTAGGCGCTTCCGTATGGGCATCCGGCAGCCATGTATGAAAAGGGAAAATAGGGACTTTAATTGCAAATCCCAGGAATAACGCTATAAAAAGCAATATCTGCAAACCGACGGGAATATGGGTATTATACAGCCTCATTAAATTGAACGTAAAATTGCCCGTCTGTTCGTAATGTATTATAAATATATAAATTATGCCGAACAGCATAATTAATGAGCCTGCAAGGGTGTAAAGAAAAAACTTTACCGCAGAATATATTCTTTTTCCGGTGCCCCACATTCCTATAATAAAATACATAGGTATCAGCATGAATTCCCAGAAAACATAAAACAACAAAACGTCTAATGCCGCAAAAGTACCTATCATGAACGTTTCTAACAGAAGCATTAAGATAACGAATTCTTTAACGTGGTCTTTTATATATCTGTAACTAGACAGCAAGGATACGAACGTCAATAAAGTAGTTAAAAGGATTAAAAAAAGACTTACCCCGTCAATACCCAGAAAATAAGATGCGCCGAACGACGGAATCCAGTTGAATTTTTCTATAAATTGAAACTTATACGTATCCGGCTTAAAATAAATAAATAGATAATAAGAAGCGATAAACTCGGCGAGAGATAAGAAAGTCGCGAGATTCCTTAAAAGCCCTTCGTTTTTCTTATTTATCGGCAGTAATATCAATACGGCGACGGTTGGAAAAAAAATCAGTATAGTTAAAATGTATTTCATGAAAAAAGCCATTTTTATATCCTTTATAATTTATATGTTATCCTTACCGCGTTAATTTTATATAGCTATTACCTGACGAAATAATAAAAAAGTACTGCGGCTACGCCTATAGAAATCGTTAAAATATAACTCATAAGCATACCGTTTTGAATCTTCCTCGCTTTAACCGAAAAATTTCCGAATGCTCCCGCTATACCGTTAACAGCACCGTCTATTATCTTAATATCCACAACTTTCCAGAGAAAATCGAAAAAAACAAGCATTGGTTTAACGATTAAAAAATCATATATTTCGTCTATATAAACTTTGTTATATGAAAGCGCATATAAAGGCTTGAATATAGTCTTTATTTTTTCGGGATCTACAGCCTTTTTAATATATAATAAATACGCTATATATATTCCGATTAAACCTGCAGCTACGGAAATAGAGCTAAGAACATACCATGGCATGCCGTTAACTATAGGAGCAAAATTTTTTGCATTTTGAAAATCGACGTTTAAAAAATTATAAAATACTGAATGATTAAACGGCGGTATTCCAAGAAAGCCTATTATTAATGCAAAAAATGCCATTATAATCATAGGTACAGTCATAATCTTAGGAGATTCATGCACATGCAAGTTTTTGTCCACTTTTGACTCTGAAAAAAAAGCTAAAAATATCAGCCTGAAAATATAAAAAGCCGTCATTAACGCGGTTATCTCTCCAATTGCCCAAGCAAAATAATAACCCTTATTGTAAGTATCCGCTAATATCGCATCCTTTGAGAAAAAACCTGAAAACGGCGGTATCCCCGACAATGCAAGACCGCCCACAATAAACGTTATTGCCGTAGTTTTCATTTTTGAATATAATCCGCCCATTTTCCTTAAATCCAATTCTCCGGAAAGTCCGTGCATCACGCTGCCTGCCGTTAAAAAAAGCAACCCTTTAAAAATAGCGTGTGATATAAGGTGAAACATGCCTGCGGTATATGAACCTATACCTACCGCCATAAACATATAGCCCAACTGGCTAACCGTGGAATATGCAACTATCCTTTTTATATCGTACTGGGTAAGAGCGATAAATGCCGCAAAAAATGCGGTGAACGTTCCTACTATAAGAACGACTTCAGAAGCCGCAGGAGAATATGAAAACAACACGTGAAATCTTGCTATCATATATACTCCGGCGGTAACCATAGTTGCCGCATGTATTAATGCGCTGACTGGTGTAGGTCCTTCCATTGCATCAGGCAGCCATACATGCAAAGGAAATTGAGCCGATTTTCCCACGGCACCTGCAAACAACAGAAGCGCTATAACGGTCACCGTAAATGTCGGCATAGTCGGAACCAAAGAAAATATCTTTTCGTAATTAAGAGTTTTGGTCGTCATAAATAATAGAAATATTCCGGTGGCAAAGCCGAAATCACCGACCCTGTTTACTATAAAAGCCTTTTTGCCGGCATCGGAAGCAGATTTTTTTTCATACCAGAAACCGATAAGTATGTAAGAACAAAATCCGACAGCTTCCCAAAATACGTATAGCAAAAGTACGTTATTAGACATAACGAGCATTATCATTGAAAATACGAACAGGTTTAAAAAAGAAAAATACCTTGAAAATCCTTTATCATCCTGCATGTATCCTATAGAGTAAACGTGGACCAAAGTACTTACTCCGGTTACCATGACGAGCATAATTACTGAAAGTCTGTCGATAACGGCAGAAACTCCTACTTTTAAAGTTCCTGCATGCACCCACGGATAGAGAGTATCGGTAAAGCCGTGAGAATATGCGACTATAAAAAACAGAATAACGGACAGAATAAAGGATATTCCTATGAAGGAGCTAGCCAAATATCCTGATAACCCTTTAAAATATCTTCCGAATAAACCCCATAGCAGCCATCCGGCAAGCGGAAATAACGGAATGAGCCAAGTAATAGATGTTTTAAAATCCATTTTATTTACTACCTTTTAAATTAATTTTTTAACTCGTTTGCTTTATCCATGTCCACGGTTCCCTTTTCCCTGTAAAAAGCAACTATAATACCAAGAGCTACCGCGGCTTCTGCAGCCGCTACCACCATTACGAAAATTACGAATACGTCGCCGGAAATAAGATTTAAACGATTCGATACCGCCACGAAACCGAGATTTGCGGCATTAAACATCAACTCTAAACTCATAAAAACAATTATTAAATTTTTCCGCATAATAACACCCAGAGCGCCTATGCAAAAAATAATTCCAGCCACTATCAAATAATTATTCATATATTTATCACCCGACTTACAGCCTTTGCTTAAAGTTTTTTCTTAGCAAATAAATATGCTCCTATAATTGCTACAAAAAGAAGTATAGAAGCAATTTCAAAAGACAGAGTATATTTAGTAAATAAAAATTCCCCTATGACCTGCGTATTGCCGATTTTATTTATGACCGCATGAGTAAATATGCCTGTAGGCTTTTTGGTCGTTCCGCCTACCACGTATATAACTATTTCCGCAAACAAAACCACGGCAATTACTATTCCGATAATTTTCTGATGAAAATCCGTTTTTACCGTATTCAACTTGGAAATATTTAATAACATTATAACTAAAACGACAAGAACCATTATCGCTCCTGCATAAACTAATATCTGCATTACGGCAAGAAACTGCATATCTAAAAGTACGTAAAAACCTGCAAGCGCAAAAAAACAAAGGACTAAATAAAGCGCCGATGTCAGCGGATTTTTCATAGTTATAACCATCAGCGCAGAAAAAATAGCTATAAACGCAAATATATAGAAAAGTGCTTCCACGATTAATACCTCAAGTTTTATCTAGATTTAATTAGTTTATCTATACCGTAAATGCCTTCATCTCTCGTATAAAAAGCAACCTCGTAATCCGTTCCCAGACTTATAGCTTCCTCCGGACATATTTCTTCGCAGTAGCCGCAGCAGATACATCTTAATAAATCTATTTCAAATGAAGACGGATGACGTCTTCCGTCGTTATAAATTCCCTTTTTTAAATTATCTAAACTTTGATTATGTTTCTGTCTTTCGGTAAGTTCGTGTTCTAATCCGTAGTCCACGTAACCTGTTTTTATTTTTATCGCTTCAGACGGGCAGACAGTTTCGCATAAAATACAAGCCACGCATCTTAAAGAGCCGTCTCCGTTAACATTGAGATGAGGAAAAGCTCTGAATCTTTCGGCTATCCTGAGGCGCTCCTTTGGATACTGAAAAGTTACAGGTTTTTGAAAAAAAGTTCTAATAGTCGTTTTAAGACCTATTAAAAAATTTTTAGAAATCTCCAAAATCGACTTTTCTTGTTTATGGGTATTCATTTATTATCCTTTAAGCAAAACCATTACGAATCCTGTTACTATTATGTTTGCAAGAGCTATCGGAAGCAGAAACTTCCATCCGAAATCCATAAGTTCGTCGTATCTAAGCCTTGGATACGTCCATCTAAGCCATAAATAAATAAGTATTATAAAAAACACTTTTATCAAAAACCATATGACGGGCGGTAAAAAAGGACCTTGCCAGCCGCCCAGAAACAAAGTTACAATGACTGCGCTATTAACCACCATCTGAGCATATTCGCCTATAAAGTAGAAAGCAAATTCCATGCTGGAGTATTCCGTATGAAAACCTGCGACGATTTCTCCTTCCGCTTCGCCTATATCAAAAGGAACCCTGTTCATTTCCGCCGTCGAAGCTATTAAATAAAGCAGAAATCCGACAGGTTGATAAACGACAAACCAGATATGAGACTGTTCGGAAACTATTTTGGACAAGCTTAGGTCTCCGGCAATCATTATTATGCCTACTATAGAAAGTACGAGGGCAATTTCGTAACTTACCATCTGGGCAGCAGTCCTTATTCCTCCTAGAAGAGAATATTTGCTGTTAGATGCCCAACCTCCTATAACGACACCGTAAACACCGAGTGAAGTCAGCGCAAGAATAAAAAGTATCCCGACATTTACGTCAGTTATTTGAAGAGGAACGATATGCCCCATAATTTCTATCGGCGCGCCGAACGGTATTACGGCAAAAGTAGTTAAAGCAGGTATAACTACTAATATTGGAGCCAAAATAAATAAAAACTTATTAGCCTCGCTCGGTATAATATCTTCTTTAAAAAATAGTTTAATGCCGTCGGCTATAGGCTGAAGCAAGCCGTGAAATCCGGCTTCCATCGGCCCCATCCTGTTCTGTATTCTGGCTGCGATTTTGCGTTCCAATAGAGTCAGATAAGCGGCAGATAACAGCAGTCCGACAAACACTATTAATATTTTAACAACTTCAGCGATAAGCCAAAAGAGCATTTTTATAATACCTTTTAATAATATAATTTCGTTCTATCGTTATAGTAAAATTTGCTTCTGCCTTTAATTTTATTGTAATATATCGCGTTTCCGCTTTTAATGGAATTTAAAAAATCTTCGGTTTCGTTTAAGTTATAAGCATTATTCATTTTAGCCGAAATTTCTGCAAACACGTCAGTTAAATTATATCTGTAAATTCCAAAATTAAATTCGTTATTTACGTTTATGATTTTACCTTCGAAATTTTCATAATATGTATTTTTTTCCTCCAAAAAGTCTTTGACGGGTATAACCACATCGGCCATAGCCGACAAAAGGCTTGTTTTAGAAGAATAAACGGCTAAAAATTCTAAATTGGAACTGCAGCGTATTATTTCTTTTCCGTAATCGTCGTCCTGCAAATCTCCGATATATATAAGATTTTTAATTCTGCCTGTATTGAGACCGGTAATTATTTCTTTAAAACTATATTCATCGCCGGAAGGATAAACGCCCGCATGCAGCAATCCTCTATAATTCGACGGTTTCAAGAGCGGAAATAGATACACCGACTTTTCCTCCTTACGCAAAAATTGAATAACTTCTTGCAATATCGCTAATTCATCGTTCATATCTATAGAAGACATGACGGAATCGCCTATTATAAAAGAAATGCAACCTGCATCCGCAATTACTTCTATAATT
The DNA here is from genome assembly GCA_049965795.1 of Candidatus Acidulodesulfobacterium sp. Taxonomy (GTDB): domain Bacteria; phylum SZUA-79; class SZUA-79; order Acidulodesulfobacterales; family Acidulodesulfobacteraceae; genus Acidulodesulfobacterium_A. The sequence goes on from JBMFVW010000007.1 coordinate 28,018, forward strand.
GATCTGCATACATCGTCTAAATCGGTTTGTTCTTTATGCAGACTTTTCAGCATTTTATTCAAATATGTTTTAAAAAATGATGCATCGATATCTTTTTTTGAACAAGCTATATCTTCAAATCTTGAAAACGATCTAATCTTCTCCGCTTTTCCCGTTTTTGGATTTACTATAAAAAGCCTTCCTCCGTGTTCTCTGCGCGTTTTTAAAATGTCGTATGCCGCAAACGGTATCTCGTCTTCTATACTTCCGAGATACAACATAACTTCAGAATTTTTAATATCGTTTATATCGAAATACTCTTCGGAAGGAAATAATTTTTTAAAATTTGATAAATTTTTCCTGTAAAGTTCTGAAACGGCAATATCAAAATGTGTGAGTTTCAAAGTATTCTTAACAAATTCTAAAGAGGCCTTGCCGCTGTTAATTGAAATATCTGGAGAAATTAAAACCGCCGTATTGCCTTCAGCATGATTTTCCTGAATACCTTTCATTCTTAAACAAAATTCTTCTACGGCTTTTTCTAAAGTAACTTCTTCTGCAACCGACTTTTTTTTAATATAAGGATTAGCGATATAATAACTTTCGCAGTCGCGGTTAATTGCGGGATAGAAAAAACCCGACTTGCAGAGATATCCTCCGAAAGGAGCGGCAGTCCTAACCAAAGATTCATCGTGTCCGTATCTGTAATATTCTATTCTGCAGGCGGCGGAACATTTATCGCAAATTGACGAAAACGGCGTTTCCTGCCAGTATCTCTCTTTAAATTTTGAAGGTTTTGAAACTAAGGCGCCTACCGGACATACTTCAATACAGTTGCCGCAATAATAGCAGTCTAAACGATCCGGTTCTACGGAAATTTCTTGAAACGAACATCCTTCGGCAGGCTGAGAGCCAAGCTGAGTTTTGGTGTCGGTTTTAAGTCCTATATAGCCGTTATTGCCTTTATCTTTCATCTGAAGAAAAGGATTTCCGTACATATCACCGCAAACCCTTATGCACCTTGAACACAAAACGCATCTTGTAGCAGTATATTCTATTAAGTCGCTTTTAAAAATTTTAGTCTTATCCGGATAAATTTTTTTGTCCTTTTGAATAGTTACGCCAAATTCAAACGTTAAATCCTGCAAAAGGCAGTCTCCTGATTTGTCGCATACCGGACAGTCAAGCGGATGATCCAATAAAAGCTGCGAAATAACCTCTTTTCTTATTTCCCATAATTTTTCGGTTTCGGTATATATTTCATAACCTTCTTTTATTTTTGCCACACAAGACGCAACAATTTTATTAACGTTTCTGATCTCTACGACACACACTCTGCAGGAACCTATAGGTTTTATTCTTTTTAGATAACATAAAACCGGTATCTTAATTCCTGCCTGAGAGGCGGCTTCCAATATGGTTAACCCGGACTGCGTTATAATTTTTTTTCCGTTTATAGTTATTTCTATATCCATAATTATGTCCTAATCCTCAAACTTGACAAGCATAAGATAGTAACATCTCATACATCTTGTAGCTTCGTAAGCCGCGTCGTCGTTAGTAAAACCTTTATCGGCTTCTTCAAAGCTTTTTATGCGTTCTTTAACAGGCTTAATTATCTGTTTGGGCGCAAAATTTCCGGGCGGCATATCGGTATCTTTAATTACTTCGTCTTTATCGTAAACGCCTATGATTTCAAACAGATTTTCAAACATGCAGTCGTCCGTCGGAGTAAAAGTGCCGGTTCTTATATATTGATCTATTCTTCTAGCAGCATTTTTCCCGTCCCTGTTTGAATCGACTATACTAATAGGTCCGGTTAAAGCATCGCCTCCTGCGAAAACGCCCGGCATATCCGTCATAAAAGTAAATTTGTCGGCGGATATAGTCTTTCCTTTAATGATTTTTATTTCCGGTACGTCTTTAAGACACTCAAAATCAGGTACCTGTCCTATAGCCATAATAAAATCATCTGTTTCTATATTGAAATCCGAACCGGGTATTTCTGTAGGACTTCTCCTTCCGCTTGCGTCCTTTTCTCCAAGCTTCATTTTTCTGCATCTTACGCCTGTAACTCTGCCGTTTTCATAAAGGATAGCAACCGGATTCGTCAAAAATTCGAACTTAACTCCTTCTTCTATTGCTGTTTCAAGTTCGTCGTATGCCGCGGGCATCTCTTCTTTGCTTCGCCTGTAAACAACGGTAACATCATTATATCCTATCCTTACAGCCGTTCTGCAGCAGTCTATCGCGACGTTTCCTCCGCCTTCTATAATTACTTTTTTGCCTATATCGATTTTTTGTCCGAGATTTACTTTTCTTAAAAATTCGACTCCGTCAAAAAAACCTTTTAAGTTATCGTTTTCGCCCGGCAAATTAATATTCTGCCCTAAATGAGCTCCTATTCCAAGAAATACGGCTTTAAATCCCTGCTCGAAAAGATCTTTTACGGTAAAATCTTTCCCGAGCCTGCTGTTTAATTTATATTCAATACCGGTAGAAAGTATATAGCCGATTTCGGCATCTAAAAAATGCTTGGGCAGTCTAAACTTTGGAATTCCTACGTTCATCATACCGCCCAAAACGGGAAGGGCTTCGAATATAATAGGCTTATAGCCCATTAATCTTAAATAATATGCACAGCTTAAACCGGCGGGACCGGAACCTACTATAGCAACTTTTATATTATTATCCTTTATTTTAAATTCAGGCTTATGGGCAGAATAAAATACTTCGTCTGCCGCAAATCTTCTTAGCAGACATATCTGAATCGATTCATCTATATTTGCTCTGCGGCAGTTATCCTGACAAGGATGAAAACATGTTCTGCCGAGAATTCCGGCAAGCGGGGTATTTCTTCTTGCAGACTGCAAAGCGTCTTCGTATCTGCCGTCTCTGACTCTTTCTATCCAGTTGGGTATATCTAACTTTGAAGGGCATCCGTTAATGCATGGCGCAGTAACGTGAGCAATGTAATCCCCTCTTTTTATTATTTCTTTATTTTTTATTGCTTTTTCAAAATCTTCCCTGTAATTATCGATAAGTTCTACTACCGAAGAAGGACCTATAGTTCCAACGGTACACTTAGACGAAGACATAATCCAGTCGCACAGATTTCTTAATCTGTCTAAATCTTCCGCTATGGCTTTTCCGTTGCAAATATTTTCTAAAATTTCCGATGCTACGTCGGTTCCATGCGTGCAAGGAGTGCACACTCCGCAGGATATCTTCTGCAGTTCCTGCATGTAGCATCTTGCCAGGTCAACCTTATTATCGTTTTCGTCCAATAAGGCAACACCGGTCCAGTTTAATACCGACGATATTTTTTTATGTCCTGAACGCTCAAAAAAATTCAGGTCTAATCTGTCGCTTATTTTATCGATTATTTTCATAATTAATTTATTTTATTTATCTGTCTACTTCGCCGAGCAGTATATCGACACTTCCCATTATTGCAATTAAATCCGCTATCATATGCCCTTTTGTCATTTCGTTAAGAGCGCTTATATTGCAAAACGACGGCGGTCTGACTCTCATCCTATAAGGAAAAGCAGAACCGTCTGAAACTAAATAGAAACCTAATTCTCCTCTAGGGTTTTCTATGGAAACGTACGATTCTCCCTTTGGAGGTTTAATTCCTTCCATCCCGAATTTAAAATTAAAAATCATACCCTCCATAGTAGTTAAAGCTCTTTTCTTGGTCGGCTTAACGTATGCAGGATATTCGTCATGGCTTAAATATTCGCCTTCAGGAATATTTTCTATCGCCTGCGATATTATCTTTAAGCTCTGACGCATCTCTTCTATTCTTATAACGTATCTGTCGTACGTATCGCCGTTGTCGCCTATCGGCACTTCAAAGTCGAAATCTTCATAACAGGAATAAGGGTTTACTTTGCGTACGTCGTATTTAACTCCGCTGCCTCTTAAAGAAGGTCCGGTCAGAGCAAAATTTATAGCGCTTTCGGCTGAAATTATGCCTAAATTTTTTGTTCTTTCCAGCCAGATTTTATTTTTTGTAAGAAGCGCTTCGTATTCATTAATCTTTTCGGGGAAAATCTTTATAAAACTCCTCGTTTTATCGATAAAATCGTTATGAATATCCATAGCAAGACCTCCTACGCGGAAAAAAGAAGGAGTCATCCTTTGACCCGTAACGGTTTCTATTATATCTAATATCAATTCTCTTTCGCGGAAACAGTATAAAAACTCGGTTAATGCGCCTAAATCAACGGCATGCGTAGCAAGCCAGACGAGATGCGAACTTATTCTGGTGAATTCGGCTAAAATTACGCGGACATATTCGGCTCTCTTTGGAGCTTTTACTCCGCAAAGCTTTTCTACCGCCAATATATAGCCGAGGTTGTTTGATGCGCCCGATACGTAATCCATTCTGTCGGTAATTGTTTCAGCCTGATGATAAGTTTTGTATTCCGCGTATTTTTCCATACTTGTATGCAGATAGCCGATTATAGGTTCTGCATGAACTATAGTTTCGCCGTCTAATTGCACTAAAACCCTAAGGACTCCATGTGTAGCCGGATGGGAAGGTCCTATGTTCAATACGAACTTATCATTTTCTATAAGATAATCTTTCTGAGCAATCATAGTTTAATTTTTTATGGTAATTATTTAATTTGGTCCAAATCTACGTAACCTGGTGCATCCATTTTAATTTCGTGAGGCTCAGGTCTCTGCCTTAAAGGATAATCTTTTAGAAGCGGATGACCTACCCAGTCGTCAGGGTTTAAAATTCTTTTTAAATCAGGATGATCTTTAAATTTTAAGCCGAACATATCATAAACTTCTCTTTCAAACCAGTCTGCGGAATTATAAACGGACGTCAAACTCGGATACTCGGTTTCATCTATTTTACTCCATATTTTTACAAAAACTCTGAAATTATTTTTTATAGAATAAAAATTGTATATTACCTCTATTCTTTCGGCTCTTTTTGGATAATCCACCGCAAATAAATCCGAAAGCATATCGAACTCTAATCTTGCGTCGTTTTTTAAAAATAAAGCAAATTTCAGCAAATCTTCTTTTTTAATTCTTATATGAACGTCGCCGTTAATTATGTCTGAAGCTATAATAGATTGCGGCATAGACTCTTTAATAACAGTTAATGCAAACATTATATCCATATCGCCATAGTTAATTAATATGTTTTCTTTATATTTAAGTATTACACTTTATGCTATCTGAAAAGTTTAGGGGGCTCTTGTTGCTTCAAAGTGCCTTTTTCTATTTTTTCTTGAAGTTTTACTATGCCGTAAATAAGAGCTTCCGGTCGCGGAGGGCATCCCGGTATATACACATCGACCGGAATAATAGTATCGACCCCCTGCACAATACTGTAAACATTAAAAAGCCCCCCGGAGCATGCGCAGTCTCCCATAGCGATAACCCATTTAGGATTAGGCATCTGGTCGTAAACTCTTTTAACCATCGGCGCCATTTTATATGAAACCCTGCCCGATACTATTATAAGGTCGGACTGGCGCGGACTGGACCTGAATATAAGACCGAGTCTGTCGAAGTCGTATCTTGAAGATGCCACCGTCATCATCTCGATAGCACAGCATGCTAGACCGAAAGTTGCCGGCCATATAGACCACTTTCTGCCCCACGAAACAATTTTATCCAACGAAGCGGTAATTATATTATCGCCTAGATGCTCTTCTATTCCCATTTAAGTGCTCCCTTTAGCCATACGTAAAGCAGACCTATTACTAATATTACAATAAATAAAAACATTTCGACGAATCCGAGTACTCCAAGATGCGAAAATATAACCGCCCAAGGAAACAGAAAAAGAGCTTCGATATCGAAAAGAAGAAAAAATATAGCTATTAGATAAAACTTTACGTCAAATTTAACGTGAGGTTCGCCGGTAGGCTCGACGCCGCATTCATATGCTTTTAATTTACCGGACTCATATGTCTTTTTTCCGATAAAATTAGATATTAAAATGGTAAAGACCGCAAATATAATCGCTATAACAAGCATTATAAATATGGGCAGAAAAGAAATTAAACCGTTATTGTTTATACTATTATTCATTTAATTAATAGTTAAGGTCATATAGTTTAATGATATTAATCTAAACTTTTTGATTATATCATACGATATACTCAAAATCAAGCTATAAAATTCTAATTTATAAAAAAATTTAAATAAATATAAATATATGCATATGCATATATTTATATTTATAATTATAATTTATGCTGATCTAAATAATAGAGTAAAGTCCTGACGCCGACGCCTGTACCGCCTTTTGGGTTATAATTAAAACCCGTTTTGGTAAAAGCAGGTCCGGCTATATCTATATGGCACCATTTAGCTTTATCCGGAACAAATTCTTCCAGAAACATTCCTGCCGTAATCGCTCCGCCGTATCTGTTGCCTACGTTTTTTAAATCGGCAATCGGGCTTGAAAGTTTTTCCTTCATATTATCGTCAAAAGGAAGTTCCCACATTCTCTCTCCCGTAATTTGACTTACCGATAATATATTAGATATAAGGTCTTTATTGTTTCCCATAACTCCTGAAGTATATTCACCGAGAGCAATTACGCATGCCCCTGTTAACGTAGCAAGATCTATAATTTCGTCGACTCCTAAATTAGACGCAAAAGTTAAAGCATCTGCCAAAGTCAGCCTGCCCTCCGCATCGGTATTTTCTATCTCTATAGTCTTGCCGTTTAAGGCTTTAACTATGTCGTCCGGTCTTTGGGCTCCGCCGTCAGGCATGTTTTCGCAAGCTGCAATAATACCGTGAACTTCTAAGTCTATATCGAAATCTTTAATATATTTCATAACACCTAAAACTGTGCATGCACCGGATTTATCACTTTTCATGGTAGTCATAAAATCAGCCGGTTTCAAAGAAAGTCCGCCGCTGTCGAAAGTAATACCTTTGCCTATTAATGCAATCTTTTTAGAATTCGTATTCTTCGTCTTGTTTTTTGGTTTGTAAGTTAAATGAATAAATCTTGGTGGATTTTTAGACCCCTGAGACACGCCGTAAAAAGCATTCATTCCTTTTTTTATTATCTCTTTTTCGTTAAAAATTTCGCATTCTATACCGCTTTCTTTAGATATTTCGGCTGCCAGTTTAGCCAAATATTCAGGAGTTACGACATTACCGGGTTCATTAACTATATCACGTGCAAAATTAGTTGCAAAAGCAGCTTTATTGCCAAAATCAAAACCCTCTTCGGCTATTTTTACATTGTCTTTAGAAACTTTTAAGCCGGAAAAAAAGATATTTATGATTTCCGGATATTTTTTGTCGTTGTCTCTCTTCGTCTTTCCTTTGTCGTCTAAATCGCTCGACATATATTTTTTGAATTCATATAATCCTAATTGAGCCCCCTCCGATATAGCAGATGCCGAATAAAACAATCCTTTTTTTATATAATACTCGCTGCTTAATTCCGGAATAACTATTGTTACTTCATTAAATTTATTAGTTCTGGCAGTTTTAGCCGCTGCCGATATAAAACTTCTTAAAGAATCGTAATTAAACTTATCTTTTTTATCCAACCCGTAAACTAATGAACAGACAGGAGATTCTATAATAGTACTCTTTCCTTTTTTTGCCTTAAAATCCAAACGTTTCAGTCTTTTATAAATAAATTCGAATTGCTTAAAATTTCCCGATTTTAAAAAACTATTTTCTTCTCCTTGAAAAACCCCAAAAACAAAAATATGATTAAATTCATTCGCTTTATTTTCAGATATTTTTTTTTCTATAGAATCAATTAATTCAAATTTCAATTTTTTTATCCTCCTTTTATTTGATATTAATTACCTTAAATTAATTCTAACCGCAGTACAAGTTGAACACTTGCTGATATTTTTTTTTAAAAAATGCAATTGAAATTGTGACGAAAACAGAATTTAATTATATAGCTTATCTTAGTCGTCTTACATCTTTGCCTAATCTTCCTCTATAGTAGATAAATCTCCTTCGCTTATACCCATTTCCCTCGCTTTCAATACTCTTCTCATAATTTTTCCGCTTCTAGTTTTAGGAAGGGAATCTACAAACTCAATCTCATCAGGTTTCGCAATAGGACCCAGCGTTTTTCCCACATTAGCTTTAATATCGTCAATAAGGGCATCGGTTTTATCTATGCCGGGCTTTAACACTACGAAAGCTTTTATCGAATTGCCTTTAACGTCGTGGGGTTTGCCTATTACCGCAGACTCGGCAACCGCTTCGTGGGTAATTAAAGCACTTTCTATCTCGGCTGTTCCCAGCCTGTATCCAGAAACTTTAATTACGTCGTCTATCCTGCCCATAACGTAAAAATAACCGTCTTCATCTCTTTTCGCGGTATCTCCGGCAAGATATACACCGTTAAATTTAGAAAAATATGTCTCTTTATATCTGTTTTCGTCTTTATAAATAGTCCTCATCATGGAAGGCCACGGCTTTTTAATTACAAGATAACCGCCTTTGTTAGGCTCTTCCACGCTTTTACCGTTTTCGTCGAAAATATCGGCATCAATACCAAGAAACGGTTTTCCGCAGGAACCTGGTTTTAAAGGAAGAGATGGAACAGGCGTAATCAAAAACATGCCGGATTCTGTCTGCCACCACGTGTCCATAATAGGGCATCTTTCTTTGCCTATATGCTTATAATACCAGCGCCAGACTTCAGGATTTATGGGTTCGCCGACGCTTCCGAGAATTTTAATGGAACTGAGATTATGCCTGTTAGGCCAGTTTTCACCGAATCTCATTACGCCTCTTACAGCCGTAGGGGAAGTATAAAATATATTTACGGCATGTTTTTCGACTATTCTCCACCATCTGTCCGGATAAGGATAATAAGGCGAACCTTCAACCATAAGCGTCGTAGCCCCGTTAATCAAAGGTCCGTAAATTATATAGGAATGTCCCGTTATCCAGCCCGGATCGGCTGCGCACCAGTAAGTATCGGTATCGTTTATGTTGAAAACGTATTTTGAAGTTATATACGTTCCTACGGAATATCCGCCGTGAACATGCAATATGCCTTTAGGTTTTCCTGTAGTTCCCGATGTATAAAGTATAAAAAGAGGGTCTTCGGCATCAAGCTCTTCGGTTTTAAGATAAGGGTTAGCTATCGGCAGTTTCATAAGTTCATCGTAATAAAAATCCCTCGAAGTATCCATAGAAACTTCTTTACACGTTCTTTTTACTACAATAACGGTTTGAACGACCGGAGCTTTGGTTACCGCTTCGTCTGCTATTTTTTTAAGCTCTACAATTTTACCGCCCCTGTATGCTCCATCGGCAGTAATAAGCAGTTTGCTTTGTGCGTCTATTATTCTGTCCTTAAGTGCCAAAGCAGAAAAACCTGCGTAAACTACGCTATGGATTGCTCCTATTTTAGCGCATGCCAGCATGCTGATAGCTATTTCCGGTATGTTTGGAAGATAAATAGTAACCGTATCGCCTTTTTTTATTCCAAAACTTTTTAAGACGTTTGCAAACTTATTTACCTCTTTATATAAAGAGAAATAAGTATAAACCCTTTCCGTGCCGTCTTCGCCTTCCCATATTATCGCGAGCTTATTTTTTCTAAAAGTATTTATATGTCTGTCTAATGCATTATGGACTATATTGGTCTTGCCTCCAGTAAACCATTTATAAAACGGAGGATTTGATTGGTCCAATACTTTATCCCAGTGCTTGAACCATGACAGTTGTTTTGCCGTTTCGTCCCAAAATTTTTCGTTTTCTTTTATGGAATATTCGTGTAATTTATCGTAATCCTCGACATAGCTATTTTTCAAAATTTCTTTAGACGGAAGAAAAATATCCTTCTCCTGAAACAGACTGTCAAAAGTGCTCATAAAGTAAATCCTCCATAAACATAAAGTAAATTTATTTTTATTAAATTATTAATATTTAAATTTCTTCAATATACTGATTAATTTTTCAAGCTCTCCGTAAATAGATGCAGCCTCTTTTGCCGTATTGGCAGATTTTTCAGAATTAGACACCGACAGATTAGATACAGTTTCGATATTTTGAGAAATTTCATTTGTAGCGGCGGTCTGCTCTTCGGAAGCTGCAGCTATAGAACTTATCTGATCGGTTAAAACAACTATATTCTTTTCTATGCTATCAAGTGATTCTCCTGCTTGCGAAGCATAATCAACGGATAAATTTACTTCGGTTAATGTCTTATCCATAGAAGTTTTGGTATTTTGGGTGCTTTGCTGCATAGTCTGAACTTTAGCCACTATTTCTTTTGTAGCTTTTACGGTTCTTTCTGCTAGTTTTCTTACTTCGTCGGCGACGACGGCAAATCCTCTTCCCGATTCTCCGGCGCGGGCAGCTTCTATAGCGGCATTAAGAGCAAGCAGGTTAGTCTGATCGGCTATATCGTTAATAACGGATATTATTTCCCCTATTTCAAACGAACTTTGCTCTAATCCGTTTATTAATCCTCCCAGCTGCTGGGTAAGCACGGCTACGTTTTTGATACCGGATATTGATTTTTCTACTATATCGAATCCGCTTTTTGCGCTGTCGGATGCTTCTTTGGCAATAGAACTTACGTTCTGCGTATTTTTAGCAATTTCTTTAATGGTCTGAGACATCTCTTCCGAAGCGGCGGCTACATGCGTCGCAAGTTCCGCCTGCTCCTGCGCTTTACCGCTTATTTCATCGACGTGCCCTTCTATAGTAGTGCTTACGTCGACTATAGTCATTGCTTCTTCGGTAATAGACTTTACTATCTCTCTAATATCTATAATAAATTTATTAAATTCGTTAACAACGGCAGTAATTTCGTCATAAACCGAATTTTTATAGACTTTACAATGTTTACAAATATGCTCTCCTTTTTCGCCGAATTTTTCTATCTGTTTATCCCAGCATCTCGGCTCAAGTTCCGATTCGTCCAACATGCACTGCCTGTGACGATTTGATATAATTTTCGGTTTATCGAAACAATCCATCGGAATCAATTTGCTTAAATCGCCTTCTCCTTTAGATATATCTCTAACCCTGTTATAAAAATTAGTAATAGGCTTTATAAAGGTTTGATTAAGCATTAAATACATTAGTAATATTGCTATAAGTATTAATATAATAGAGAATATAACGACGTTCCGCATAAAAATATTTGAAGCTTTGACCGTATTTTTAAGAGAATATACAAGTTCAACTCCGCCGAGAACCGTGCCTGGCTTTACGTTATGACATTCAAGGCAGTCTATGCCTCTTGACATTTTTTTTGCAATAAATGGAACACCCACTTTCAAATATTTCTGTCCGTTTTTTTCATAAACGCTTATTATCTCTTTCTTTGACGAAAGTATTTCTTTATCGAAATTAGTAACGGCCGCCTCCTGCTTTAAACCTTGTCCGAATTCTTTGTTTACGGAGTTGCCCCTCACCAACTTAAAAGACTTAATCCCCTTGATTTTTCTGTATATGCCGAATAACTGGCGCCTATCGGCTTTATTGGTAATTGTGCCGTCAAGCATCATAGCATTTAAACTAGAAAGCATTGTTTTTGCGGTAACCACGGCATCAAAAGAAGTTGTTTTTACAGACATCTTATTTTGAAAATATAATGCATAATAAGTAAGCGCGAAAAGCACCACTATTGCAGCAATTATAATCATTGAAATAAGTTTGGTTTTAATAGAAGTCTTTTTAATTATAGATAAATTCATACAGACACGCTCCCTCCCTTAGGATATAACAAATTATTTTCAATAAAACCGATATTTTATTATTTTAATCCAATAAAAAAAAATATGTTACAATTATTTTTTAAAACAATAAATAAACTTAATTAGTTAAATTTTTATACCTGCAAGCTTTCTGTAAACCGACCTTTCGCTTTCGCCTATAATATCTGCTATTTCGGCTCTCGTATGCCCTTTGGAAAGGAGATAGCTTATGTATTTCTCTTCTATTTCTTTAATAGGTATTTTTTTTTCGAACATTCCAAACTCGTCTCCGCAGTTCAAATTTTTGCCGCCGGCAATCTCAAGCTGAATAGCATCGTCCGTAATTTTTTCTTTATCTTCGCATAAAACTATAGATCTTTCTATTACGTTTTTCAGCTCCCTGACGTTTCCGGGCCAAGCGTAATCCATTAACTTATTTAATGCCGATTGAGAAATAGGCTTAGAATACTGAACTTTATTTTCTTTAGTTATAAAATAATGCGCCAAATAAGGAATATCTTCTTTTCGTTCCCTTAAGGGCGGAATTTCTACAATAAAACCGCTTATCCTGTAAAACAGATCTCCCCTGAATTTACCGTCTTCTACCATCTTTTTTAAATTTTTATTAGTTGCCGTAATAATCCTGGTATCTATAGAAATATTTTTAGACGAACCTACCCTTCTAAAACTTTTGGTGTCGATTATCCTTAAGAGTTTTGCCTGTATTATACTGCTTACTTCGCCTATCTCGTCGATAAAAAGAGTTCCTTTATCGGCATATTCGAGGAGTCCTTTTTTAAGGGCATCCGCTCCGGTAAACGAACCTCTTTCATGTCCGAATAGTTCGGATTCGAAAAGATTCTCGGATAAATTGCAGGAGTCGACAATGATAAAAGGATTATCTCTTCTTGGAGAAAGTCTATGGAGCAAGTTTGCACTCAGTTCCTTACCTGTTCCGGATTCTCCGAATATCAATACGTTTAAATTAGATTTTGCCGCTACGGTAATATCTTCGATAACCTTAGCAGCGGCTTTAGATTTTCCTATAAAAAATTTTTTAAATATTTCTCTCTTAAAATAAGAGGCATAATTTTTAAGCTGTAATTTTTCTACCAGTTTTTTCAATGTTATACTAAGCTCTTCCAAGCTTAAAGGTTTCACTAAATAGTCGCATGCTCCTATCTTTAAAGCCGATACCGCCGAATCGACGCTGCCGAATGCGGTAAGAATTATCATCTCTATATCTTCCGATTTAGACTTTACGATTTTTAACAGTTCTATGCCGGTTTTTCCCGGAAGTTTTAAATCGGATATTATAATATTAAAAAAATCTTTTTCTAATCTGCCTATAGCTTCTTCGGCAGAATTTGCCGATTCTACATCGTAACCTTCGTTTTTTAAAAAATCGGAGAGAATTTTCCTGTAATTTATATCGTCATCGACTATAAGTATAGAAACTGAGTGGTTGTCCATCTTTAAATGATTTAAATTACAAATATATTTAGATATGGGAATAGAATTTAATTCTGTCCCCATCAAAAATTAATATTAAATTTCTTTATCTTCCGAAAAATTTTTCTTTATCGGAACTTTTATAGTAAATTTTGTTCCATAATCAATTTTTGATCTGACCTCGATAGATCCGCCGAGAGATTTAATAATACTCATAGATATAGACAATCCTAGCCCTGTACTTACGGAGTTCTTTCTTTTAGAAAAAAACGGGTTGAAAATTTTTTTAATATCTTCCTGCGCTATACCGCATCCGTTATCGACTATTATTATATAGATATAATCTTTTATTTTTTTTGTTATAAAATAGACTATTCCGGTTTCCTCGCGGACCGCCTGAACTGCGTTTAAACCGATATTTAATAAAACCTGTCTTAGCCCTGCTTCGGAAAAACTTATAAGCGGAATATTACATGTAAGGTTCTTTTTTATCATAATATTTTTTTTTACAGCGGTGAAAGAAATAAGCGCAAGCGTTTCTTCTATCGAATTGTTTACGTTAACTATATCTGTGAAATTGGAAACCGGACGCGATAAAGTTAGGAGTTTTTTTGTGATATCTTTACACCTTTCAATTTCATCCTTCATTAATTCAAAATATTTCTTAATATCGCATCCGCCTTCTTTTATTATATTTGCTATATCTTTATTTTGAATAAGTTCGGAATTGCCGGCGCATATTTTTATCATATCTATAGATGCAAGGATATTGTTGAGCGGATTGTTTATTTCGTGGGCGACGCCTTCCGCAAGAAGTCCGACTTCGGACAAACGCTGGGATAGATTGAATTTTAAGTGGGCATTGGAACCGTTTCCGAGGCATCTCAAAACCTCTACGGCATATCTTTTTCCGGTTTTTTCATCGGTATAAGGCGCTGAATTTATCTCTACGGCAATTTCATTGCTGTGTTTTCCGTAATGCCCGTGTATAACTTTTACGGTCTTACCTTTTTTAATAACTTCTTCGATGGAACATGATTCAAGCAGAGGATCACAAGGCTCGTCCCTAAAATGGCTGACTTTATAACAGTATCCGCCTATTATTTCTGAAGCCTGCATGCCCGAATCGTTTATGAAGCGCTTATTTGCATAAACTATTTTATAATTTTCGTCAATAACTATAACGCCGTCGCTTATATTATCTAAAATATCGACGGCATTTATCGGCATATCGCTATAATTATTATGCATATTTATAATATACCATACATTCACCTTTAAACATAACTTCCCTCCTTTTTAAATATATTTTTCTGCGCGTCTTGAAAAAGCATGCCTTTTTCTGGAGAAAAATATGGGAAGGAGGCCGCAAGCCGACGGGGCGGTTTGCCCTAATCACTGATTCATCAAGTTTAAAAAGTCGGCGTTAGATTTCGTATTTTTTATTTTGTCGAGCAAAAACTCCATCGCTTCGGGAGTATCCATAGTGGACAAGAGTTTTCTTAGTATCCATATCTTTTTTAAACGGTCCTTATCGACAAGGAGCTCTTCTTTCCTAGTACCTGATTTATTTATATCTATTGCAGGGAAAATCCTTTTTTCCGACAGCTTTCTGTCCAAATTAACTTCAAGATTGCCGGTTCCTTTGAATTCTTCGAAAATTACTTCGTCCATTCGGGAACCGGTATCTATTAAAGCCGTAGCAATAATGGTCAAACTGCCTCCTTCTTCAATATTTCTTGCCGCTCCGAAAAATCTTTTGGGTTTATGCAGCGCGTTTGAATCTACGCCTCCCGATAAGACTTTCCCCGAAGAAGGTATAGTGACGTTATATGCCCTTGCAAGTCTTGTAATAGAATCAAGCAGAATAACTACGTCTTTTCCGGTTTCTACCAATCTTTTCGCTTTTTCTATTACTATTTCTGCAATCTGAATATGTCTCTGCGGCGGTTCGTCGAAAGTAGAGCTGATAACTTCTCCATTGACGGATCTCTGCATATCGGTAACCTCTTCCGGCCTTTCGTCTATTAAAAGCACCATAAGGAAAATTTCTTTGTGGTTCGTATTTATAGCATGCGCAATATCCTTAAGCAGCATAGTCTTACCGGTTCTAGGAGGAGCGACTATAAGTCCTCTCTGTCCTTTTCCTATAGGAATTAATAAATCCATAAGTCTTGTTGACATATTCTTCGGGTCGAATTCAAGATTTATTTTTTCTTCCGGATATAAAGGCGTCAAATTATCAAATAATATTTTTTCTTTTGCAATTTCCGGATCCTCGAAGTTTATGCTTTCTACTTTTAAAAGCGCATAAAATCTCTCGCTGTCTTTGGGCGGCCTGATAATTCCGCGTATAGTATCTCCGGTTCTTAAACCGAATTTTCTTATCTGCGACGGAGACACATAGATATCATCCGGTCCATGAAGATAATTTGCCTCAAGCGATCTTAAAAATCCGTATTGATCCGGCAGAATTTCTAAAACTCCTTCTCCAGAAATCAATCCGTTTTTTTCGGTCTGCTGGTTTTTTTCCGTTTCCGCTTGAAGCAGGGCATATATAAGATCCTGCTTGCGCATTCCGGATGCGCCTTCTATATTGTAATCCTTCGCTATTAGCAGCAGCTCGTTAATTTTTTTTGCCGATAACTCCTTAATGTTCATAAAAGAACTCCTTTAAAAATTATTTTTATATTACAGCCCACCTTTTTTCTCTTTTTGCATCTATTCTGCGGCCTTCAGCAATGTCCAGAATAGTTCTTTCGTTGCTGCCGTCGCCCGGAAATTCAGAAACTCCGGCGTTTAACGATAATATATCCTGCCCGTCCTTTTTAAAAGAATCTTCCGTTTCGTCAAATATTTTTTTAATTACCGTTCCGGACTCTTCTTTTCCTATATTGGGAAATAATATTATGAACTTATTGCCATACCTTGATGCAGTATCAAAAGCTCTTATATTTTTTTTAATTATATTTGCTATTATTGAAATATTTTTATCTCCGGCAGTGTGTCCGCTGACTGAATTTAACTTATTTAACTGGTTTATAGAAATTAATCCGACCGACAGTTTGCTGCCGTCTTTTGCCGCTTTCTGCATTTCCTGAAAAAGTTTTTCATGAAAATATTTAAAATTATTAAGTCCTGACACGTAATCTACCTGAGAGCAGTCCCTCATTACCTGAATAGACCTCTCTGAATTTAAAATATAAGCCAATATAGAAAAAAAAGTATCAAAAACCTTAGCCTTTTGAAAGCAGCAATTTTTAAAACCTTTAACGGAATATGTTATTACAAAATACGAGTCCGAATAAGGAGTTTTAAGTTCATAAGCGTAAAGTTCGGAAACGTTTTCGTGTTCGAATAAACTGCTGTATTCATCGTATTTTTCTTTTTCTTTTTTGAAATCTATAAACAATCCGTCTTTCAAACGGCTTAATGTTTCGATAATTTTAAAAGGGGGATTCTCGTTTATTTTTTTAATAAAAAAATTGGAATAGCCTCTGGATATTTTAACGCTTTCGCCCAAATCGTATTGTTTATGCAAAAACATAATGGCGGTTGCTCCGAAAGAATATTCGAATGAGATATTTACAAAATGCATAATCTCCTCTTTCGTTTTCTTTTGCGAAGCAAACTCTATAAGTTCTTCTATTAACTTATATCCTATATCTTCGCAATTTTTATTCTCTTCCATACAATAATGCCTCCTTTTTCTCCTTTAATTATATTCAAAACAGAATATGCCGGATTATTCTTTATTATTTAAATATTATCGCTTATTGCGAAACAGGCATATTTATCGGAATAGATTTCAGTTTTTCTCCGTATACAGCTTTTAAAAATTGTACAAAAGATTCAATTTGCGGAATTAAAAATTTAAAACCGAAATTATTGTTTATTATAAAATCCGATTTTTTAATTTTTTCTTTCTGGCTCAATTGATTTTTATCTCTTTTAACAAAGTCTTCTATATCGAATCTTTTATATGACCGGATAATCCTTCTTGAAAAATCGCAGGTTACCAAGGCGGTTTTATCTAAATTCAGATAATATCCCGATTCTATAATAACCGCACCTTCTATGATGGCGGCGCTCTCACTGCTTTCGGCGAGAAATACATCTATCTTTTGCCGCAAAGCAGGATAAACTATATCTTCTAAAACTTTTTTCTTTGAAATATCCGAAAAAATTATACCGGCAAGAATCATGCGGTCTATATCATAATCTTTATTTAAGATTTTATTTCCAAAAAAATCAACAATTTTTTTATATTCCAAACTGTTTTTTTTATAAATTTTTTTTGCCTCTTCGTCGAGGTTAACCGTTAAAAAACCCAAATTTCTAAATAAATTAAGCACGGTTGTCTTGCCTGAACCTATAGAGCCTGTCAGTCCTATTTTAATCATTGATTTATAAAACCCCGGTATGATTCATTAATACTGCAACATAAATTTTTTTTGGACACAGAGATAAAAGAAACCTGCCTATTGTCGGTCTTATTGCGCCTGTAACTAAAAAAATCTTCATTCTCCATAGTACACTTATTTATATCGAAAACGTTTCTGCCGTTTAATCCGTTTAAAACCAATTCGTTTTTGATAAATGATTTTAAATCGAAAAAGATTTTGTTCTTTCCGGCTTCTATTTTTTGTTGAAAAAAATTTATATTTAAATTATTTTGATTTAAAAACAAATTTAAAAAATCTTCTTTGACTTCGTAACATTTTTTGCATATAGAAGGACCTATAAGCGCCAAAATAGCATCGGCGTCTATATCGAACCTGTTTACCATTATAGATACGGCATTTTTTATTATTCCTCCGTATGCCCCTTTCCAGCCGCAATGCACTGCGCCTGCGGCAGCAACGGTTTTGCCTTTAAAACCGGCGAAAAGAACAGGAACGCAGTCTGCCGTTCTTATGCACAAAGCAACGCCTTTCTGATCGGTAAAAACTCCGTCTGCATCGGCATTATCAAAAAAATTACGCCTATTTTTTGCGTTTTCTTTAAATTTTTCGTCCAAAATGTTAATATTTATACCGTGGTTCTGTTTTACTTCATACGAAAAATCTTCGTCAACGATGTTTAAAAATTCTTTTCTTGCCGATTCGTATGCATGGCCCGCCGGATTGAAATCAATAGAACCGTCCATAAAACCGTATTTTATACCGAACTCGTCAAGATTTAACTCGTTTTTATCTAACTTATAAATCATAATCCCAAAATTGTCGATAGGAAAAGGTGTCAGGTTAATTTTTTGCAGGAACTTTATGTATTAATTGACTTTTTTAGTTAATGCAAAAATAAGATCTGACACCTTTTCCTTCCGAATTTTCCTTTATTATTAATATATTTTATCGAACTTAAAGTTTCTATCGGCAATTTTGGGATAATAGCGCATCTTTATCGTCGCAATCATCTAAAAGCCATAGCATATCGTCGGGAAATTCCGCTTTCAATACAGTTCTTTCTTTATTGGCAGGATGTGGAAATTCCAGCATATACGCATGAAGCATCTGTCTTTTAACGAAATTTAAACTTTTGTATCTGCTTTCTATATCTTTTCTTTTATACAGCTTATCTCCCACAATCGGATAGCCCGTCTCAAAAAGGGAAACTCTTATCTGATGGGTTCTTCCCGTTTCAGGCAAAACCTTAAGGAGGGTTGCCGCACCCCTTATTTGTTTTATGTTTTCAAAACGGGTAAGGCAGTATTTACCGGTTTCCATTTTATCCATTGCCATCTTAACCCTGCTTTTGGCGTCCCTTTTTATAAATCCTTCTATGCATCCGCTTTGTTGAGCTATAATACCGTAAACCGCCGCAAAATAAGTTTTTTTAATTTCCCTGTTTTTAAAACTTTCCGAAAGCGCGTTATGCGCAAAATCGTTTTTGGCTATAAGCATAATGCCGGAAGTATCTTTGTCTAACCGGTGGACTATCCCCGGCCTTTCTACTCCGCCGATACCCGACAGATCCGAAATCTTGCCCATTAAAATATTAACGAGAGTATTATCGTAATTACCTTTCCCGGGGTGGGACGAAATACCGGCAGGTTTATTTACCGCCGCAATATATTCGTCTTCATAAATTATCTCGATATCTCTTTCGAATATTTTTATGCCCGGCTTAACCGGTTCCGGTTCGTTAAAAAGCACGGAACTGCCGTCTTTTAATAAATATGCAGGCTTTTTGACCGCCTCACCGTTAACTTCTACGGCACCGTTTAAAATCTGTTTTTTAATGAAAGACCTTGTTTTATCGGAAAATTTTGCGGATAAAAAAACATCCAATCTTACTGCTTGACCATGATAAATAAACGAAACTATTCCCATAAAACGCGTCCGGTCATTTCTGCCGGCACTTCTAATCCCATAAGTTTCAAAAGGGTCGGTGCGATATCCGCAAGCCTTCCGGGTTTTAAAGGCGGAATTTCCTTGTAATCGTTAGAAACTATAACGAACGGTACAGGGTTAAGGGTGTGGTTGGTCATAGGTTTGCCGTTATCGTCTATCATAGTTTCCGCATTGCCGTGATCCGCAGTTATAGCGCATACGCAGCTGCCGAAGCTTAAAATTACAGGTATTATATCGCTAATTACCGAGTTTACGGTCTCCACGGCTTTTACGGCCGCTTCGTAATTGCCTGTATGTCCCACCATATCACAATTTGCAAAATTGCATACTATTAATTCATATTTGCCGGATTTAATTTTTTCTATAAGAGCGTCTTTAATTTTAAAAGCGCTCATTTCGGGTATCAAATCATATGTTCTAAACTCTCTTGGGGAAGGTATAAGAAGTCTTTCCTCATTTTTAAAAGGTTCTTCCCTTCCGCAGTTGAAAAAATAGGTTACATGCGCATATTTTTCTGTTTCCGCTATCCTGAACTGGTTAAAACCGAGATTTGATATAACTTCTCCCAAAATATTTAAATAATTTTGAGGTTCTATTATATATTTATTTTTAAAAGAATCGTCGTAATTAGTCATAGAAACGAAATTTTTTACCGGCTTAAACTCCCCTCTTGAAAAATATTTAAAATCAGGGAAGGTTAGCGACATAGTAATCTCTTTTGCCCTATCCGCCCTGAAATTATAAAAAATAACTCCGTCATCTTCTTTTATTATGCCGTCGTTTCGTTCTCCGTTATCGATTACTATCGCCGGCATAAATTCATCGGTAATACCTTCGGCGTAAAATTTATTAACGGCATCTAAAGGATTGCCAAATTTTTCTCCTTTTGCCTGAGTCAGCAAATTAAATGCAACTTCAACCCTGTCCCAGCGCGTATCCCTGTCCATAGCGTAAAACCTTCCGCAAAGCGTCGAAATAAATACTTTACCTGTATAAGGCTTTATATGTTCCGTTAATTTGTCAATAAAAACCGGCGAACTTTGAGGCGGAGAATCTCTCCCGTCCAAAAAAAGATGAATATAAATTTTTTTTATTCCGTTTTTATAAAAAACATCTATAAGATATAACAAATGATTTAATTCCGAATGCACTCCGCTTTCGGAAAGAAGTCCCATTAGATGAACAACGGAATTCCCAGATTTTATTTTTCCGATAAATTCCGATAACACAGCGTTGGCTTTTAGTTTATCCTCTTTTATCAGCAGATCTATTTTCGTTAAATCCTGCATGATTATACGGCCTGCGCCTATATTGGAATGTCCGACTTCCGAATTCCCCATAGTATTTTCGGGCAATCCGACATCGAGTCCGTGCGCCTTTAGAGTAGTGTAAGGATAGTCTTTGAAAAGTTTTTCGATAAATTGAGGCTTAGCGTTTATTATCGCATTTCCTTTAATCTTTTCTGATATGCCGAAACCGTCCATTATTATCAAAACGGCTTTTTTTAATGTTTGCATAGTTTTTATATTTTATTTTATATATTGATGCATTGCCGGAAAATTTAATTTAAGATTTATCTCAGCAAAGAAGAAATATTTTTTTCATCGTCTTTAGCGGCTACTTCATATAACGTGCCGGCGGTTTTAATATTATAAGTGTTCCATTTATTGCAGGAAGGGCATATAGACGAGTAATTATAAGAGGTATAGCCGCAGTTGGAACATACAAAAGGCAGTTTAACCGGATAGTTGCTTTTAAGGGCTTTTCTAAAGTTTACCGAGGCATCGTTATATTTTCCTCTTTTAAAATAACATTCCGCAAGCAGTAAATTTAAGGCGTTATCCTTAAAAATATTAGCCGGAATCAAAGATAAAGTTTCTATAGCGTCGTCTATCATCTCCAACCTTATATACAATTTTCCCAGAAAAAGTCTGTATTCCCATCTTTCCGGATTGTCGTAAATAAGCTCCTGATAAAATCTTATTATATTTTCGGGGTGATTGGTTTTTATCGAAATATCCTCTATTTTTATAGCAAGAGCTAAATTAGACGTTTTAAGAAAAGCTTTCTCCCACAATTCGAAAGCTTCGTTTATTTTTCCTTTTTTTATTAACGCATCGCCTAAAGACAAATAAGCCGGAACGAAACTTTTGTCCTGGCTAAGCACCTGATTGAAACGTTTCATCGATCTTACCGTATCGTTTTCGGATTCAAGAAGATATTTGCCGAATTCATATTTTAACCCCAGCATAACCTGTTCTTCTTTTTTGTTTATATCTTTATCTTTAGACTGTGAAAGAAAAAGTTTGGACATTCTGTATGCGTTTTTCCATTCCTCTTTTTTTATAAAAATATCTTTTAACTGGGATATTGCGTAAAGGTCGTCGGACGAATATTCAAGTGCTTTATTGAAATAAAAAACGGCTTTATCGTAATCTTTATTGAGCCTATAAAGATTACCGGCTTCGTTTAGCGCGGTGATGTTTTCTTTTTCTATTTCTAAAGCTTTATTTAAAGCATTTTCCGCTTCTTTCATTTTTCCTTTATGTTTGTATATTTTTACAAGCAGAAGGTATGCCCCTATATTATTCGGATAATTAATTAAATACTTTTTTATTAAATCTATTCCCTTATCGTACTGCCCTTTAATATAAGCTTCAAACGCCTTATTTACCGAATTGTCGAGTTCGGTTTTTATATACTGCTTTCTTTTGTAAAATATATTTTTAATCTGAACTATAGAATCTTTTAGAACGTTTATAATTAAAATAATCGCTATACCTATAAGGAATGCGGCGAATATATAAATTATAAGATAATTATGGATAACGTAAAGTTTTCCGGGGGCATAATGCAGAGGAATCCTCTGTGGATTAAGGGCATAAAGATATTCAAAAAATGCTACTAAAATAAGTATCGCGACTATGACGGTTATTATATACATATTTGACGTCTGATTTTTATTTTATATATTTATATATATTATTTTATTTTTATTTATTTTCCGCATATATATACTCTCTTGGCTTTAATAGTTTTAATATTTTTAATTAACGTTGGAGGCTTCGTCAAACGAAGATTCCACAACTAATTCTTTAGCTTCCGGCCAAAGTCCTTCTATATTGTAGTAATGCCTGAGATCGTCGCTGATTAAATGCACCATAATGCCGCCGTAATCGATAACAATCCATCTTGCACCCGGCGTAGAAATTCCTTCCTGTCCGAGAGGTTTTTGTTTGAAAGAAGACAGCAGATTATCGGCTATCGTGTTAAGATGTCTGTCCGAAGAACCGCTTGCCACGAATATAAAATCGGTAATGCTTGAAATTTTTCTGACGTCTAAAACGATTATATCGCGGGCTTTTTTTTCCAAAAGCAAATTTATTATAAATCTTATATCTTTATTTGTCCTTTTTAAAGGCTTTCTAATTTTATTCATATAATTTATTATTTATTATATAATTAATAATGCCGTTTGGCAACAAAAAGAGATTTGAAATATTATTTTTAAAATTATTTCTTATAACGGTAGAAGAAATATCAAGCTTAGTAGTATTAAAAAAATAAACTGCTCTTTTTCCGTCTATAACGATTTTTCCTTCTTTTAAATCGGCTTCAGCATTCTTTTTTAAATTATCGGGTAAAAAATCGATTAGCTTTACTAAATTTTTAAAACCGTATTTTGGTCTGCCTGCTACTATAAAATCTATCGTCTTCAATATCGTTTCGGCATTTTTCCAGTTTTTTAAACCGGCAAAAGCATCGGCTCCGACTATGAAATATAAATCGTCGTTTTTGTATTTTTTTTTAAACTCGACTATCGTATCGTAAGAATATGAAAATCCGCCTCTTTTAATCTCTATATCGGATGTTTTAAATTTTTGCTCGTCTTTTATAGCAATTCTTATCATTTCGAGCCTTTTTTGCGGATGCGCTTCGGCTTCGGCGTCTATACTTTTGTTGGAAGTTATATTGGTAGGAACGAATATAACCTCGTCTAAAAATTTTTCTGCTATTTCTTCGGCCGCCCTCAAGTGGCCGTAATGGATCGGATTAAAAGTACCTCCGAAAATTCCTATTTTCATAATTTAATTTCTTATTTAATCCTTTATTTGGGAAAAGGTATCAGGTTACCTTCTGTTTCCATATTCTTTTGTTTAACCTATCAAAGAAATATATAAATATTTTAACTATGTTCTTTTCTGATAATTTCCGAATACTACGAATTTGGTAGTCGTAAGCTCTTTTGCCCCCATAGGTCCGTATGCGTGAATCTTTGAAGTGGATATACCTATTTCAGCACCCAGCCCAAGTTCGAAACCGTCGTTAAACCTGGTGGAAGCGTTTACGAGTACGCAGGATGAATTCACTTTTTTTATGAACTCAAGGGCGCGCGTATAGTTTTCCGTCAGTATAGATTCGGTATGGTTTGAACCGTGAAGTCTTATGTGTTCTATGGCTTCGCCCATGTTTTTTACCGTTTTGACGGACAGCGTAAGGTTGAGATATTCGGCGTCCCAGTCGGCAACGGCAGCCGGAGTTATAAAATTAAATCTGCTTTTAAAAATATTCATTATCTCGCCGTCAACCCTTGTTTCGACCCTGTTCTTTTTAAGTTCTTCAAGCATTGCGGGCATAAAATCGTTAGCTATATCGGAATGGACTAAAAGCGTTTCTAAAGCGTTGCATACCGAAGGTCTCTGGACTTTAGCGTTAATTATAACGTCTATAGATTTTTTTATGTCGGCATATTTGTCGACGTATATATGGCATACTCCCTTGTCGTGTTTTATAACCGGAATTTTAGAATTTTCGGTTACGAAAGAAATTAGTCCTTCGCCGCCTCTCGGTATTATTAAATCTATATATTTTTTAAGGGATATCATTTCCTTTATGGCAGACCTGTCCGTGTAAGGTATTATAGAAACTGTTTCGGAAGGAAGACCGTTAACGCGCAGACTTTCCGAAACAATAGAAGCAAGCATTTTATTTGAGTTAATAGCCTCTGAACCTCCTCTTAATATTACCGCGTTGCCGGATAATAGACACAATATCGATGCATCTATTGTAACGTTAGGTCTGGATTCGTAAATTATTCCTATTACGCCGAGAGGTATTCTCATCCTGCCGACCATAAGTCCGTTAGGTCTTACCGTCATATTTTCTATTTCACCTACCGGGTCTTTAATCTTCATTACGTCGTCGATAGAATTAAGCATTGAAGAAAATACTTTATCGCTTATAAAAAGTCTGTCTATCATCGGCTTGCTTAAGCCTGCAGCTTTTGCGTTTTCAATATCCTTAGCGTTTTCTGCTTCTATTTTTTTCCTGTCTTTTATCAAAAGTTCTTTAAGAGTCGATAAAACGTTAAGTTTCACGGCGGAACCGGCTTCCGCTATTTTGCCGGCGGCATCGCACGCTTTTTTTGCGATTTCTTCGATAGAAACGGTTTTATCTTTATCATTAACGACCATATTTGCTCCTTTCATATATTTACGACCATCTTGTCCTTATGCACGACAAGCGAAGAAATATTATTTTTTCCGAATTTATCTTCTATCTCTTCCGAGCTTAAACCCTTTATTTTTTTTATATCGTCCGAATCTAAATTGGCAATGCCTTTGGATAAAACCGTTCCTTTTTCGTCCAATACGTAAACTCCGTCGCCTTTTTTGAAATCGCCTTTTATTTTAATTATTCCGCCGGCAAGAAGACTTTTATTTTGATGAGTAATTGCTTCTACGGCTCCTTTATCTACGATTATCTCTCCCGCCTTTTCCATACCGAATAAAAGCCAGTGCTTTTTTTTGCTGATTTTATTGCCCAGCGAAGAAACTACAAGCGTCCCGCACAATCTGCCTTTTGCTAAAGAATCCAAACTTTTTTTATCTTTGCCGGAAGCTATAACGGTATCTATGCCAGCGCTCGCGGCGATAAAAGATGCATAAAGCTTAGACTTCATACCCCCGGTTCCGTGCGCGCTTTTAGACCCGTCTTTAAAATTTTTAATATAATTTTCTATATCGCTTATAACTTTAACCGGCTTTGCGTCCGGATATACGGCCGGATTTTTATCGAAAACCCCATTAACGTTTGAAAAAACTATAAACAGGTCTGCGCATACTAAGTTCAAAACAAGCGACGACAAATAATCGTTGTCCGAAAATTTTATCTCCTCGTAAGAAACGGTGTCGTTTTCGTTTATTATTGGGATAACTCCGTTATTAAGCAGTTCGTTTATAGTATTCCGAGCATTGGTAAATCTTTTTCTGACGGAAACATCCTCTTTTGTCAAAAGAATCTGAGCCGTTTTAATGCCATATTTTTTAAAAACAGAATCGTAATTTTTCATCAAAACCGGCTGACCGCATGCAGCAAACGCCTGTTTTTGAGGGATAGAAAAACTGCCTGCCGCCGGTCTTATACCGAGTATATCTTTTCCTGCTGCTATAGCGCCTGAAGAAACAAGTATTATTTCCTTTTTCTGCGATACAAGCGAATTAACGAAACCGCATATCCTCTTAAAAGAATATGGTGATAACTTCCCTTCTTCGTCCAAAAGAACCTGAGTGCCTATTTTTATAACTATTCTTCTTTTAGAATCGAGATATTTTTTAAAACTATTCTGCTCTTTCACTTATTATCTTAATAAAAATTTTATAAACACGGGACAGAAATCAATTCCGTCACCGTAACAAATTGATTAAGGTAATTATACCGCAATATTTTTTTTATTTAAAATTAAATTTAATTCGTTTTTAAGTTTGTCTATTCCGGTGCCTTGAACCGCCGATATAAAATACACGGGAATATTTTGCTCTGAAAAAAACTCGGTTGTTTCTTTAATAATTTTATTTAATTTCCTTTTGTCCGTTATCAAGTCTATCTTATTAATAGCCGCTATCCTTTCTTTTTTGAGTATATTTTCGTCGTATTCCGATATTTCTTTAACCACCGCTTCGTATGAAGACTTAATTTCTTTGAATGTTCCTATTTCGATAAGATGAAGCAGTATATTGGATCTTTCTATATGGCTTAAAAACTTAAGTCCCAAACCTGCGCCTTCGGAAGCGCCTTCTATTATGCCGGGAATATCGACTATGGTCAGCGTTTTGGCGGACTCGTCAGTATTATCTCCTGTATAAACACCAAGATTAGGAGTTTTCGTCGTAAAAGGGTACGGCGCTATTTTTGCATGCGAACCGGTAAGTTCAGATATTAGCGTTGACTTGCCCGCATTGGGAAAACCCACCAAACCTATGTCGCCCAAACTTTTCAGTACCAGGCGGACTTTTCTGGTTACGCCGGATATGCCCGGCTGGGCAAAACGAGGTCTTCTTTGTGTTGACGACTTAAAAAAAGTATTTCCTTTTCCGCCGATACCGCCCCTCAGCAGAACCGTTTCTTCATCGTCTTTTGCAAGGTCTGCCATTACTTCTCCTGAATCGAAATCTATAACCGTAGTGCCTATCGGCACGGTTATTACGATGTCCTCTCCATCTCTGCCTTTTTTGTTGTTTCCCTGCCCGTTGCCGCCCTTTTCCGCAATATACCTAGGTTTATACCTGAAATCCAAAAGGCTCGTTATGTTATGCGAAGCCTTAAATACAACGTCGCCGCCTTTTCCTCCGTCGCCGCCGTCCGGTCCGCCCTTGGGAATAAACTTCTCCCTTCTAAAGCTGACGGCACCCCTGCCGCCGTTACCTGAAGCAATAGTTATTATAGCATTATCGACGAATTTCATAGCGAATTTTTTTATGCCGTTTTTTAAATGGCAGCGCTTAAATTATTTAGTTTTTTAAATTTGCAGATATTTTTTGTTAACTGAACTATTTCGTATGCAAAAAAAATAAGATATGACACCTTTTCCTCGCATATTTTGCTTAATCTAACAAAAAAATTAATAAATATTTTCTATTGCAGGAGTAATATTCGTATTTAGAAAAATGAGGTTTAGATATATGCTTGCGTTAATAATTAAAGAAAGGAATTGACAATAGCCGGTATCGTTATTACTGCGGAATATTTTAACGAAGTAAGTTTCTTAAAACAAATTTTATATATTTATTACCTTATAAATTTATAAAGTAATAAATATATACATAATTTAAACTTATTCCGCAGGTATAATACTGACAAACTTTCTGTTATTTTTTCCTATATGAAATTTTACGAAACCTTTTATTATAGAATAAAGAGTATAATCTTTCCCCTCTTTAACGAATTTTCCGGGATGAAAAGACGACCCTACCTGACGGACTATAATCTCGCCCGGTTTAACCAACTGTCCTCCAAATCTTTTTACTCCCCTTCTTTGTCCCTGACTGTCCCTGCCGTTTCTAGAACTTCCGCCGGCTTTTTTATGCGCCATAATATCACCTTTTACTTAAAAAATATATATAATATAAGTTTATAATTTATGCTATGCCCGTTATCTTAACTTCGGTAAAATTCTGTCTGTGGCCTCTTTTCTTTCTTTCGTCTTTGCGTCGTTTCATTTTAAACACTACTATTTTTTTTGCCCTGCCGTTTCTTACGACCGTTCCCTTCACGCTTTTATCTTTCAAGGCTTCTTTGTCGGTAACCAATATGTCGCCGTTTTTAAAAGCTATAGGCGTAAAAGTCACCTCTTCGCCCTTTCCTTTCCCCACCGTTTCTATTCTTAAAATATCTCCCTGCGAAACGACGTATTGCTTTGAGCCGGTATTAATTACGGCATATTCTTTACTCATAACAAATCCTCTTTAGCTTAAAAATTTAAGGAAAATTAAAAACACATATAAACTTGAATTATTAATTTTAATCGGTTTTAATTATTTTGTCAACCGATTTTTTTATCCTATTTTTAACCAAACGCAAATATCCTTTATAATTCAAATACTCAATATTCTTAATGGAAACACCTTTATTGTTGGTTATAATGTTTAAACCGTTTTTTCCGGCAGATTTAGCCGATTTATCGTTAAAAAGATAATCGGCTAAAGCCTCATATAATTCCAAAGAGGAATAGACCTGTCTTCCTGCATCATTTTTTATAATTTCCTCAGAAACTTCCGAAAAATTTTGAACGAATTCGCCGAATATTACCGGCTTCCCAAAAATTAAAGGTTCGAGGAGATTATGTCCGCCCGTAGGAACTAAACTTCCTCCGACGAAAGCTACGTTGCATATGCTGTAAACGGTTAAAAGCTGCCCTATTATATCCACCAATACTATGATAATTTTAGAATTTATTTTTAAAGCCGGCTCATTGTTTCGACTTAAGCCATACCCGTAAGCGGATTCATAAATTGAAGAAAGTTTATAAATTTCTATTTCCGCCGAATAGCCGCTAAGCAGTTTATAAACCTCGTTGAATCTTTCTTGATGGCGCGGAGCAAGAAAAAGAAAAATTTTACTTTTATCGTTTGTCTTATTTAATTTTATGACGGAATCTATAATGATCTGTTCCTCTCCTTTATGCGTGCTTCCCGCCGCTATAATTTTTGCGGTCTTCATATCAAATGTTTCAATAATTTCCGCATTCGTAAAGACGTTAAAATTTGTTACGCTTGTACTCTTAGCATATACCGTTTGTACGCTATTGACGGTTTTAAATTCTACAAATTTTTTGATAATCTTACTCTTTTCCTCTATGTCTTTTGCAATCAATGAAGCGTCGATATCGAATTTCATATTGCCGGTTCTGAGCATATTTTCTTTTTTAACGCCCAGAGATGCAAATCTTTCGCAATAATTATCCGATATGCATAAAACCGCATCTATCTTTTTAAATATATAGCCGAAAAAGAATTTAAAACGAATATAGTTATTATAAGACTTCTCAGATATTCTAGCATTTATTAATGCTATAGGAATATTTTTTTTCTTTAAAATAATAAAAAGATTCGGCCATATTTCCGTTTCCACGGATATAAAAATGGTAGGATTTATAAGTTTCAAGATACTATGGACGGAAAAAAGAAAATCGTACGGAAAATAAAAAATTAAAACACTATCGTCATTTTTATAAATATTATCCGCAAAATCAAAGCCTGTTTTTGTCGTAGCCGAAAGATAAATTTTTTTGCCGTATTTTGACTTTAATAAATCGATAAATTTTACCGCCGCCCTCATTTCCCCTAAAGATACCGCATGAATCCATATACCTTCTTGAAAAGATTTTTTTTGCAAAGGATTAAAAGCGGCGGGAAAAAATTTATAAACATAACCTTCGCCTTTTTTATTTTTTATCATATTTAAAATAAAGAACGTCAAGAAAAAAAACGGGGATATAACTATCAAAAGAACATTGTATATAACTATTAAGATTTTACTCATTTTTCATTTTTATATATTTTAAGATATATTTAATTTTAATAATTAATAATCCGTTTTTCTGGCTATATCAATAGTTATATCGAGAAGCTTGCTTATATCTTTGGGTAAAGATACGAAAATCCAAAATTGCCGATATAAATTGTAAAACTCAATGGAAAAAAGGTATGATAAAGTATCCAAAACATGCTTTTAAAAAGCGA
>JBMFVW010000008.1:0-57033 GCA_049965795.1 Candidatus Acidulodesulfobacterium sp.
AAACATTAAACGCTCCGGCTGCCGGTTGAAAAACCCCTGTCTGATTTTGACCGCCGCCGGAAACGGAAGAAACGGCATTAGACAAACCGTCTATAGAGTTATTGAGCATTTCGCCGAACGACCCCTGCTCCTCAAAACCCGACGAACCGTAACCGGCACTGCCGGACGAAGAAAGCAGCTGTCCCGCCGTACTTCCCGAAACGGCGCTTATAACGTCGTTGACTAACGAAAGTCCAGCATCTACCGATAAATTTAAAGCAAGATTTCCAATCATAGTTTTATTATTTTCTATTGTTTATTGTTATTACCTTATTACTGCACCGAACTTTCTAACGCAGCCAGCACCGAGTTTTCCGTAGTCAGCACTTTAGAATTTGCAACATAGGCGTTCTGCGCCACTATCATATCGGTAAACTGCGACGAAATATCGACGTTGGACTGCTCAAGAGCCGAATCCGTAATATAGCCGAAATTTCCCGAATTTGCCACGCCGACTGCGGGCTGTCCGGACGCAAAAGTCTGTGCGTAAAGGCTGTTGCCTTCAGAAGTAAGCCCCGTCGGAGCGATAAAGTTAGCAAGGGCTACCTGATATAAATATTCCGTCTGACCGTTTGAAAACTGCCCTGAAATACGCCCGTTCTGGTCAACCGTAAAACTGGTAAGCGTTCCCGTAGCATAGCCGTTTTGGGTAAATGCGGTGGTAGCCGACGTTGCGGCATACTGCGTAAGATTGGCTAAATTCAAAGCAATATTTAACGGCTGAGATGCACCGTCGGGAAGGGTGGTTGCTCCGGTTGCATAAGCGGGAACATCAGTCAAAGTCAAAGAAGACGTGCCGGTAATTTGACCGCTTGAATTAAACGTAATATCCGGACTCGCATCGGTTGACGCGGTAAGCGACGGTCTCTGAGCGGCGGTCCCGTTAATAGAATAATAAGCATTCCAATTCCCTGCGGTTGAACTTTGCGGCGCAAAAGTAACGGTCATGGGAAGCGAGTTTCCTAACGAATCGTAAACATTAATCGTCGTAGAATAATAGTCGTTTGCCGGACCGGATATAACGGAGCCTCCGGTCACAAAGGGATAGGCGGTATCTCCGGCGGGCATTGCGTTAGAAAGATTTACTGTACTGTTTGCCGAACTGACGCTCGCTACGGTATTTAAGAACTGATAAGCGCCTGAAGTAGTATTTGATGTTGCGCCTATCTGAATATCCGAACCCGGTAAAATTCCGGTCGTGGATGCAACGCCGAGAGTTTGTTGGGAAATAGCCGTATTTTCGAGAACATTGGAGGTTAAAGGAGATGACAAAGTAACGGATTGGATAGTAGCACCAGCCGATATAATACTTCCTGGAGCATAATTTTGTCCGGTTCCATTAGGACCAGCCCAATATTCTGAAACCGTGTATAAATTAGTCGTTCCGTCGCCGTTGCCGATTAAAAGGCTTGACGGTCCGCCATTTGGGGGTGAGGTTAGATTTACCATACCGCTGACATTCAAAGTTGTCGCTCCCGCCGAATAGTTTCCGGTAATATAGCCGCCCATAAAATTCCCCGTCGTCGTCGTAGGAGTAGTTTGCGGCGAGATGTTGGAATTCAGATTTGCCGTAAGATTAGCCGTCGTAGTAGCCAGCGGCGCGATTGCGCCGGTATTCAAGGTAATAGGGCTGGGCGTGCCTGCGGTAGCGATTCCCGCGGAATTTAAAGCATAACCCATAACTACGTTTTGTCCGGTCGAATCTACTATCTGACCCTCTGCGTTTTCGCTGAAAGTGCCGTTCCTCGTATAGTAGGTCGAACCGTTAGGCGCCTGAACTATAAAAAATCCGTTGCCGTCTATCGCCATATCAAGAGGATTCGAAGTATTCTGCAAAGCACCCTGAGAAAACTGCTGCTGAATAGTATAGACATCCGTTCCCAAGCCTTCCTGCGAACTTGACGTTCCTCCTAAAGTCTGGCTGACTAAGTTTTCGAATATAGGATTAGAACTTTTAAATCCTACCGTATTCGAATTTGCTATATTGTTGCCTATAACACCGAGATACGTCTGGTTTGAATCCAATCCGGACACTGCAGTAAAAAGAGCATTTGCACCCATTTTTCATTCCTCCCTATAACTAAAATCTTTAATATCGTAAAATATTATTAAAATTTATTAAACTTAAAATTTATTGCTAATGTAATACTATATATAATATATCGGCATATTTTAATAATTAATAACCGTTTTTAATTCCTAATGTTTTCGGTTAAGCAAACCACCCCGTCAGGCTTCGCCTGACTCCACTCCTTTTTTAAAGGAGTGGAGCTAATTACAATTTAAAAATTAAGCGGTCTTACTTATCAAAACTTATATATTTGAATATGCTATATCCAATATAAATACTACGCCTTACCCGACGTTCGTCACGCTTGACAACGGAACGGTTGAGCCGTTGCTGAGTTCTAGTTGAACCGCGCCGGTCGATGAAGTCGAAAGCCCCGTTACCGTAGCCTGAGTGAATGTCGAAGGCGTAATAGCCGTGCCGCCGGAACCCGTTGCGCCTACCGAAAAAGTATAATTGCCTGAAGGCGCCGTCTGTCCGCTGTTTTCCGTTCCGTCCCATGTAAAAGACTGCGAGCCTGCGCTCTGCGCTCCGAGATTAGTGTTATATACCAGATTTCCTGCAGAATTATATATATCCATGCTGACCGAACTTGCATTGCTTGGCAGGGAATAAGTCAAATTTGAAGTGCTTCCGCTTGAATAGCCGAATGAGTTGCCGGTTGCCTGAATCGACTCCCCTACCATATTTACCGCACTGCCGAGAGTTGTCTGATTCTGGTCGGATACGAGCTTTTGAAGATTGGAATTAACCGTGTTCAGCTGGTTAAGCGAATCGAACTGTGCAAGCTGGGCAAGAGAAGCCGAACTGGACTGAGGATTCAACGGATCCTGATTTTCAAGCTGCTGCACCATTAACTGCATAAAAGTCGTTGCGCTGACGAGACCGCTGTTGTTTGAATTGGATGAACTTGCGGTATTTGCGGCGGCGTTTGCCGCCGAAGATGCGACCGCATTGGCGTTCGTCGTCGTCGTTGGCGAAAATAGCGAATTTACCGACATCTTTATTCCCTCCGTAAATTAATTAATACTTTAAATATTTTATTAAATAAATAATTTATATATTGTTAATTTTAAACTTTTGAAAGGAAAGAAATTAATAGGAAAATTTTTCCTATTTCAAAGGCTTTCTTTGTCTTTACATATATTTATGCAAACTTCGTGCCATAGTATAAGATGCAGGAAAGTATAAGATATAAGATTAATTTACAATTCCTTTTTCCTTAATCTGCAGGATTAATACCGAGTTCTTTCAGCTTGTTTCTTAGAGTTCTTGAGGTAATTCCGAGTTTTTCGGCGGCTTTTGTTTTATTGCCGCCGGTTTCTTTAAGCGCGGCAAGAATGAGCTTTTCTTCCATTTCTTTAATGCTTGGGATGCGTCCGGTATCGCCGCTTAAGATATCCGCTTTGTTTTCCGTATTGCAGGGCAAAGAAACCGGAAAATTAATCGGATCCTTTTTTGTTCCGTCTGCATTATTAAAATTGCCGGCATAGTCTGCCGTCGTTTTGCCGGTTTCGATTCCCGATTTACCGTCGTCAAAATCGAAACCGTTATAGAAGGCGGGTTCAAAATTGCCGAAATGCCGGACGTCTAAAAATTTGTCTTTCTGGGCGAGTATAACCGCCCTTTCTATTATATTTTCCAATTCTCTTATATTGCCCTGAAAATCCAGCGAAAGAAGATATTTTTGCGCATCTTCCGAAATGCCGGCAATGTTCCTTAAATATTTATTTGCATAAACGGACGTAAAATATTCCGCAAGTGCGATTACGTCGTCTTTTCTGTCTCTAAGCGGCGGCAGATGCAGGCGTATTACGTTTAACCTGTAAAAAAGGTCGTCCCTGAAGTTACCGTCCGACACGGCTTTTTCGATATCTTTATTGGTAGCGGCTACTACCCTTGCGTTTACCGAAACCGGTTCGTCCCCTCCCACCCTGTCTATAGTTTTTTCCTGAAGCGACCTGAGTATTTTAGCCTGAAGGTTTTTATCCATTTCTGCTATTTCGTCGAGAAAAATAGTTCCGTTATCCGCCTGCTCGAACTTCCCTTTCTTTGCGGAAACGGCGCCCGTAAACGCGCCTTTTTCGTGTCCGAAAAGTTCGCTTTCCAAAAGCGTCGGAACTATGGCGGAACAGTTGACTGCGACGAATCTTCCTTTTCTTCCGCTTAGCTCGTGTATCCTTTTTGCCGCTACTTCCTTGCCCGTTCCCGATTCGCCGGTTATAAGCACCGTAGCATCGGCTGCGGCAACCGCTTTTATATACTCGTCTATACGTTTCATCGCATCGGATTTATATATAAAATTAGACGAGTTTAGATCTTTAACGGCATCCTCATTATTTTTAGGCATCCTTTTAAAAATGCCGGAATTGGATGAGGAAAATTTTTCCGCATTTTTGACTATTCTTTCAAAATCGGAAATATCAAACGGTTTAAGCATATAGTCCGAAGCGCCGGATTTCATTGCCGCAACCGCGCTTTCTATGGTTCCGTAAGCCGTTATTATCACGAAAGGAACTGATTTGAAAACCTTATATTTTTTAATTTCGTTTAAAAAAGATATCCCGTCCATGCCGGGCATATTTAAATCGGACAGAATTAAAAAATAAGGGCTTATAGCGGAAATTTCGTTTTCGGAAACCGTTTCGCTTAAGGTAAAATTTTTGCCGATATAGCTTAACGCTTCTTCGGCCGAAGCAAAAATATCCCCTGCTTTTCCTATTTTTTTAAGGCTTAAGCTTAACGCCGACCTCATGTGCGGGTCGTCGTCCGTTATTAATATTTTATTTCCGGTTTTAGCGGCCGTTTCATTTTTTTTATCGATTTTTTCCATAACGAAGTATATTATAATATAAAATAAAGTAAAAAATAAAATATTAATCCGACATCTTTTCCGAGCAGATAGCTTTATATTGCAGTATTAAGGAAATGGAAAAAAAACAAAATGGAAAATACTAACGACGTTTCTGCACTTACCGGCGAAGACCTGAAAAAAGCGTTCGAATCTTTTGAAGCGGCTTCGCAGAAGTTGTCGGAATACTATAAAAACCTCGAAGAAGAAGTAAAAGATTTAAAAGAAAATTTAAATACGGTTATAGAAAGCCTGCCGCTCGGAATATTAATAGCCGACGAAAATAACGTCGTCAGGTTCATCAATAAAGCGTTAAACGAAATTGCCGGCGGATATAATCTGTTCGGCTATTTAAATAAAGATATAGACGAATTTCTAAAATTTTTCTTTAACGGAGAAACTCTTTTGGATTTCGGAAACCGTTTTTTTTATCCCGTAGAAAAAAATATGAAATCAGGAGGGAAATTTATTCCCGTTTTTTTATATTTAAAGAATATGAAAGGAGCGGACAAAAAAAATAAAGGCAGAATTTTTATAATACAGAACATAGAAGAGATAAAAAGAATGAAACGGCTTGCCGAACTCGGCGAAATGTCAGCTAAAATAGCCCACGAAATAAGAAACCCGCTCGGCTCTATAGACCTTTTCGCATCGATTTTACGCAAAGAAATTCAAAACGAAGAACATGCGGAAATTATTTCCAATATAATTTCCGCCGTCAAAAATATGAACTCTACCATAAACAACGTTCTAGAATTTTCCAAGTCCGTAAATCCTTTATTTTCAAACTGCCGTTTAA
Organism: Candidatus Acidulodesulfobacterium sp.; assembly: GCA_049965795.1. GTDB lineage: Bacteria > SZUA-79 > SZUA-79 > Acidulodesulfobacterales > Acidulodesulfobacteraceae > Acidulodesulfobacterium_A. The sequence goes on from JBMFVW010000008.1 coordinate 5,758, forward strand.
GCGAAATATTAAATAAATCCTTAATGTATTCTTCTTATATAATAAAAGAAAAAGGCGTCAGGGTGATTACGGAAACCGACGAAAATATAATCTTAAAAATAGACGAAAATCTTATAGAACGCACTTTCGTAAATATACTCATTAACGCAGCCCAGTCCGTTCAAAATTTTGACGGTATAATAAAAATAAAATCGTTAGCGGTTTCGGCGCATGACGGCGAAAATGAAGGGACTAACTATGTCTGCATAGTTTTCGAGGATAACGGCGGCGGTTTTACCGATGAAGCCTTAAAAAAAATATTCACTCCTTTTTTCTCCACCAAAAAAAGCGGCGGAACGGGGCTCGGTCTTTCCATAGCCTTAAATAACGTGATTTTGCACGGCGGTTACATAAATGCGGAAAATTCAAAAGAAACAGGCGGAGCAAAAATCAGCGTCTTCCTCCCATATATGGCATAATTTTTGCATATAAAAATCATAGAGGGAAAATAGTTCTTAAATATATTAAACATCCCTAAAATATTGAAGTACTGTTTCGCTTTGCCGGCAACGGCGGGAAGTTGAAACGACGGAACTATAAAAGGCGTCGGGAGGAAAAGGTGTCGGATTTTATTTTCCGCCTGAACGCATAAATTCAATATAAATATTACGGAAAATTAATCTGACACCTTTTCCGCAATGCTAATTAAACGATATTAAAAAATGTTCAGCAGTATTTACGGAATACTCGGCGACAGTTTAAACGTGCTTGACGACAGGCAGAACGTTATAGCTTCCAACCTCGCAAACGCCAATACGCCCGGGTATAAAGCAAAGGAACTTAACTTCGAGCAGGTTATGCGCGGACTCGTTCCGTCGGCTGATTCCCTGCCTATGGAGGCTACGTCGCAAAAAGATTTATCGGGCGGCGGGCTTGCGCCGGGTTCGTCTTCGGAAGAACAGTCGGATTACATAAAATCTTTCGTGCATAATCAAAAAAGCGAAACGGTACCGGCTTTAGACGGCAATACGGTAAATCTTAGCAAAGAAATGAGCGATATGACTTCAAATGCAATAAGATTTCAGGCGGTAGCGGCGCTGTTGTCAAAGAAATTTGCAACGCTCAGCTATGCCATAGACAACACTATGCCTTAATTAGACTGCAACTTGAAACGGAGGTAACTTATGAGTTTTAACGAATCTTTAAAAATTGCGGCGCAGGGGCTTAACGCCGAAAGAATAAGGATGAACGTAATTTCATCCAATCTTGCAAATATAAATACCGACGATGCGGGAAACGGACTGCCTTACGTAAAAAAAGAGCCGCTCTTTAAAACGGTCAATTTTAAAAATTATTTCGGAGTAGAAGTAGAAAAAATAGAAAATGCTAAAAATCCGTTTTCCGAAAAATACGACCCGGGCAATCCTCTTGCAAATAAAGCCGGATATGTTAAAACTCCTAATATATCTGCAATAAGGGAGCTTGTAAATATGATATCCGCTACAAGGGCTTATCAGGCGGATGCCCAGGTTATATCGGAATCTAAAGCTATGTCGCAATCTTCGTTGAGAATTTGACAGAATTGCGACGGAGACAGAATTGAATTCTGTCTCCGTATTTAAATGAGAATGTGATATAATAAAAAGTATTAAGAAACAAGAAAGGAGGTTTGATTTATAATGGCGATACCTATAGGAATAGGAAACGGCGATTTGGCGGGTTTGAATCCTGCATCGGAAATTAAAGAGCTTAATCCCGATAATATTTTAGGAAACGGCGGCGGTTCGGTACAGCCTGCTTCCGGAAGCGGTTCTTTTGCGGATACCCTTTTAAATTCCATAAATAAAGTCAACGAACTGCAGAATACGGCAAATAACGCATCGGAAGCTATAGCAACGGGTCAATCTTCCAATATACATCAGGCTATGATAGATATGGAAAAAGCTAACGACTCTTTTGAACTTATGATGCAGGTCAGAAACAAAATAGTCACGGCATATAATACTATTATGCAAATGCAGGTATAAATAACCGTCAAAATTCATAATCCGGATTAAATGGCAGCTAATTTTAAAGAATTAGGCACGCAGTTAAAGACTTTTTTTACCGAACTTTCCATAGAAAGAAAGATAGTCTTCGTCCTTGTACTGGCAGGGGTCGGTATTGCTATATATTTAACGGCGGTTTACGCTACAGCTCCGAAATACGGAGTTCTTTATTCAAACCTAAACGCAACGAGCGCTTCCCAAATAATCAGTAAACTTCATTCATACAATATTCCCTACAAACTGGGAGACAGGGGTAAAACCGTTCTTATACCTAAAAACGACGTTTATAAAATGCGGCTTAAACTCGCTTCTATAGGTCTTCCGCGTCAGGAAGGAGTGGGCTTTTCAATATTCGACAAAGTTCAGATAGGAATGACCGATTTTATGCAGCACGTCGATTACCAGAGGGCTCTGCAGGGCGAACTCGAAAGAACGATAGACCAGATTAACAGTATTAAATATTCGAGGGTGCTCATAGTATTGCCGAGACAATCTGTTTTCGTCACGAGAAGGACGCCGGCAAAGGCTTCGGTAATAGTCAAGCTGAGGCCGGGAATGACCCTCGACAAAATGCAGGTAAACGGCATAATACATTTAGTCGCAAGCGCCGTAGAAGGATTAAAACCTAAAAATATTACCATAGTCGACACGGAAGGAAAGGTGCTGTCCATCCCGACGAAAAGCTCTTTCGCATATACGGTAAATCAGTTAAACTATGTCCATAAAATAGAAAAAAGCTTGGAAAGCAAAATCAATTCAATGTTAATACCCGTGGTCGGATCCGGAAACGTAACGTCTAAAGTTTACGTTAAGGTCGATTTTGCAAAAAAAGTGGAATCCAAACTGACTTACAATCCCAATACCACTGCCATAGTATCTCAGCAGACCTATAAATCTTCTTCTACGGGAGCATTAAAGCCGCAGGGTATTCCGGGAGCAAAGTCAAACCTGCCGCCCGGAAAGGTTCCTATTCCCGTCGGAAAACCGAGCGTTCATACGGTAAAAAAAGAAACGACAAACTACGACGTATCCAAAAAAATAGAGAAAATATCTTACCCTGTAGGAACGATTAAAAGAGTTTACGCTTCCGTATTAGTCAACGGAACTTATAAAAAAGTTAAATCGGCTAAAGGCAAAACTGCCGAAAAATATGTCCCGAGAAGCTCATCCGAAATGAGCCTTTTTAAAAATATAGTTAAAACTGCTATAGGTTATTCCAAGACGGCAAAAGATAAAGTCGTGGTTGCCAATATTCCTTTTAAAAAGATAAGCTATAAAATACCGGCGCCTCCTAAAAAAACTTTCGTAAAACTTATAAAATCCAATCTTGGAGAAATAATAAGATACGGCGTTATATTAATAGGCATCATACTTTTAATTTTAATTATTTTAAGACCGTTGATGCAGTACATAACTACCTATGAATCTCACGGAAACGCCCGTTCTTCAGAAGAAGAAAGACTGGAAGCGCTTGCGCAGATAAAACAGGAATCTGTTGCGCCGCCTGAGCCTGATGTTAAAGATGTAGCGTCGAATATAGTAAAATCCGACCCGGACGCCGCAGTCAATTACGTAAGGAATTTATTAAAAGATACCGGAAGGGATATATAAATGGCAAGAAGATTATCCGGACCCGAAAAAGCGGCGGTTTTCTTGGTTTCAGTCGGCGAAGACGCGGCATCCGAAATCATTAAAAGATTAGAGCTGATGGAAATCCAAAAAATTACCAAGTATATGGATAACCTTCCGACCATCGAAAAAGAAGAGTCGGAAAATATACTTAAGGATTTTAATTCCAATTTTTCAAAGGTCGGACTGATAGTGAAGGGCGACGACTACGTAAAAAATCTTATAGCCAAATCGCTTGACCCAGACAAAGCAAAAAAAATATTGGACAATCTGCACGGCCCTATAGAAGAAGAAGGCCTTCAGACATTAAAGTGGCTCGACCCCCATATTATAGCAGATTTCGTTAAAAACGAACATCCTCAAACCATCGCACTAATTCTTGGGCATTTGGAACCTATTTCAGCCGCCGTGGTAATAGGGCTTCTGCCTTCTTCCATCAGGTCGCAGGTAGTATTCAGGCTTTCAAAGCTCGAAAGAGTGCCGCCCGGAGTTATCAAAGACTTAGACGAAGTGCTTCAGGAACAGCTTAAATCTACCGGTTCCACCCAGAGCAAATTAGTCGGCGGGGTCCGCGTAGTAGCCGATATTTTAAATAATATGGATAAATCTATAGAAGAACCTATTCTTGCCGATATTGAAAAATTAGACAAAGAAGAAGCCGAAAAAATCAGGGAATTAATGTTTACTTTCGACGACCTTGCAAGCGTGGACGACAAATCTATGCAGCTGATTTTAAGAGAGGTTTCCCACGACCAGATAGTCCTTGCTTTAAAAACCGCTTCCGAAGAACTTAACAATAAAATTCTTGCAAACGTTTCAAAAAGAGCTCAGGAGATGATTAAAGACGACCTCGAAGCAATGGGTCCGAAAAAACTTTCCGAAGTCGAAAAAGTTCAGCACGAAATATTAAAGGTAGCAAGAAGGCTTGAAGACGAAGGCAAAATAAGCCTTGCCGTAAAAAGCGAAAGCGAAAAATTAGTATGAGCAAAATCCTTAAAGATTATGAATTAAATATGGATGGTCAAACCTTATACGACGGCAAAAAAACCATCTTAGCCAACGTTCTGAGGGGAGAAGGAGCAAGCGCAAAAGAAAATGCCGAACTTGCGGCGGCACTGGAATCGGTACCTTCTTCGCTTCAAAAATACATACTTTCTTATATCGAAAACTACAAAAATAAAACGGAAAAAGAGTTTGAAGAAAAAGAAAATTACGTTTTCGAATCCGCAAAACAAAAAGGATATGCCGAAGGTTTTGAAAGCGGCAAATCGGAAGCATTAAAGTCGATGGAAGAAGGCGTCAAAAATATATTTTCCGCCGCCGAATCCATAAAACAGTTCAAAAACGAACTATACGAAGATGTTAAAAAAGACGCCGTAAACTTATCGATAAAAATCGCCGAAACGATAACTAGATCTAAAATAGCCGCCGACGACGGCGTGTTGTTTAATATAATAGCATCCGCAATCAATAAGTCATCCGATGCAGTAAATTTTACTATATGCCTAAATCCCGAAGATTACAAAGTATTGAATAAAAACCCCGATGCCTTAAAAGATTTCTTATCGAAAGAAGCATCTATAGATTTTATTCAGGATAAAAAAGTTCAGCCCGGAAACGTCGTTATAAGTACGGATTTCGGCGAAATAGACGCAGCAATTGCTACTCAGATAGAAAATATAAAAAATATGTTTACTAAAGTTTTTTAATCTTTTTTATTTTTAATCTTTCTTTTTTTGAAAGTTTATGCGGATTTCCTTTTTTGACTCCGCCGGTTCTTCTTTCTTCCTCTTCTTCGTCATATTCTTCATAAAACCGGTTTTCGCCGGTTTCGATAATGCCGCGGGCTAATTTTACGAACTCGTCTATGTCCAAGCAGGAACAGTCACTGCTTGAAACTCTGCGCCTTATACCGTTATCGTTGGTTACTACCAATAAACTGCCCTTTATGCTTTTAGACAGCCTTATTATCACGTCGTCCGCTTTTTCGTCTTTTTTTGAATACACCACTTCAATATTTTGACGGTTGTATTTCGACTCTAAAGGTTCGTCGGTATTGTATCCGTCAAAAACCACTACCACTTTATTTTTTTTTACATTATAATATTTTGATAAAAAATTTATCGTTTCCTCTCTCAGCTTTTGAAGTTCGTCTGATTTAAAGCTAACTTTAAAGTAAGAGTTGAAAATAAAATTGTATCCATCTATTATTATCGTCAGCATAGTATATATAAATTATAAATAATATGAATAATATTAGTCAAACGGAAAAAAACGAATATTTAGTTTATATATTGTCGGAGCAAAAAAAAACTTTAGAAATTATAAAAAAAGCTCTCTCGCGGACTTTACCGGAAGACAAAATCGCCGTATCCGCCGGTTTCAAAAACCTGCCGCGCAGTTTCAACAGCAATACTTATATTATAACCGAATACGACGAAAATTACATAAAAGAAATATCGTCGATAAAACCGAAAAGAAACGTTAAACTTTACGTTTATATAGAAAACTTAAACAAATTAAACGAGCGGGACATAATTTTTTTAATAAAACATAATATAGACCACGCAATTCATTCCGGAAATATCGAAAAACTGGCTTACGAAAGTTTTATAGACGATAAAATTTTCAAAAAAAAGCGCTACAACGCTTTTATCGATAAAGAATCAACCCTGCTCGAAGATTTATCCGCCGAAAATGAAGACGTTAAAGATACCGGCGTCAATATTTACGGAATTTCGGAACATATCGCCGAGACCGTAAAAAAAATCTGCAGAATTGCGCCTTCGGAAAGTTCGGTTCTTATTACGGGAGAATCAGGCACGGGGAAAGAACTGATCGCAAGACTTATACACTATAAATCCAAGCGGAGCGGGCGCCCTATGGTATCGGTAAATTGCGGGGCGTTCCCTGAAGGCCTTCTGGAAAGCGAACTGTTCGGATATAAAAAAGGAGCATTTACGGGAGCTTTTACCGACAAGCTCGGAAGATTCGACCTCGCGGATAAATCTACGCTGTTCTTAGACGAGATAGGCGATATGAGCCCTTCGCTTCAAGTAAAGCTTTTAAGAGTCATACAGGAAAGAGAAATAGAACCGGTCGGCTCGGTAAAAACAAAAAAAATTGACGTTAGAATTATTTCGGCTACCAATAAAAATTTAGAAGAACTTATAGCTAAAAATCTCTTTAGGGAAGATTTCTATTACAGAATTAACGTAATACCCGTTCATTTGCTGCCTTTGAGAGAAAGAAAGGCAGATATTATTATTCTCATATACTATTTTTTAAAAAAATTCGGCGATTACCAGAACGACTCGGTTTACGGAATTTCCGAAGACGCGTTCGATATACTCTTAAACTATCCGTGGACCGGCAACGTCAGGGAACTTGAAAATTTAATGGAAATGCTGGTAGTATTAAACGAAGGCGGTTTAATAACGGAAAAAGATATTCCCGATAAATATTTAAAAAAATCGAATAATATTGCCTATTCCGAAAATTTACGCCAAGAGTGCTCGAAAGATTTAAATACAGATTTAAATATTAACGAAAAAATTGCAGCGCAGTCTGCCGGAGAACCGTTTCAAATTAATTTAAAAGAAAAAATGGAAGCCGCGGAAAGAGAAATTATTGAAAAAGCAATGAAAATTTCCGGAGGCGTAAAGGAAAAAGCGGCAAAAATGCTTGGACTTAACAGGACGACTTTGATAGAAAAATTAAAAAGATATGAAAAAAATAAAAAATAAAGCAGTCTTTATATATATCGCTATAATATTTTTTGCGTTAACACAAAGTTATTTTATTTTAGGCGCGAACGCTAAAACGGCAGCCGTCCCTTCAAAAGCGGAACGGCTGTACGAAAAAGCTTTAAAAGATTATAAAGCCGGAAGTTATTACAATGCGCGCGTGAAACTTAAATACATATTAAATAACTTTAAAATGGGGAAAAAATTATACTCGGAAGTTTATTTTCTTACAGGAAAAGTTCTTTTCAAAGAAAAAAATTTCTTCTTAGCAAAACCTTATTTTCAGAGGGTAATTTATAAAAATCCCGATTATAAAGATATTTATAACGTTATATATTATATGGCAAGATGCGATTTTAATTTAAAAAACTACAGGCGTTCCATACGGGATTTTGATTTTCTTTTAACTAAAAACAAAAAAGGAAGCAAACTTTACGACAGGTCGCTAGTATTTTTGACTATGTCTTACGCTTCCTGCGGAGTTTTAAAAAACGCCGATAAACTTTACGGTACCGACCATGTTAAAAATATTTTGCGGAAATCTGAATTTTTAAAAAAAAGAAGCGGCTATTTTAAAACGGTTTATTTAAATTATCTTATTAAAAATAAAAAAAATTTTTTCGAAGCGCTTTTAGTATTGAACGTGAAAAATCTATTTTCAACGAAAAAAAAAGAATCCTGCTATAAATCCTATTTTTCCGGAATTATATCGTACAACCTGCAAAAATACGCCGTTGCTCAAAACTATTTCGTGAAATCTTCACGGTACTGCACCGGATACTATTATAAAAGCGGATCGGCTTATTACGGGATGTCTTTGGTTAAGCAAAAAAATAAGCAAGGCATCAAATACATTAAAAACGCAGCCTTGGAAATCGGTTATCCCAAAATTGAACTGCAATCTTTAAAATTTTTAGCATCATATTATAAAACTTTAAATGAACCGGAAAAAGAATTAAAATATTTAAAACGAATACTTTTCGACACAGGATCGATTCGTACGATAAAAATAAAGAAAAAAATAGAAACGGAAAAAAAAGCGGCAGGCTTGCTATATAAGGTAATAAAAAACGATTATAAATCTAAAAAAACCGAAAGTTATAAAGATGCTTTTAAAACTTTCGATAATATAAGTTTTTTAATTCCTTCCAAGTATATAATACCTAAAACCTACGAATACCTTGCTATAATTAAATCAAACGAAAAAGATTTTAAATCCGCCCTGCTTTATGCGAAAAAATATAAAAACTTATATCTTGATGCATATATTTATTTTAAAATGAAAAATTACAAAAAATCGCTTTCACTGCTGAATAAAATAAATTTAAAAAGTATAAAGTATTTAAAACTGGCCGATAAAATCATAAAGTTAAAATTAAAATTATACAAAAAATTAAACCTTAATAAAGATTATACGGCTCTGTTGAAAAACAGCATCAATTTAATGAAACCGGAAAACAGGATAAGAAATCTTTATTATCTCGGAAAGAGCGAATTCGACGAAAATAATACCGTAAAGGCGGAATATTATTTTGAACAAATCTTAAATAACGGCTTCTCAAAAGAAAAAAAGAACAAGAACATATTATACGAAACATATTATTATCTCGGGCTTATAAATTATTCGCAGAAAAAATATAAACTTTCGCTTGACGACTTTAATAAAGGATACGGGCTTGACGCCGCCGGCTCCCATTTTCAGTACGAACTGTCGCAGATAGCATACATATATATGAAATATATAAAGAATAAAAAACTTGCCCTGAAATATTACTCCATACTCAGAAAAAACGCATCTTCTTCGACCTATAAAAATCTTGCTTCCACTATGATTTCTGCAATAAATATGCAGAAATAGTTATCGCTATGTAAATAAAGCTGCCCTCTATATATTTTAACTATTTCTTTAAGTACAAATAAACCGTATCCCGCATTATTCATTGATGAATTATAAATTCCAGATGCGCCGGTGACTATTTTAGTTAATGCAAAAAAAATCCGGCACCTTTTCCTTAACGCAGGCTCAATATAAAAGGATTAACGTATTTAGTGTAAACAAAAACCGAATTTCTATCCATATTTTTTAATTCGTCGGGCGAAATTAACGGATATAAGCCGGAAGCTACCGGAGATTCGCCGAAATCTAAATCGTTTATATGTTTTCTCAAAAATTCTTTATGCAATACGTAGCGCTCGCCGGACATTTCGGAATAATATTTGCAGGTTTCCCATCCGGCATGTCCCATAACTATTTGAGTTCCGATATTTGACGTAATTAAAGCGGTATCGCCGTAACGCTCCTTTAAAAAGGCAATATCCTGAACGGTCATACAGACACCTGTATTTGTTTTTCTTAAATTTGCAAGTTCGGTATCGAAATCGTTCAAGGTTAAAACCGGAAATTCGTCAAGATAAATAAAAAAACTGCGTCCGTCTTCTTTAGTCTCTGCGCTGTTTTCGGCGTTGTCCGCACCGCTTGCGCTCCTTAAACCGCTTCTTCTGTATTCGTATATTCCGTTTATAAATATTTGCGTAATAAAAGATATCAGTCTGCCTCCGCCGGAATTGATTTTTTCTTTAGGAATACCTGCTATAAACAATGTATCTTCGGTAAAAAATTCTTCCGGATTAAAACATTCTGATTCTTTGTCATTGTCTATATTATTACCTTTATTGCTATTGCTATCATTAATTCTGCTCTTGCATTTAAAATATTTTCCGACATTCGTATCGTTTAAAAAATCTAAATTGTTTAATACGTCGGTTACTACTTTTGCCCTTTCGTAAAGGGGAAGTTCTAAAAAATTATTAAATAAATTTCTTATTTTCTTTTCGTTTTCCCCGTTAAATTTAACGGTTTCGTTTTCAATAAACTTAACTCCCCTTTCGAAGAAAGATTTAACGGTAAAAAGGTCAAAATAATTGCCTCCATATCTGTATTTTAAGTAAATAAGAACGGCGTAAAACAGATCCGACGATCTTCTCGAATAATATTTATGGGCGTGGACGTCGCCGCCTTTTATCTCGTTTTTATCTGTCTGGAAAAGCATGGCGGCGATATTTAACAGTTTATCGTCGCTTAAAGGCCTGCCGTTTTTATCCGTCAGCGGATTAAAATTTACCGAATTTCCGCAATATTCTCCATAAGGGTCGAATAATACTACCTTTTTGCCGGCATTTTTCCAGTCTTTTTTAACAGCTTCGTATAAATAAGGGCTGTCTATATCAACCGCAAAAACAGATATTCCTGATGACGAAGCATCGGAAATAATTCCGGGAATTATATAATTGGAAGTTTTTCCGCCGCCGGTCGGCGAAACTATAAGCATATGCTCGTACCTTTTTTTCCCGTCGAGTCCGATAACGACGTCAGGATATTTTTTACCGTCCGTTCCGGATTTATCTGCGGAAGTTCTTAAAATACCGATATCGAAAGATTTTTCTTCTTTTGAAAGGTTTTTAATTTTAGCGTTAACGGAAGAAGGGTTTCCGCTTATAAAGTATAATATGAAAAAAATTAAAACCGAAAATAAAATATATTCTGTTGTTAAGGTAAATCCGGCGACTGGCTTTTTTGAAAATCCGTAAACGGCATTTAAAAAGAGCGTCAAAATTATGGCGGTTATCAGCGACAGTAAATATAATGCAATTACGCGGGGGATGTTTTTTGATGCGATTCTCCCGCCCGTTTTATCTTTATCGTTTATTTCACCGCCGGCAATGCGGACGCTGAAATTATTGACTATTTCGCCGTAAGAAGCGAAACGTCCTGCAGCTGCAGGGTGAGATTTTTTACCTTTTAAAGAAAACATACTTATCTGGATTCTTTGATATGCCTGTATAAATATATAATTATAAGCAGTATAATAGCTGCTATAAGAATAATGCCGAATTTTTTAAAATACGGAATAAAAAGGTTGATGTTTCGTCCCACTATTAAACCGAGATAAGCGACCGCGCTGTTATATATAAGCGAACCGAAGACTATGTAAATTGCAAATTTTTTGTAATTCATAAGGGAAGCGCCCGGAGGGAAACCTATATAGGTTTTGATAACGGGAAGGCATACGCCGATAAAAACGGTTATAGAACCGTATTTTTTAAACCAGATTTCGGCTTTTTCAAGGTCTTTTTTATTTACTAAAAAATATTTTCCGTATTTTTCTATTATGCGCCTGCCTCCTTTTTTGCCTATATAATAAAGCAGTGACGAGCCCGCCAAAGTTCCTGCGGTAGCGCTTAAAACCACGAGATAAAAATTTATTTTGCCTTCTCCGGAAAGAAAACCGGAAACCATTAAAACAACTTCGGAAGAAATAGGGATCGCGCACGATTCTAAAAACATTAAAAAAATAATCCCCGGGTAAAAAAGTCCGGCCGCTAAAGCCCAGGAAAAAAATACCCCGATATAACCTTTATTTAAAGAGTTTAAGTTCATAATTTATTATTTACCGGCTGCCGTAACCTCTTCGATAGATTCGTAAACCGATGAACAGAGCGTTTCAAGCGTATTTTCGTCTATAACCAGCGGCGGCATTAGAACTATGACGTCGCCTAAAGGTCTTATGATTACGCCTTTCCCCCTTGCTTTTAAAATTACTTTATGCCCTATTCTTTCATGTTCGGCAAACGTCTCTTTGGTTTCTTTGTCCTTAACCAGTTCAATTCCAGCCATAAGTCCTATATTTCTTACGTCTCCTACGTGTTTAAGATGATGAAACCGCTTCAAAAGTTCATTGAAACGTTCGATGACCGGTTTCATTTTATTTATAAGGTCGTTTTTTTTGAAAAGTTCGATAGATTTTACGGCGCATGCGGAAGCAAGCTGATTTCCCGTATAAGTATGCCCGTGAAAAAACGTTTTATTGTCTTCGTATTTTCCGAGAAATCCGTCGTAAATTTCCTGCGTAAATAAAGTAGCCGCCATAGGAAGATAGCCGCCGGTGATTCCTTTTGCCGTGCACATAGCGTCCGGCGAAACGTCTTCATGAAATGCGGCAAACATTTTTCCCGTCCTGCCGAAACCGGTAGCCACTTCGTCCAATATCAGCAAAACTCCGCTATCTTTGCATGCCCTTTCTATTTTTTTCAAATATCCTACGGGCATAGTTATCATCCCAGATGCGCCCTGTATCATAGGTTCTATAATTAAAGCGCAGGATTCTTCGGCATGGACTTTAATTATCTTTTCGGCTTCTTTTGCACAGTGCAGAGCGCAGTCCGGATATTTTAAACCGTAAGGACATCTGTAGCAATAAGGATATGTTATCCTTATAGTATCAAACAAAAGAGGCTTGTATATGGAATGAAAAAGCCCTATTCCTCCTACGGAAACGCTTCCTATGGTATCTCCGTGATAAGCCGACGTAGCGGCGATTATTTTCTTCTTGTCTTTATATTTAGGGCCTTTTTGCCTGAAATACTGAAAAGCTACTTTAAGGGCAATTTCAACGGAAGTCGAACCGGAGTCGGAATAAAAAACTTTTTTAAGATTTTTAGGCGCTATTTCTATAAGTTTTTCGGCAAGTACGGCGGACGGCACGTTTGCTAGCCCCAAAAGCGTACTGTGGGCTATTTTGTCTATCTGATCTTTGAGCGCGGAGTTAAGTTCCGGATTGTTGTGTCCGTGAACGTTTACCCATAAGGAAGATACTCCGTCGATATACCTGTTTCCGTGAATATCAAAAAGGTAAACGCCGTCCCCTCTTTCGATTAAAAGATTGCGCTCCTTTTCCCAGTCCGACATTTGCGTAAAAGGATGCCAGACGTACTTTCTGTCTATTTTTTCGATACTTTCGGCATTTAACTCCGCCTCTAATTCATTATTATCATTATTATTTTTATTGCTTTTATTAATTTTCATAATCCGTCTCACCCGTATATTTCTATATTATTTGAATAAAGATACGTTATTTTTTTGCGCCCGAAACAAACGTCTATTTCTACCCTGTAAAAATCCGGCTTAGGCTCTTTTGAAAAATCGTTTATTTCATAAATAAGGTCGGTATTCTTCGACGAAAATATTTTTCCGCCGTTTCTGAATAAATTTATTTTATAAGGATTTTTCCTGCCGTTTATATCGATTCCGGCAAATATTATAACATTTTTTTTATCGTTTTTGTCTATATTCTTGCTTGCGCCGACTTTATCTTTAAAATTAGTTTCGCCGCCCGTTCCGGTTTCAATTCCGGAGGTGTTTATATAATCCCCGCTGAAATATTTTTTTCCGTCCGAAGACTCGGCTCCGAAATAAAAACCTTTTGGAATGCCGAACATGTCGAATGAAAAAAAACATTTTCCGTTTTTTATCGCTTCCGTTATTTTCTTTTTGTCTTCGCCTATTTTGCCCGAAGGCTTGTCGTATAAAAGAACGTGAGTTCTGGCTACCGAAAAAAGCTCCGAATATTTGGGAAATTTAATACGTTTTTTTCTAGTTATCTTAACGTTCGAATGGGCGTCGGCAGATGCAATGCCGGTCTTCATATTTTTGTGCTTCTGAACCGAGTCCCAAAATTTTATGGTTTTTACCGGCTTATGCGACAAAAAATGAAGCGCGTAAAAAGAATTTATTTTATAAGTCAAAATTACGGCAATCATATATAAAGGATTCATGCCGCGCCACTGAGAATCTAAGTTTATAATCTCTATGCCGTCGTATCCTTTTACTTTAAAATTTTTCCAAGGCGTCCACCAGTTATGCGGATGGCATATAATTCCGGCTCCGTTCTGTTTTTTTATCTCCGATAAAACTTCCTTATATTTACCTCTTTTTACCTCTTTTTCGATACCTACGGCGAGAAAATGTCCGAATTCCGTATTAATTTCTTCTCCGGCAAAATAAAAAAGTCCGTCGTAATAGCCTTCCAATCCGTCAAATTTCGGCTTAAGCGTGTTATGGTCGGACGAAACCAGAAAATCCGCTTTAAGTTCTTTGGCAGTTTTAATAAGCTCTTCGATGCGTCCCGACCCGTCGGAATATACCGTATGAAAATGTATTATTCCGTTAATCTCGGTAAGCTTAAACCTGTTGCGGTTTTCGCTCTTGCGGTTTATAAAATCGATTTTTAAATTAAAAAATTTTATCCTGAAATAAAATAAAATCAATAAAATCAGGATTAAAATTAAAATAATTCTCGTCGATACAATAAATAAAAATATATTCATAGTTTTATTTCCGACAAAATTGAATTCATGTACTTCTTGAAATATTCTTCAAATTCTTCCTTTTTCTTTAAGCAGAAAACTAAGGCGTTTCTTCCGGTTTCTGCTATTAAGTTATCGTTTTCTATAAGTTTCAATATAGATTCTTTAATATTTTTTTCATCTGTTAAAATTAAGGCCTTATTTTCGACCATTTCGCCGGTTATATCAGTAAAATTAAGCGCATATTTTCCGGTAACGACCGCCTTTCCGTATCCGGCCGGTTCAAGAATATTGTGTCCGCCGCTTTCATTTTCAAAAAGGCTTTTGCCTACGTAAACTATATCGGAAACGGGATATATATTATTTAATATGCCGTAGCGTTCTACTATTAAAACATCGGCATCTTTTGAATCTAAAAAAACTTCTAAATTTAATTCTTTTGGATTATTTAATTTATTTGAATTATCAAGTTTTCCCTGTCCATAATAAACTGCGCTAAAACCGGCATCCGAAGCTTTTTTAAAAAGCATGCCCGCAATTTTAATATTTCTGGGAACTAAAATAAACTTTAAACGTAAATTTTTGGAAATTTTTTTTTCAGATGCTATTTCTTTTAAAATTTTCAATATATATATTGATTCTTTTTTATGTACGGAAACAAAAGATATAATTTTAACGACTGAATTTTCATCGTTTTCATATTTATTGAGATTAATTTTTGTAACTTTTTCAATTTTATTTACATTATTAACTTTATCGACGTCCGTACAAGAAATATATTTTAAAGACAGCGGCAAAACTTCTGATTTAACGTTTATTACGTTTGAATTTAAAGAAATTGCCGAAGAAAACGAAATATTATCCGGTATTCCGTTCTTATCGTTTATATTCGCTTCCGCTATATTCATTTTTTTAAAATTTGAAGCCGAAATACCCGTAAAAATTAATTTAAGTTTTAAATTTGAATTAAACCCGAAATTTAAAAGCTCTTTGATTAATTTTTTAGAAACCGCGTGCTGAACGGATATAAAATAATCCGGTTTTACGGAGTTTATATATTTTTTGAAGACGGCTCTTGACGGAAAGAAAGGATGAAAAAAATATAATATACCGGCGTCCTTATGGTTTTGCGCAACGGAAAGCGTCGAAAAGGTTTTAAAACTTATAAAAAAAACCGGCGGCTCGGCGCCGTCGTTTTTTTCGGAAAATATCCGCCTGATTATATTCGCGGCGTAAACCGCGATCCTGAACTCGCCGATGGATTCGGCATAAATCCATATTCTTTTTCGTCCGGCTTCGCCGTCCGTTTCGGTTCCGTAAAACCCTGCGCTTTGTGAAGAAATATCGATATCTAACCGTTTTACCGATTTAAAAAAAAACGAATTTAAAGAAAAAAAACTTATTAATTTAGGAAATATTTTCATCGGCGCCGATATGAAGTTCCTCTATGCTTTTTGCGTCTTCTATTAATAAAATAGGAATTCCGTCTTCTACCTGATAGTAAATTCTGCAATTTTTGCATATAAGTATTTCTTTTCCTTCAATTTCTTTGTAGATAAGATCGCCGAGACATTTCGGACAGGCTAAAAATTCTTCCGCCATTTCCTTCACGTTCATAATTAATTTACTCCAGCAATTAATTTATACCGGTTATTTTATACGCAGTCCCAAAATTAGTATCTTCCAGAGTTATTCCTTTTTCTAAAAGCGATTTCCTAATCTCGTCCGCAGCGGCATACTCTTTGTTCTTTCGCAGTTCGTTCCGCCGTTCTATAAGTTTTTTAATCTCTTCGCCGCTGATAGCAGCAGTCGCCGCCGAAACTCCGGACTTGCCGTCTTCATAGTTTGCCGGCGCGGAATTAGATTCTATAAATAATTTAGGATCTTCGTTTAAAATTCCGAATATATCGGAAAGTGAATGTTTCATAAAAACCATAGCGGAATCTAAAAAGAGTAAATCCGCCCGTTCTATAAAATTTTGCGCCATAGCGTCTTTTATAATCTTATTAGTCTTTCTGACAAGGTCGAATATAACGGATACGGCTTTGGCAGTGTTAAAATCGTCGCACATAGAATCATAAAATTGAGCAAAATACCTTTCAATATTTTCGGTATTTTTCGCCGCCGCACCGTTATTGCCGTCTCCGGCTGATGCGCCGTTTACAAATTTACCGTCAATATCTTTTTCTTTTGCGTCTTTTATTTCTATCCGTTTTTCGTCCGTCAATTTTTTGAATTCGTTGTAAAGATTTACCGCCTGATAAAGCCTGAGCAGGCTCTGTCCTGCGCTTTCAATCCCTTCGTAAGAAAAATCTATAAAAGACCGGTAATGGGTAAACATAAAGAAAAGCCTCAACGCTTCCGGATGAAATTTTTCCAGTACGTCTCTTACGGTAATGAAGTTTTTAAGGGATTTAGACATTTTTTCGCTGTTTATGTTTACGAAACCGTTGTGTATCCAGTAATTCACGAAATTTTTTCCGGTATAGCTTTCCGATTGGGCAATTTCGTTTTCATGATGAGGAAAAATAAGGTCGGAGCCGCCGCCGTGAATATCTATGCTTTCGCCGAGAAATTTCATGCTCATTGCCGAACATTCTATATGCCAGCCGGGTCTTCCCCTGCCCCAGGGACTGTCCCAGCTCGGCTCTCCTTCTTTAGACTTTTTCCATAGAGCAAAATCCAAAAAGTTTTCTTTTTCTTCATTTACGGGAATTCTGGAGCCGGCTATAAGCTCGTCTATATTTTTATGAGAAAGTTTGCCGTAATCCTTAAACGAATTCACCCTGAAAAAAACATCGCCGTTAATCTCGTATGCGTTGCCTTTATCTATAAGTTTAGAAGCAACCTCTATCATTTCCGGAATAGTTTCGGTGGCCTTAGGTTCGTAAGACGGGCTTAAGACGTTAAGCGCATCCATATCTTTGCGATATTCGTCTATGTACTTTGAAGAAACCGCCTCGACGGTCTTTTTTTCTTCGTTTGCTTTTTTTATAATTTTATCGTCTATATCGGTAAAATTTCTAACGTATATTACGCTATAACCGACGCTTTTTAAAAAACGGTAAATTATATCGAAAGTGATATACGCCCTTGCATGTCCTATATGAGACAGGTCGTAAGCCGTAATTCCGCATACGTACATCAGGACTTTATCTTCGTTTATCGGCTTAAACGGCTCTTTTGAAAGAGAAAGCGTATTAAAAATTTTTATATCCTGTTTTTTATTTTTTTTATCCATAATTTTATAAATCCTCGCAACTTCATATCATATCATATACGAAAGTTTTTTTTAACATATTTTTAACAAAAATTTAACCTAAACGTAACATTATTGTCATAATACCGTAACATTAATTTGATATATTGTTAAATATAAAAACATTTTAAGGAGAATGTCTTATGGAATTAAACCTTTGGGATAAACCGGCTTTTCAGCCTGTAAAACAGACGGTAAATTCTGCGGCGGGAGACGTAAGCTTCGATATTAAAAATTTAAACCGATACGACAAAGATATAGATATAAACATAAATAATAAAGAAAGAGCGATTTCAAAAGGCGAAAATGAAATCAAGACGCTTTTAAATTCCGGATTTATAGTAAAAAACAGCGAAAATTTTTTATTAAACACATACGGTTTTATAGACAAAGACGTTAAAAACAATTTTAACGACCTGTTTTTAAAAAACAGTTTCGTCGAAGTTCAGGGAGCATCTTTTAATTCTATGACTCCGTACGGAAGAAATATAACCGTAAAAAACATAATAATGTCGTCAGAAAAGTTTAACGATATAAATTCGGCGAAATATGCCGGCAACTATGCCAAACATGACCGGAAATTTAACGAAGAATATAAACTGTCTAAGTTTACGCTTGAAAATTATTTTGATTTAAAACAAAAAATTCCCTGTATAAAGCCTGATATCGATATAGACGCAAAAAATGCCGCCCCGGGAATAATAAACTTAACGGATAACGCCGCCGGAAAATCGAGCCAGATAAGATACTCTATAACCGAAACGCCTTCCGTGTACAAATTTAAAAAGGAATATGCCGGCGGCGGCGAAGAATTCGGCAAAAATCCGTCTCTCGGAAGATTAAAAGAATACAAAGACACTACGGACGGTTTTAAAAACTTAAAAGTTACCGTCGACGATAAAAAAATTTTAGAGATAGAATCTATTCATAACTGGCAAAAAATTATGCATTATGTAAAAATAAGGGATATGGAATTTTTAAACGGATTAAGAAACTACGAAAAAGGAGATATAGCCGGAAGGATAGAAATTCACCATATTAATCAGCTGCAGGACGACGGAAGGGAAAACGTCGCAAATCTTATGGCGCTTACTGAAGACAAACACCGGCTTGCAGATGCTTATAAAGTTTTAATAGATAAAAACACGGGATATTACAGGGAGAAATATTTTGAAAATACGCCCGGTCTAAGACGGGTTAATAACGATTCCGCAGATAATATTTCTAATTCTAATAATATTTCTAAAGACGGCGGCGAGGACCGAAACGACGGCAGACTTATGATATATAACAAAGAAGTTATGCAGAAACTTTTAACCGACATAAGCAGATTAGATTTAAACGATAAAATAATGCTTAACGATATAAAGCTCGATATAGAATCTAATACTTCTATGCGCTTAGCGATGCTTAGGGATACCGGAGAAGATATGAAACTCCTTTTTATTGACCGCAAAACAGGCGAAGAATTAAGGCTGCTGGCTTTAAAAACGGAAGATGCCGCAGAAAAATCGATAGCGAAAACGGCTTTAATTAATTTTATAGGGGATCTTGCTACCAGCACAATAAAGCGTTAAATTAAAGAAACAAATAAAAATAAGAAATATAGGGGTATAAATTTATGGACAAAAATAAAAACGAAAATAATAACGACTTTGAAAATCTTGCGAAACACTTAGAAATATTCAAAGAATCTTTCGACGCCTACTTAAAAAGAAAATCGCTTTTAGAACAAAATTACGACATTGCGGGTATGAAAAAAAAGAATGGAAGCTTGCAAAATGAATCGGGGATCGAATTAAATATAATGCTTTTTGACGTGCTTTTATCAAACTATTATCTGACGGTTATTCAGACTTTAAAAAAACTTTGCAGTCACAATAAGCAAAGTTTGCCTGCTTTAATAGAAACGTATGCCGATCTTTTCCGTGCTGCGCCCAAAACAAAATACAGGAATTATATAATTCCGCATCTTTTTAATTTATGCAGCTTTTTATACGAAATTAAAGAGGCGGAATCTTTGACTTTTTTTTATAATCTGCTTATATATGCAAGGGAAATTCCGGTTATAATAAACAATACGGAGGATAAACCGGAAAACGAAGCGGAATATATATCGAAAAACGATTTAGACGACGATTTAGGAGATAATGAAGAAGAAATTGAAAAAGACGACCCATTTGCGGAATTTAGAGAGGAAAGGTTAAAAAGGGACGAAGCCGCTTTCGACCCGAAACTTTTCGATAAAGCATACGACAAGTTTTTTTTAATACTTTCGGGATGGAAAGAAAAAATTAACGGCTATTACACTAAAGACGAAATCTGCTTTATGAACGGACTTTTTATTATGGATGAACTTGCGGACTGCGTCGATTTAAAATGTGAAGAAAAAAACGCAGGCAAACCATCGGATATAAAAAAACCAAACGACACGCTTAAATCAAACGGCATAGGCGGCGGCTATTCCGAACCTGCGCTGTTTCAAGATATGCGTTCCGAAGAAAACGGCAGAAAGAACATATACGGCTATTTTTACGGCGAAGAAATCAGGGGGCAAATATACGGACTTTACGAAAAAGCACTTAGATACTTCCAGCGCGCCATGGCTTACAACCCCAATAACCCCAGATACCCTTACGAATATGCAAGATGCCTTAAAAATTCCGGTAAATCCGAGGAAGCCGAAATATTTTTCAAAAAAGCTTTCGATTTAAACTCTATATAAAACAGAAAAATAAATATCAGGCAAAACTGACGAATTTAAGTTCCGTCATTTCCTCAAGAGCATATTTTACGCCTTCCCTTCCTATGCCGGATTCCTTTACTCCGCCGTATGGCTGATGGTCGGCTCTTGCAGTTGGAATGTCGTTAATTAAGACGCCTCCGGTATCAATGTGCTTTATAAAGTATAATGCATTCTTAATATCGTTGGTATATATGCCTGCTTGAAGTCCGTAAATAGAGTCGTTGACCATGCGGACGGCATCTTGTATATCTTTAAACGGCACAGTAGAAACTATTGGGGCAAAAACCTCAAGGCATGATATTTTCATCTTATCGGTAACGCCGGAAAAAATGGTTGGATTCATTATGTTCCCGTTAAAATCGCCTCCAAGTTCTATTTTTGCTCCTTCTTTGACTGCTTCGTCCACCCATCCCAAAATTCTCTGTTTGGATTCGGAATTTATAATAGGACCAATGTCGGTAGTTTCGTCAAGCGGATCGCCGATTTTTAATTTTTTGGTTTCTTTGATAAAATGTTCCAAAAACTCCTTTTCTACATCTTGATGCACGTAAATTCTTTGAAGCGATATGCAGACCTGCCCTGAATTATAAAAAGCACCGATTACGGCTTTCCTTGCGGCTTCTATAATATTGGCGGTTTTATCCACTATAAGGGCTGAATTGCTACCAAGCTCCATAGTATATTTTTTAAGCCCGCCCTTAGCCATTATTTCTCTGCCGACCTTAGGACTTCCCGTAAAGCTTATCATGCGGATTTTGTCGCTTGTAACGATTGCTTCTCCGGTATCTTTGTCTCCGTATAGCAGGTTAATAGCATGTTCGGGCAGTCCGGCTTCAAGCATAGCCTGAATCAGAAAATATGCTGTAATAGAACCGTTTATAGACGGCTTAAACACGACGCTGTTTCCGGCAGCTATTGCCGGTGCAATTTTATGGGCGGGAAGATTAACAGGAAAATTAAAAGGCGTAATAGCCCCTATAATACCTACGGGAACCCTTAAATAAAAAGACAGCCTGTCTTCAAATCCCTTGACTACATCCATAGGCACCGTTTCGCCGTGAATTCTTTTTGCTTCTTCGGCGGCGTATTTAAATATATTTACTACCCTTTGTGTTTCTATAAGAGAATATTTATATGCTTTGCCGACTTCGAGAGAGATGTAATGCGCAATCTCTTTAGCGTTACGTTTCAAAACTTCCCCTGTCTTTTCCAGTATCTCGAACCTTTCGTAAGTATGAAGGCTTCTCATTTTATGAAACCCTTTTTCTGCGGAAGAGACCGCCGTTTCTACATCAGATTTGTCCGGTTTGCTCAAAAGCGCAACCGTTTCGCCGCTAAAGGGGTTAATCACTTCATAAGTTTCTTTCTTTTCAATCCATTTGCCGTTTATATAAAGAGGATAATTTTTCAGCATAAAATTCCTTTTTTGTTATTTTGAATATATATAAATATGAATATGGGTTCTAAACAAAATGCTCGGCAAGCCACATCTTAATTATCGCCTGCCGCGATATGCCTGCCTATACGTTTTGCTTCTTTATCTTAAGATTCGACAATCCAGACGGGAATATCTATATTAATTCTCTTTAATTCAAGATTGGGTTTTCTAATATTTTTTAAATCTAAATATTCTATAACTAATTCACCGCTATCAAATATTTCATCAAATTTAGACGATTTCATATAAATTTACCTACTCTTTTCTTTATCTTCTTGCGAAAATAATTTCCTATCATATTCAAATTTCATTTAATCATTATATCATTTTTGACGAAAAAAGTTTAAAAAAATTAACACTCGATATTTAAAAATTTGTTATAATAATATAAATGGACATTAATTATAATGTTAAAAATAAAAAATCAGTAGTGCTTTTCAGCGGAGGATTAGACTCGACTACGACCCTAAAAATTGCCTTAGACCAGGGGTTTGAGCCTATTCCCGTTACCTTTTTCTACAATCAGAGACACAAAACCGAAGTTGAACACGCAAAAAATATTATCAATTATTTCGGCATAAAAAAACACATAATAGTAAATCTTGATTTCGGCAGCATTAAAGGTTCTGCTTTAACCGATAAAAATATAAGCGTTCCTAAAAATAGAATAAATAGCGGAAAAACGCACAGCGACATAATACCATCAACGTACGTGCCGGCAAGAAATACTATTTTTTTGTCTTATGCCCTTGCCGCAGCGGAAGTCGAAAAGGCGTCCGATATTTTTATAGGAGCTAATTATATTGACTATAGCGGGTATCCCGACTGCAGACCGGAATATTTAGCCTCGTTTGAAAAAACGGCTAATTTAGCGACCAAAGCCGGAGTAACCGGCGAAATAAGTTTTAAAATAAACGCCCCGCTTTTAAAATTAAGCAAAAAAGATATTATCTTAAAAGCGGTTGAGATAGGTGCTCCCCTGGAACTTACACACAGCTGCTACGACCCGATAGACGGACTTGCATGCGGAATTTGCGATTCCTGCATATTAAGAAAGCGCGGATTTGAAGAAGCAGGAATTCACGACCCGACAAAATATTTCCGCAATCCCGCTAATTAAACTAATTCAGTAACTTCTTTGACGTTAAAAACCATAGCCGACCTTGCCCAGTCGAAACGGGATTTTATTTTGTCGAAATTTGCGCCTTCTACTTCAAATTTTGCTTTGCCTTTTAATAAAAAACCTGCACCGCCGCCCTGAAGACCCACGACGTCTTTAGAAGCTAAAATCATCTGCACTTCGCTTCCGGCTTCGACATTTCTCTGTGTTTTATTTAAATGTCCCGCCGGTATTAAAAGAGTATCGTTGCTTAGAGGTTCTATATAGCTGTTCCACGTAGCGGCAAGATGTATTCCGTCAGTTCCGTGAGTTGCAAAAGTAGCAGGTCCTTCATGTTTTAAAATTTCGATTATTTTTTCGTTTAACATAATCTTGTTTCTCCTTTTTAATTTTTTTATTTTGTTATTTTACCACAGTTAATACATTTTTTTAAATTTTTTTTCAAAGTCGTGACGGGGGCAGAATTGAATTCTGTCCGGTATTTTCTAACGTTTAGCTATAACTTTAGCCAAATCAAACAATAATCCCCTGATTTTTTCGCGCACTTTGCTTATTTCGCCTATTAAAGGCTCGGCTTCTTCATATTTTCCTTTTAAAGTTAAAGTAAGATTTTTATATGCAAGGTCGTGAAGTTTTTTATGAACGCCGCCTATCTCCTTATATTCCTTAATCCGTTTGTATTTAACTCCGGTTCCGTAATACCATATGCCGAAAGGACATTCTTTCCAGTTTTTTACTTTATCTTTATTTATAGAGATATTCGCTCCCTTGTTAAGTTCCAAAACTTTTTTAATCCAATCGTTATGCTGGGTATATGCGAGGGCTACCGGAAAATCTTCTATGCTAAGGGTTATATCTTTCCACTGGACGAGATCATCCGGCAGTTTATAATTCCGAGCCCAGTCTATTACCTTATCGGCCGGAATAGGTCTGCCGGTATAATACCCCTGTATATTAGAGCATCCCAGCATATTTAATATTATGCAGTGGTCGGCGGTTTCCGCTCCTTCGGCTATTACTTCCCTGCCGAATATGCTGGCGAGGCTTATTATGCTTTCGATAATTAATGTATCTTCGGTATTTTCGAGCATATTTTTCACGAAAGAAATATCTATTTTAATAACTTTTACGTTAAGTTCTTTAAAATACAAAAGGGACGAATAACCGCTGCCGAAATCGTCCATCGAAAAAGTTATGCCCGATTCTGAGCTTTTTTTAATTATTTCCTTAACGTGCGCAATATTTTCTAACGCCGCTGTTTCGGTTATTTCAAGCTGAATAAGCTCCGGTTTTACCGACGGATATTTTTTTAAAACTTTTTTTAATTTTT
The DNA here is from genome assembly GCA_049965795.1 of Candidatus Acidulodesulfobacterium sp. GTDB lineage: Bacteria > SZUA-79 > SZUA-79 > Acidulodesulfobacterales > Acidulodesulfobacteraceae > Acidulodesulfobacterium_A. The sequence goes on from JBMFVW010000008.1 coordinate 30,196, forward strand.
CTAAAAAATCGTATTTTTGAAGCTGTTTAGCCGAAACGTTAATAGATACCTGCCATTCTTTACCTGTTTCGGCCCATATACTTACCTGTTTAACCGTTTCCTCGATAACGTAATCGCCGATATCGACAATAATTTCAGAAGTTTCGGCTGTCGGTATAAATTCTGCAGGCGAAATAACATTGCCTTTATCGTCTATCCATCTTATCAGAGATTCGAAACCGAATATTTTACCGGTTTTTAAATTAATTTTAGGCTGATAGTACATTACGAATTCTTTTGATTTAAGGGCTTTGTCTATATTGCGGAGTTTCTGGTAATATTCGACCATTCCAAGCTCTTCGTCGTCGCTGAAAAAATTAACCATATTTTTTCCCATAGCCTTCGACTTATACATCGCCTGTCCGGCCATTCTTATCAATGTATCAGGGTCTGCTTTTCTGGAATTTAAATCCGCCGTCTTAGTAACGCCGACGCTTGCTTTTAAGTCTATTGTTAAACCGTCGGAAACATACGGAAGGTTAATTTCTTTAAGTATATCTTTCGCTGCGGCGGAAATATTTTCGCCGGAATCTTTATAAGACAAAGAAATACCGAATTCGTCGCCTCCAAGCCTTGAAACATAAAAGGAATCTTTAGTATATCTGTCTTTTGCAAATTTCAAAAGCCTTTCGGCAACGACTTTTAAAATCTCGTCTCCCGTATGCGTTCCGTAAAAATCGTTAACCGCTTTAAGGTCGTCCAAATCTAAAATAATTACAGCGACGTTTCCGCCGAATTTACGCCCTTTTTCTATCTGCCTGTTAATCTCGGACTCAAACGTTTCGTAATTTGGAAGGCCGGTAAGTGCATCGTATCTCGCTGCATGCCCTACTTTTTTTTCGGCGTATTTTTTAAACTTCTCGAATTTATTCTCTATAGCGCGCAGATTTATTTTATCTATAGCGCTTTCCATTAATTTCACGATTCTTTCAAGAAGATTTACGGTATCTTTATTAAATAAACCGGTTCTGTTCGATACAACGGCAAGCACGGCGTAAATTTTTCCGTCTTTGCATATAGGAAGAGTAGCCGCAGAAAGCCATTTGTATTTTTTTAAAAAATCTGCAAAATTTTTTCTTAGCGGATCTTCGAGCTGGTTATTATCATATAATATTTTCTCCTGCCTCCAAGTCCTTGCCGCCAAAGTCTGATTTTCGGGAGTATCTTTAATGTTTATTTTAATATGTTTTAGTGCATCTATACCGGGACCGTAAGCGGCAAAATATTTAAAAAGCAAATTCCTGCCGGGAGCACCTATCCACACCGCTCTGAATAGTCCGCATTCCACCACTGCTTTTGAAACATTGTCAAAAAGTTCGCTTTCCGTTCCGGCATAATAAATAGCTTCGGAAGCATCGGCAAGGGCTTTGTAGAAAGATTTAAGAATTTCTAATTTATCATGTTCATCAAAACTTTTGCGAATCATAAACGTAGCCTTTAAATTTTTTATTTACGGAAAAGGTGTCAGATTACCTAAACATGGGGACATAATTCAATTATTTTCCCATCACAAATTTTATATTAAATTATTATACCGCATAAAACCGAATAAGAACAGAAGCCGCATATTTTTTTCTTATCGGATTCTTTTTTAACGAAATCGAAATTGTCCGAATTAATTATATCTTCTATGAGCATTGCTATAAAGTTTTCATACGCGTTTAAAAGTTTAACGTCTTTTAAATCTATCAAGCGCTCTTCGTTCTTTTTGATCCCCCATAGTTTAGCGGCAATATCGGAATGTCCGACGCTTTTGAAGGCGGAATAAAGAATTATATAAAGCGGCAGCTGGACTGATTTTATCCTTTTTAACCACTCATCCCTATTTTCCGCCGCAGGTATAAAATTTTTATCGGGACAGATTAGCGACCCTCCCGTTTTATAATCTATTATAAAGTGTTCGCCGCTTTTTTCTATAATTAAATCGGATCTTCCCGAAAGTTTTATTTCTTTTTCGCCTCCGCCCGTTAAATTGACCTTCGCCGTACCTTCCAAAGGATATTCGGAGCCTATTATTTTTGCTCCGTCTAAATCTTTCTTTCTTTTTTCTATAAAAAAGTTAAGAGCCGTTAATATCTGTTTCTTCTGCAGATTAAGGACCATTGAACCGCGATCGTTAAATTTTTTGCTTAATATTTCGCCTATTTTTATTTTCTCTTCTTCTAAATTTGAAACGGCATATTCCTTGCCTTCAAACGTTTTAAAATATTCGTTAAGCACGCTATGAATCACGCTGCCTATGCCCGCAGCGTCGATATCTTCTCCGATATCCCCTCTTTCCCGAAGATTTAATACGTATCCATAGTAAAACATAGAAGGACATTTAAGATAAGTATCTAATTTTGCGGCGGAATATTCTATGCCGCAAAGATAATCTTTTACTTCGCGGGATTTTTTTATAGAAAACTGTTCGGTCTTGTTAAAATTAATTTTAAAAGCGGAATTTACTACCTTCGGCTCTTTCAAATTATTTGTTTTTTTCTGAATATCCCATATAATTTTTTCTACGAAACGCGATTTTTCGGACCGGCTTGAATCGTTATAAAATAAATATACTTCTTTTGCGCCGGATACAAGGTTTAGGAAATTATACTCCTGAATTTTAGAAGATTCTCCTGCATCGGCAAGATTTAAAAATCTCCTTACGTCTTCCGTCAAAACCGTATTTTCCTTTGAAACGTCGGGCAGTATTCCTTCGTTTGCCCCAAGATAAAATATTCTGTCGAAATTTATATTTCGCGCTTCAAGTGGGCCTAAAACCTGCAAACCCTTAAGAGGAGTACCCTTAAAAGGAACTTTCTGCCGTTTCAAAAGGTTTTTAAGGAGATTAAAATATCCGGAAATTCCGTCGAATTTATAATGTCCGAAATTATTTCCGTCGAATTCCATTACGGCTTTTAACGCAGATTCTATAAATTTAGAACCGTACGGATGCTTATCTGCGGAAGAATTATGCGATACGGCGTCTATTATTTTTATTATTTTTTCAATAAAATCTTTTATGTTTTCTATATTTTCAAAGTTTGATATAAACAGCCCGTGCATCTCGGCAAGATATGCTTTTACGGAATCTTCGGATGTGAAAGACGTCAGGGCGTTTTCTATTTCTTTAACCGAAATAAACAAAATTTTATTATTTTTAATATAAGATTCTATAGACTGAAAAAGAGTCCTTGTCTGAACGGCATCGAAACGGTACTGCGGAAGTCCATGCAATTTTCCGCTTATATTTTTAACGTAAGGATGAAGAAATAAAGATATATAATCTTTTGCGTAAAATTTATCGTATTTTTTTCTGCCGTGCAGAACGGATAAAAGATTAAAAAGCGTATATACGGGCGTCCTGTTTAAGGAATATCCTATAGATATATTATAACCGCCTTTATCTAAAGAATTAAGAACGTTGTGGATTAACGGAAAGAGATATTCTTCTTTGGATAATACTATTAAATCTTTTGAAGAAAGTTTTTTTTCGGACTTATCTATAATTTCTTTAAGACGGGCTATTTCATTATGCACGGAAGAAACTTTATGGAAATAAAAATTAATAGCCGCATCGGTTAGTTTACGGTAATCTTCGCTGTGCTTATATTTATATTCTTCGCCTTTCGCAGTTTCATTTACGGCGGCGGAAGGTTTTAAGCCTATTTTTGAGAGAAATTCCGCGTCGGAAGCTCCTGTTTTAGATACTACCGATGTTTGATTTTCTTTATTAAAGCCGTTATTTTTTAATAAATTTTTAAATATAACGGCTTCCGATGCGGTAATGCCGTAAAATCCTGCAATAATTACTCTGCCGTCTATAACGGACTGAAAAACATCAGGATTTTCGGCAATTTTTTCGGCAAACGTTTTATACCTGTAAGACCTTGAGGTAAATTTGGATTTTACGAGAATTTCATAAAACGTTTTATACATTTTTGAAAATTTTGCAAATTTATCCGAAAAATTCTGCAGATTAAATTCCGGATTTATTTTCTCGGCTATTACGGCATCGCAAGACGAAGGATCCGCCGTTTCTATTAAAAGTTCCTCGAAATCGCCGAAAAGTTTATACCCCCAGGGCATAAAAACATCCAACTTCTCGGCACTTTTTATTAAACGCGTTTCCGGATTTTTATTTAAATCGAAAAGAAGGAAAACCGCTTCGGCGGGGTTTACTTTTGCATAAGGATAAAAAATAGCGGGATCCGAAGATTCCCAGCATGCATCTATAAAGTCGTCTATCGAAAACATTTTTACGGAGCCGACGGCTGTTTTATATGCGTCCGAAATATATTGCGACAGAAAATAAACTGGTCTTCTGTTAGGAAATATCACCGTAACCTGACGTCCCGATTTAATTTCTTGCAAAACTATATCGCCCGTATATTTTATAATATCAGTCGATTTTTTTAAGATATGGGAATTATTCATATATTAATAATTCGTCCCCGTCTATATTATAAACGATTGCAGAAATTTTTTTATCTTTATATAAATCTTTTAAAATAGATTTGTATTTATGCATTTGCGATTCGTAATTCTCTTTTTCTTTTTTATCGATATGTCCGGTTTTATAATCCAATATGCAAATTTCGCCTAATTTTAATTCTTTTAATTCTTTAATATCATTAAATATGGATATCCTGTCCATTCTGCAGATAGCTCCGGATGCCGACAGATATTCTTTTTCCGTATAAACGCTGCATAATTCCTTATTAAACAGTTTCGACAGATAATCGTTTTCTTTAATACGCAATATTTTTTCTTTTATATCGGTTTTTATTTCGTAAAAATCCTCACCGGCAGGCTTATATCTTAACAGAAGCATGTATTTTTCTATTAATGCGTCTAAATTTTTAAAATCTTCGGCGTATTTGATTTCGCTTAAAATCTTATGATATAAGTCCCCTCTTTTTATGCTCAAATATTGGCTGCCGGTTTTTATCCCGTATTCATAACCTAAATCGCAATATCCGCAATTTAATACCGCAGTTTCGTTTTCAAGAACGCTTGCGTTTTCGTCGCTTTCATTTTTAATACTGTTTTTAAATTTTTTTTCTCCTAAACTTACTTCAGGCAGAGGACATTCTTCGGCGGCAATAATAAAGTTATACATCTCGTGCTTCGCTCTGGTAAGTGCAACGTAAAGATTATTCAAGTCGCTAATATTCTGGTCTTTTACGGCATCGTAATAAACCGATTCCAAATAAGGAGAGCGGGAAGGTCCGCGGTTTTTTGCTTCAAACATGCTTTTAGTTATATAAAACAGGTTTAAAGGCTTATCCGCATTAATACATTCGGCATCGCCAAAACTGTCCTTATCGGCCGCATTGGCATTGGCATTACAGGATTCCTTAACAAAATAATTTATTTTTTTTCCTTTTCCGCCTGCGCTTTTTGCCGTATCCGGCATAAGCGCATAATTTTCTTCGGCGATAAAAACGTTTATAACGGCGTCCCACTGAAGCCCCTTAGCTTTATGCACGGTAAGAAGGGTAACGGCATCTTTTACTTCGGGAAGATCTATATAAAAGAGTTCGTCCGAATCTACTGCGTTCAAATTTGAATTGGAACTATCGGTTTTCATTAAATCCAATAAATCGTTTAAATCGGCGCAACCCTTTTCTTCGGCATACTGTACCGCGTCGAGAAAATGCGCAAGGTAAGCGGATTCTTCATGAAAATTTTCCGCGATATTAAAGACTTTATATAAATAAAGTGCAGTTTCATAGGGCGGAAGATATCCCGTTTTATTGAATAACTCCTCGAAACATTCGTTCCATAAATCTTCGTACCGCTCCCTGAATAATACATAAAGAGGTTCGCCTTTTGCATTATTTAAATTAGTTTCAAACAGGAATTTTTCAAACTCTTCGCGAGAATATTTTTGGCCGTATTGCAAGCCTATTTTTTTTTCGAAAATATTTCCTATAATAAAACTGCCGAAATTAAAATCGTCTATCGGCGAATTTAAGAAATTTAAAAGCATTTCAATTTCTCTTATAATTTTTCTGTTTCTGATGTCTAAACTGCTCTGCGTAACTACCTTATAACCTTTTTCTATAAGCAGTCCGGCTAAATAGTTGAGATATTTGTTCTTCTGTGCGAGTATAGCAATATCGCCGCTGCCGTAATTGCGGACTTTTACAAGATCGTCTATCGTTTCTAGAAGAGGCTCTTCTATTACGTTTAAAACGTTAAATTCCGATGGACTGCCCTGCGGTTCATTTTCCTCTTTTTCTTTATTATCGTTATTATTATGTTCATTATATCCGTCTTTGTTATTATTTTCATGATTTCCTTCTTTTTTAAAAATTTCGGTAAAACAGTAACCTCCGGTATGAATATGCCCTCCGGTTTCATCTATAGGCGTATCCTGTTCATAAGTTAAAAAACCTGCCGGATCGCCTACCGCTTCCGCCTTGAATTTTAAGTCTGTCTTAAAAACGTTATTTACGTAATCGACTAAAATCTTGTCGGATCTGTAATTAAATTTTAAAGAAACTTTCTTAAATTCCTCTATCGACGGAAAGGATATGCTGCCGCCGCCGTCGTTAAGCGCTTTCATTATCTTGTAATCCGCGCCTCTAAATCCGTACAAAGCCTGCTTTAAATCTCCTACCGTAAAAAGCGAACCGCCTTTGGCAAGGGATTCTTCTATTAAAGGCTTGAGATTTTGCCACTGCACTTTGGAAGTATCTTGAAATTCGTCTATAAAATAATGGTAAATCGAATTTCCAAGCTGAAAATATACTTCCGGAACCGAATTGTCCCTTAAAAACCGGCTTAGTTTTTTATTAACGTCGCTTATGTAAACCAGCCCTAAAATTTTATAAGCGTTTAACAGTTCCTTCTTAAACGAATCGTACATTGTTAAATAAGGCAGGCTCTTTAGCTTTGCTATTTCAGGCATATATCCGTTAAAACTGTCGTATAATTCTTCCCATTTTTCGGAATAATCTTTTTTATTTTTATACGGAAACCCTTTGCGGTCGTTTACCAATCCGAAATAGTTTTTATCGTTTAAATAATTTTTAATTTTTTCTATAGTTTCCCGCTTAAACTTTCCGTTAATTTCCAAGTCTTCTTTTTCGGCAGATTCCAGCAATCCTTTAAGTCCGTCTATTGCCGGCTTTAAATTTTCGTCTAATTTTTCCTGAAACGAAAAATCGGCAAGAAATTCGGAATTGTAGTCCGATTCTATTTCCAGCAGGCGTTTCATCTCTATTTTAATCCTGTCTGCCGGATTAAAATCTATCCCGTCCCAGCTTGCATTACGGGACAGCAAGTCCAAAAATTTTTCTAAAACGCCCTGCTCCGCCGATTCTATCATTTTTAAAACTGCGTAATCGGTAATGCCCGAACTTTCGGTAGATATTTCAAAATCCGGAGGCAGTTCCATTTCGGCGGCAGACGCTTTAAGTATCTTAGACGTAAAACTGTCTATGGTTCTTATCTGAAAATCGTGATAATTCGACAATATTGCATCTATTAAATTTCCTGCTAAATTTTTTGCAGTTTTAGCAACCGAGGTTTTGTTTTTAAAAATATTATCTTCCGAAGTATCGCCGCCGAAAGAAGTAATATCGTAAATATAGCGGATGGTATCTGCTTCCAGAAAACCTAAGTTTAAAGATTTTAATTTGTTTAAAATCTGCGTCTTCATTTCCTTTGCCGAATTATTGGTAAAAGTAATGCCTAATATATTTGTAAGATTATTGTTTTTAATGTTGCGGCGGGACAACAAAAACTGCAGAACGCGAAGGGTAAGGGTATATGTTTTACCGGAACCGGCGGACGCTTCCACCGAATAAATATGCGGAAAACGCAGTTCCGTATCTTTTTCCAAAGTTTCGTTAATTTTGCCTTCCATTTTATTTTTTGCTTTTTGATTTATTATTCTTTTGTCCCCGTCACAAATCGGACAAATTATTTAAAAGGTTTAGGGATTCATATGCCATCTGAAGCTCTTCGTCGGTATGGACGGCAAAAACTTTTACCGAAGAAGCCTCATCGCTTATAGGTTTAACCGATTCGTCGATATTTATCCTGCCGAACGGATTGTGCGACTGAAAATATTTTGCGGCGGCTTCGTTCTTTTCGCCGTCTAATTTTAAACCGAGATAAGTAAGATTTTCGCAGACTTTTTTTCTTAGCATATCCGAATTTTCGCCTATCCCGCCGGTAAAAACAAGTGCGTCGATTCCGTTTAAAACTGCGGCATACTGTCCTATAAACTTTACAATTCTGTATGCATACATTTTTAAGGCAAGTTTTGAATATTCGTCGTCAAACTCCGTTAATTCTTTAAAATCGTAAGTTTTTTTCGATATGCCGAGAAGACCGCTTTTTTTGTTTAAAATTTTATTAACATCGTCATCCGTCGAATTAAGCTTTTTCTTTAAGATAAATGGAACTTCGGGGTCGATATTTCCGCATCTCGTCCCCATCATAAGCCCTTCTAACGGAGTGTAGCCCATAGACGTATCGACCGATTTTCCGTTATCGACGGCGCAAACGCTTGCGCCGTTCCCAAGATGGCAGATAACCGTTTTTTTTATAGCGCTTTTATCGCCGTATTTATATTTATTATAAATATTAAATAAATTTACTATAAACGCATATGAAATTCCATGGAAACCGTATTTTTTTATTCCAAATTTCTCGTAATATTCGATAGGAATAGGATAAAACGCCGCATAATCCGGAACGCCGGCATGAAAAGCGGTGTCGAATATGCATATTTGAGGCGCATACGGAATAAGCGATTTCATAACTTCAAGTCCTTTCAGGTTTGAAGGATTATGAAGCGGTGCAATTTCGTTTAATCCTGCTAATTTTTTAACGTCTTCGCCGCCGGCTATAAGAGGTTTAACGTAATCTTTACCGCCGTGAACGTATCTGTGTGCGACTAAAATATTATCGTCGGTATCGAATGATTCGGCGGCCTCTTTCCTAATATCTTCATTTGAGCCGTCGATAAAGCCTATTTTTTGTAAAATAAATTTAAGCGCAGTTTCATGATCGGAAAAATTGCGTTTTTCGTTTTCTGTTTTGTTTTTTTCCTTAAGGTAAAAAGAGCCGTATTCAGTCCCTATCTCTTCTATTCTGCACGACAAAACCCTGTCTATATTATTCAAGGGAGAAATGCCGTTTTTTGAATTTGAATAGGCGGAATCTTCCGAAAGGTTAAAAACGGAAAACTTTATGGAAGAACTGCCGCTGTTAACTGATATTATTTTTAAATTTTCGGTACGCATTCTGAAAAAAATAGATAAATTAATAAAATTTAAAAATCGCAAGATTTAAAAATCATTGTATTTCTTTTTATTATATAATATAATAAGCAAATGCACAAATTTAATCCTGCGCACCACAAAAGATTAGACTCGGAAGAAAGGCATAAATTTATGCCTCCGGAAATACTTATAAACGAAATAGAAAAAGCTGCCGCGGAATATTTCAAAAATTCCGACGCCGTAACGTTTGCCGACCTCGGCTGCGGAAGCGGTTTTTTCTCGATACCTCTTGCAAAAAGAGCTCAAAATTTTAAAAATAAAAAATTTATTCTTTTTGCTTTAGACATAAGCGAAGAAATGCTCGGCGTATTTAACGGCAAACTTAAAGATATAGACCTTGCGGATAACGGTTCCTGCAGAATCAAATGCGTAAAATGCGAGGAATTCTTCATTCCGCTTGAAGACTCTTCCGTAAACATTTTGCTGTTGGCAAACGTTTTCCACGAAATAGAAAACAAAAGCGATTATCTCAATGAAATCAAGCGGGTTTTGAAAGACGGAGGTTCGTTTTTCCTTTTAGACTGGAAAAAAGAGGATCCCGACCCCGTTATGGGACCGCCCGCATCTGAAAGGGTTTCTACGGAAGAAGCAGAAAAAGCCCTTAAAGAGTCAGGTTTTAAAGATATAAAAATATTGCCGTTATATTCTTCGTCGTTTACGATAGTTTCCAAAAAATAAAATAAAAAAATTAGGAGATTAAAAATGCAAAAATACAGGTGCGAAGTATGCGATTATATATACGATCCGGAAAAAGGGGATCCTGACGGCGGAATACCCGCCGGAACGCCGTTTGAAAAACTCCCCTCGTTCTGGGTATGCCCGGTCTGCGGTGCGGCTATTATTAAATTTACTTTAGTTCCCGAATAATAATCCAAAAGGTATTTTTTACGCTATTGACAAAATACTGAAAATATACTTTAATATATAACATATATAAATTAAATTTCATTTAATTTATATCTTTCTTAATCATGCGGGAATAGCTCAGTGGTAGAGCATTACCTTGCCAAGGTAAGGGTCGCGGGTTCAAGTCCCGTTTCCCGCTCCATTAAAATCGTTCTTTTTAATTTTTATATTTTTTTCCGCTTAGGTTTTTTAAATATACACTCGTTGATTTCGCCCATATTGTAAATCCTTAATTTGTGGCTTCTGGGAAATTCACGCTTTAAAAGCTTTTTAAAAATGCCGTTAAGTTCGTTAAAATTAGAAACAAATTCTTCGTCGAAAAAACCTCTTTCGAGTATACAGTATTCGTCTTTCTGAGACCTGATAACGTAAAATCCCCTGTCTCTTTTATAACTTCTTATATCGTAGTAATGTCCTATAGGAATATTCTTTAATTTTTTGAGAAGGCTGTCTATAAAAGTTTCTTTCGCTATCATACTAAAACTAAAAGCATTTTTAAAATTTAAAAAATTATCGAATTAATTTTTTTTATTTAATAACCGGCGTTTCAAAATATTTTACGATTTTACTTTCCTTTTCTGCATCAGGTTTCTTTGCGGTTTTATATTTCATAACGGTCGAAAGCAAAGCGCCTTTGTGAGCCAGAACGTTTAATCCGTAAACCGGTATTCCTTCGATTTCCGATTTGCATATTCCATGGTGATGTCCGAAAAAAACCATTTTAGGTTTTATTTGTAAAATTAAATCCCTGAGTCCGACCGCCTTAGGATAATATTTGTTTTTATCGTTGTCTTCTATAAGGACTCCTTCGGGAGCATCATGCGAAATAAAAACATCTATACTTTTATCTTCTTTTCCTTTGTTTTCATCGGCATATCTTAATAAATTATCTATCTCGCTTTTCGTATAATATCTGTCCGCTTCTTTATAATTAAAATGTTCGGGGTCGTATTTTCCGCCGATACCGGCAACGATAATACGCTCGCCGTTTATATTTATTTCCGCTACTTTTCCGTTTGGAATATAAAAAAGATTTTTAATGATTTCTAAATCCTCTGATAACTTAACCGAACCGAGAAAATTAAAATCTTCGTTGTTGCCGTTTACAAAATACGTTTTAACCGGAGCCGTTTTTTTATCACGGTACCAGCGCGGAAAATCCCCGGTTCCGCTATGAAATTTAGTCAAGCCGTCATGATAATCTGCATCTATCCATATTCCGAAATCGCCGACCTGCAAAATAATATCGAAATTTATTTTAAGCTGCTCCTCGAATTTCTTTACGCATCCGTAAAATTTATCAATCCTTCCGTGAACATCCCCTGCCGCACAAATATTCATTTTATTTATAAATACATACCTCCGCCGTTATCTTTAAATTCATCGTTGAATTCATCAGCTTTTAATCTTGCTTTTTCCTTTATAAAAGAAACGAAGTCCGAGATGCCTTTATCGCGTCCGTCCGACCCGCCGCCTGTATTGTCTGTGCCGCTAACCGAACCGCCGCCGCAAACTAAACTGCCGCCGCCGTTTATCTTTCTTTTGCTTTTACAGGAGGTTTCAAAAATTATAAGTTCTTTATTTATAGACAATGCATTTTCTTTTATTTTTGAAACATCGGAGTCTAGGGCGGGGAGCAGGTCTATTTTATTTATTATCATAACTTTTGATTTATAGAAAGCTGCAGGATACTTCAGCGGTTTATCGTCGCCTTCGGTTACCGAAAGCACGACCGCTTTCATATCTTCTCCGAGATTATAAGAAGTAGGACATACGAGGTTGCCGACGTTTTCTATAAAAATTACGTCCGTGTCTTTTATGTTTAAATTATTTAAAGACGTATGGACCATATTTGCGTCTAGATGGCACGTTCCGTTGGTAATAATCTGATATGCGGGGACGTTTAAAGCGTCTATCCGCCGTTTATCCAAATCAGTTTCTACGTCGCCTTCTATAACGGCGATATTCAAACCTTCGGATTTTAAAAGCGGCACTACGGATTCCAGTAAAGAAGTTTTTCCTGACCCGGGCGAGCTTAAAAAATTCATAACAAAAGCCTTTCCGAATAAAGCTTTATTTTTTCCGGCGATAACTTCATTCGATTCTAAAGCGTTCAGCCGCACCGTTAAAGACCTTGCGCCCGTTCTGCCAGAATGTTTGCCGCCGCCCGTTCCAAACGCTCCTATGCCAGTACCTACACCGCCTCTGCCTGCGCTTCCGCGGTTAATACCGTTAGAGTTCGGCATAAAAACCTCCTTTATTTATTATATTCGGAAAAGTTGCAGATTAATTTTTTTGCAATTATTTTCTGTGCTAATTGAACTATTTCGTATGCAAAAAAATAAAATCCGACACCTTTTTCTATGACACCTTTTCCTATCAATCTACGATAATTTCTTCTATTTTAATTTCATCTGAATCGTTTGAAATAAACTCCATCGAAACACCATTAAATCTCTCGTCGTTAATATTTTGAAACGCGAAAGACAGATAATTTTTGTCTATTCCCGAATATCTGCCTATATTAAGTTTAATCGAATCTACTTTCTTCACGCCCTTTAAATATCCGTTGTTTTCAAGCGTATCAAGTATTTCGAGGGCTACGGAAATTTCATGCATAAATAAATAATAAAAAAATTAAAAATTAATTTGACATTTTATAATTTTGCGATATGATTATAGAAAACATTATATAACATTTATCCCTCAAATATATAATAAAAAATATTTGCTTTTCCGTCTGTTTATTAATTTATATTTACATGCAATTTAATTTAGAATTTAGGAGGCAGTATGGCAAGCGATAACCATTCCGATTCCGGCAATTCAAATTCAAATTCCAATTCCAACGGCAATTCCAACGGCAATAATTCCGGCAATAATTTTAAATGGGATCCTCTAAGGTTTTTATCTAAAAAACCCGATGAAGTTTTAAAAAAAGTCGATGACAGATTAGACGAATTAGAAAAAGAATATTTTAAAGGTAAAAAAGATAAAGAAGAAAACCTGCCAAATATCTTTGGCATTTACGGCGTTACCAGAAGGGATTTCCTGAAATGGAGCGCATTTTTGACCTCCGCTTTAATGCTTCCGTATATATTCGAGCCGAGAGTGGCAAGAGCCGCTAATATTCTTACCAGGACGCCTTTCATATGGCTGGATATGGCAGACTGCATGGGAAATACCGAGGCATTTTTAAGAAACGCCAACCCCACACCTGCCGAAATTATACTTAATTACGTCAGCGTAAACTATATGGAATCTATAATGGCTCCCGCCGGCTATCAGGCTGAAGCGAGAAGAACCGAAACGGTTAAAAAGTATAAAGGTAAATATATACTTGTAGTAGAAGGCGCTATTCCTACCGGAATGGACGGGAAATTTCTTACCATAGGGGCAAAAGGAGATACCGGTTTAAAAATAACCAAGGAAACGGCGAAACATGCCGGTGTTATAATAGCCGTCGGAAACTGCGCCGCTTACGGCGGAATACCCGCAGCCAATCCAAATCCGACGTCGGCAGTCGGCTTAAGTTCGGTTACCAACAGAAGGGTAATTAACATCCCCGCTTGTCCGGCAAATCCGGTAAACCTTGTAGGCACTCTCGTAGAATACCTCCTAATAGGAAAAGCGCCGCAGTTAGACAATTTAGGACGCCCTCTATGGGCTTACTCCGGCAGGCTCCATGACAACTGCTACAGAAGGGGTCATTTCGAAGCCGGCGAATACGTCAGGCAGTGGGGCGACGACGGAGCCAAAAAACAATACTGCCTGTATATGATGGGATGCAAGGGTCCTTTTACCTGGAACAACTGCACTACCGCGGAATATAATCAGGATATCAGTTTTCCGATGAGGGCCGGCCACGGATGCATTGGATGTTCCCAGCCTGCATTTTGGGACAGAATGACGCCGTTCGAGAAACCTAACGCAGACGCAAAAATTATAATTCCTGGTGTAGAAGCAACCGCCGACGAATTCGGGGTTGGATTGTTCGCGGCGGCAGGCGCGGGAATTGCCGCACATGCTATATATACAGGCGTTAAAAAGAAAAAAGAGCGCAATAAAAATAAATCTAAAAACGAAAACAATGAAGATTCCGAAAAAAATAACGATAAAAAGGAATAATATAAAAAAACATTAATCAATTAATATTGATATTAACACTAATAAATTACAATTTTCAATATAATCTTTGGAGGATATATGGCAACAAAAATCATAGTCGATCCCGTGACGAGAATAGAAGGGCATCTTAGAATAGAAGCTGTTCTTAACGGCAGCGAAATAAGCGAGGCATACTCTTCCAGCACTCTTTTCAGAGGGATAGAACTTATACTTAACGGAAGAGCTCCGGAAGATGCCGGTCTTTTCGCTCAGAGAATATGCGGGGTATGTACGTATGCTCATTACGAAGCCGCAACATGGGCAGTCGAAAACGCTCTGGGAATACATCCGCCGAAAAACGCAAGAATTGCAAGAAACATACTTAAAGGCGCTCAAATGGTACAGGACCACTTAGTCCACTTTTACCAGCTTGCGGGATTAGACTGGGTAGATATAGTGTCGGCGCTTCAAGCCGACCCAAAAAAAACTATGGATTTAGCATACGCTTACACTAAAACCCCTTATAACGCAAGTCTGGCAAGATTCGAAGAAGTAAAGTCTAGGCTTGCCTCTTTCGTTAAATCCGGACAGCTTGGACCTTTTGCCGGAGGTTACTGGGGCAATCCTTCTTATAAACTTCCTCCGGAAGGCAATCTTTTAATCGCTTCCCATTATTTAGACAATCTTAATATTTTAAGAATACCTGCTCAGATTATAGCTATTCTCGGCGCTAAAGACCCGCACCCTCAAACCTGCGTCGTTGGCGGAATATCGTCTATAGCGGATATCATCGACCCGCAAAGAATGGACGATATACTGTTCAGAATAGGAAAAATTACCGACTTTGTCAATAACGCCTATATTCCGGATTTATTGACGGCGGCAGAGTTTTATAAAGAAGAAGCCGTACAGGGAATAGGCGGCGGGCTGAAAAATTATCTTTCATACGGCGCATTTCCGCAGACGGATGACGAAAATCCCGACGATTATTTTTTAATGAGAGGAGTTATATTCGACAGGGATTTAAGCAAAGTCCATAAATTAGACGAGAAAAAAATAACCGAATTCGTAACCCACTCATGGTACAAGTATCCGAACGAAAAAATAGGGCTTAATCCCAATGCCGGAATAACCGACCCTGATTATACAGGTTTAAACAAGGACGGCAGTCTTAAAGAAGAAGAAAAATACAGTTGGATTAAATCCCCGCGCTATGAAAACAAAGCTATGGAAGTAGGACCGCTTGCAAGAACTTTAGTCGCATACGCAAAAGGGAATAAGACTATAAAATCCTTGGTGGATTACGTCTTAAAAACATCAGGATTGCCGGTTTCCGCTTTATTTTCCACGCTCGGCAGAACGGCGGCAAGAGGAATAGAAGCAAAATACGTTGCGGACGCATTGGAATCCTGGACGCTCGAGCTTATTAAAAACGCTGCAGTTGACCAGACAAGCTGGACAAAATACGATATGCCGTCGAAAGAGATTATAGGCATCGGGTTAGACGAAGCTCCTAGAGGTTCGCTCGGCCACTGGGTAAGGATAAAGGACAAAAAGATAACGCACTACCAGATAGTCGTTCCGACCACCTGGAACGCATCGCCGAGAGACGCTTTCAATAATCCCGGGGCATATGAAGCATCGTTGGTCGGCGTAAAACTTGCAAACGTATCGCAGCCTCTCGAAATTTTGCGCACGGTTCACTCTTTCGACCCTTGTCTTGCATGCGCAGTTCATATAGTCGATCCAAGAACAAACGAAATAAAAAAATATAAAATCTAAAGTTTAAGTTTCAAAGAAACTTTAAAAGTATCATCAGGAACGAAAAACCAAGCGGTAATTCGGCAAATTAAATAAACGGAGTTAATTATGCAAAATAAAAATAGCAAATACGGGGAGATACAACTGGTTCACAGAATGACGGTCATAAAAAGAATCATACACTGGTCGTTTTTTCTCGCCATAATCAATAATATCGTTACCGGCTTTTATATAGCCTATCCGTTTCTCATATTCGGAAAAACACCGACGCAGTCGGATTCGCTTTCTACGGGTGTTTTAAACTCCGGCGAAACTTATCAGGCGTTTATAATGACATGGATGAGGGAATTTCATTTTATCGGCGCGGTAATAATAGACGTTATTTTCTTCGTATGGCTTTATCTGGCTTTCTTTTCGTGGAAGGAGCCGCTTTACAAAAGCTTTATTCCTTTCGGCGATAAACTTGAAGAAGCGTGGAGAATGCTGAAACACTACTTTACGCTTAAAGACAGACCGGATACCGGCAAATATCAAGATCCTCTTAACGCTATCATATTCACGTTATTTCATCTGCTTATTCTTCTGCAGATGCTTACGGGATTTCAAATGTACGTGGCATCTTTTACCGGAACTTCGGCGGTAGGCGCATGGTGGCCTTGGCTTATGCATTTTTCGACCGACTGGACGCTCGCAGTCTTCGGCGGATTGACAGGCGTTACTCTCGTTCATCTTTTTATAATGTGGCTGATAATAATATTTATAGCTTATCATATCTATATTGAGGTCTGGCGCTCGGTAATGTGGAAAGAGGGAGATATTCTTATACCATTCGGCGGATACAAATATATGAGAAATAAATCGGAATCGGAATGATTGCACATATTGCTTGCGCATAAATTTTATTTATCCGGATATTCCTTATACAAATAATTGCGTATATTGTTTGCGCGTAATATGCTCAGGTTAATAGCCTTACATTTATATAATATATGACGGGAATTATAGGAATCGGAAATCTGATATTAAAAGACGAAGGGCTTGGGGTACATTTTATAAATTTGTTAAGAAAAAAATATATTTTTGAGGGCAATATACGGTTAATAGACGGCTCTACTCTTGGATACGGGCTTTTGGACGATATATTCAGCCTCGACGACATCATAGTCATAGATGCCGTCAAAACGGACGAAGAACCCGGCAGCATATTCAAGTTCGACGCAGATAACATTCCCGTAAATTTAATGAAAAAAACGGCGCACGACGTAGAATTTATCGACGTTATTTCCATGTGCGGACTGCAGGGACATAACCCTAAAATTACATTTTTCGTAATATCTCCGGAAGACTGTACCGGCGTGGGAACAGATATTTCCGAGCCGTTAAAAAAAGTTATGCCGACGCTCGAAAAATTAGTTTTGGAAGAAATAAAACCGCTCGGTATAAACTGGCAAATAAACACGGAATACGTTCAATCATAAAAAATTATTACGATAACTCAAACTTTTAAACTCCCGTTATTTATCATTTCAAAGTTGAATACCTTCACTCTTTTTTTAAGGAGGCGGCAGGTTTGCTTGTGACCGGTTATATATAGGGGCGGCAGGCGTCAGCCTGACGGGGCGGTTATAATTAAACGGTTATGCAATCTGTCTATACAACCCCGCCGTAAACTGCCTGACCGAATGCAATTCCGCCGTCGTTAGAAGGTATTTTCTCGTTAAAATAAACGTTAAAACCGTTCTCTTTAAGAATGAATGATGCTTTATTCCTGAGCAAAGCATTCTGAAACACTCCTCCGCTCATGCAGACGTTTTTGCACACGGACTTTAACGCCGCATCGAGTATAATCATAGCAAGAGTATTTATAAACCTCTCTGCGATAAAACCGGCGTCATCCGGCTTGCCGTTACCCTGAACGATACTAACAATATCGTTAAATATAGGATAATAATCGACCGTAAAAAAATCATTCTTATTTTCATACCGTATTTCATATCTAAAACAGTCTTTTTTGCTTATTAAATTAGCCTGCCCTTCGCCGTTTTTGTTTTTATCTTCATATTCATAGCACAAATTTTCTAAATAAACAGCCGCCTCTCCTTCGTAGGTTATGCCGCCTTTAAAGCCGCATAAACATGAAACGGCGTCGAAAATTCTTCCGCATGACGATGTTATCGGAGAATTCAAACCGTTTTCCCGCATTTTATGAAATATACTTATTTCTTTTTCGGAAAAACCGGTTAAACCGGAAATAAGACCGCCTTCTTTTTCCGATAAAATGCCGAACAGAATGTCTGCAAGGACTCTTCTTGGCGACTTTACCGCTTTTTCACCTCCGAGAAGCCTGAATTTTTTAAAACTGCCTATTCTTTTTAAATTATTATATTTCCCTTTAAAGAATTCCCCTCCCCAAATAGTTCCGTCGTCTCCGTAGCCCGTTCCGTCGAAAGCTATACCGAACACTTCTTCGTTTAATCCGATTCCGTTTTCCGCCATGCATGAAATTACGTGCGCTCTGTGATGCTGAAGGGGTATGCCTTTAATATTTCTTTCCTTAGCATATTCTTTAGCCCATTTAGTGTTTTCGTAATCAGGATGACTGTCATAAACTACGGCTTCCGGTTTAAAATTGTAAAATTTTTCAAAATATTCTATATTATTTTTGAAATTAACAAATCCGGCAATATTATCCAAGTCTCCGTTATGCTGGCTTAATACTATCGCTCCGGCATCTTCTGCGCACTCTCCGGCGTAAGCTAATGCAAAAGCGTTCTTAAGAAACGCTCCGGATGCCAAAACATTTCTTTTTAAGTTAAAAGGGAGATTTAACGGTTCGGGAACATAGCCTCTAGAGCGCCTTATAAAAAAATAAGAGATGGCGTTATCGTTATCGTTATTTTTATCTTTACCGATATTCGTATCGACCTTTATGACCGAATCATCGCACCTTCTTAAAATATCCCTGTTATGAATTAAAAAACCGTCCGCAATACCCTTTAGTTTTATGAACGCCTCTTCGTTGTCTTTCACTATGGGCTCTCCGCTGATATTTGCCGAAGTAGCTACTAAAGGTCTGTCCAAAAAACTAAATATGATATAGTGAAGCGGTACATAAGGCAAAAAAGCGCCGATATCTTTAAGTCCGCAGTTTACGTAATAAGAGAGTCTGCCTCTGTCTTTCAATAAACATATAGGTCTTTCCTTTGAATTTAATAAATCCGCGGAAATACCGCTTATGTATGCATATTCCGACGCCTGCCCGATGTCCTTAAACATTACCGCAAAAGGTTTTTTAGGCCTGTTCTTACGCTCCCTTAATAATTTTAATGCATCGTCGTTTGCGGCATCCGCCATTAAATGGAAACCGCCTATTCCTTTAACGCATGCTATGCCGCCGTCTTTAATTAAACCGGCTAAAGATTTTACGGCATTTAAACTTTTTAATCGGTTTAATTCTAAAACTTTTAGTACATCTTTTTTATTTTCGCCATCTTCGCCGCTTCCTGCCTTTTTTTTCAAATCGTCGCATAAAAGTATATCGACTTTTTTGTTTATTTTGCCGGTATTTATATAGCCGTATTTTTTTTCAGAATAGCCTCCTGATATATCCGAATTCAAAATAAATTCTACTTCTGGACCGCAGGAGAAACATCCGTTAGGTTCTGCGTGAAACCTCCTGTTTAAAGGGCTCTTGTATTCGCTATTACATTCAGGACACATCGTAAATTTATCCATGGAAGTAGAAGCCCTGTCGTACGGCAGTTCTTCAGATATGGTAAATCTTGGGCCGCAGTCCGTACAATTTATAAATGGATATAAATATCTTCTGTCGGAAGGATTAAAAAGTTCGCTTAAACATTTGCAGCATATTGCTGTATCGGCAGGTATGGTTAAATTTAATTTATTTGAATTAAAGTCACGGCATTTGTCGGCTGTTTTATCGGATTCCTTAATTTCGAAAGTTTTATAAAATACATGCTCTTGCTCTTGTTCGATAAAATCGATAAATTTTACGGTTTTATTGTTTATAACGGCAAGAGGGGGTTTGCCCGGATCGGAATCAAGAGAATTAATAAAATTAAGAAGACCGTTTTCTTCGCCTTCCGCGGAAATTTCTACGCCTTCGCTATTATTTAAAACATAGCCTTTTATTCCGTATTTTTCGGCAAGCCTGTAAACGAAAGGCCTGAATCCTACGCCCTGAACCCTGCCCGACAGTTTAACCGCCGCTCTTTTTATGACTGCATTGACGACATTCATTAAAGAAATTAGTGACACTTCTAAAAAATATTGAGGTTAAGAGCATCTTTTCAGCAGATTCTCGGCAAAAGTTCACCGGAGGGATAGTCGAGAATTCTGTCAACTCCGTATATGCCTTTTAAAATAACTTTTCCTGAAGAATTATTTTGTCCTCCGTCTGCACTTTCTCTTCTTGCATCCGCCGTTCCTATTATATTCGCATTTTTCCCAAGCGGATGCGACCTGAGAATGCCTAAGGCTTTCTTCGCAAATTCAGGTTTTACCGCAAATACCGCCATGCCTTCGCATGCAAGCTGATACGGCTCAAAACCGAGCAGTTCGCAAAAACCTTTTACGGGAGCGCTTACCGGAATTTTTTCTTCTTCGGCGTAAATGCCGATATCCGCCGCTATAGCCCATTCGTTAAGAACTGCAGCTAATCCGCCCCTCGTTGCGTCCCTTATTGCAGAAACCTTTACGCCGCCGCTTAGAACGGCATTTATTATATCCCATAAAGAAGCGCAGTCGCTTTCTATTTCTACATCCATTTCTATCCCTTCTCTATGCGACATAACTGCGGCGCCGTGGTCGCCTACATTGCCCGAAACTATAATTTTATCCCCGTCTTCTATGTTATAAACCGAAAGTCCGTCGTATAAAATCTCCCCTATTCCGCTCGTGTTTATAAATATTCCGTCTGCTTTTCCGGCAGGAACTACTTTCGTATCGCCGGTAGCTATCCTTACTCCGGATTTAGCCGCCTCATCGGCAATGCTGTTTATGATTTTCCTTAAATCGTTAAAAGCAAATCCTTCTTCTATTATTAAGCCTAAACTTAAAAACAATGGTTTGGCTCCCATAACCGACAAATCGTTCACAGTTCCGGCGACGGATAACTTTCCTATATCGCCGCCCTTAAAAAAAACGGGGCTTACCGTAAAACCGTCCGTAGTAAATGCTATTTTTTGCGGAGATTTTAAAACCGCGGCATCTTCCGATAAATTTATTCTTTGGTTTGCTATGCCGGCTGAAATGCCGCTTCTGCCGCCGCATTCATTAAGAATGCCGCCTTTATCGTTATTCAGAATACTGCCGTTATTTATCTTGCCGCCGTTATGCGAACCGAGAAAATAACCGTTTCCTGCGTCCCGCCCGTAAAGTCCGTTAAATATAATATCTCCGATAAGCTCGGAGGTTTCTTTCCCTCCTCCGCCTTGAGAAAGCAATATTCTTTCGAATTTTTGTTTATCCATATTGCGCTTTCCTGCATGTTAGTTAAAATCTACCCTTCGTTCTGAATTTCCAACAATCAGGTTTTTTATTAAGTTGCATTATAGCAATTATAAATAACTCATCTTTATTGGCATAATATATAATTCCGTATGGAAAGCGTTTTAATAGACATCTTCTTGTATTAGCCGATATCTTAAGCCATGCATCAGGAAACAAAATAATTTCCTGTATAGTTAAATAAACCTCCTTAACAAATTCTAACCCTAAACCATTTTTACATTTATTATAGTAATCAATGGCAACGTTTAGTTCTTTTTCAGCTTCTGGATGAAATGAATAAATCAAGAATTTAACCTTTTATATATTTTATTAAACACTTCTTCTCCGGAAACGGTGTTAATCTTTTTGCTTTTTATTTCTTTAATTCTAATTTCCGCTTCATCAGCCCACAGCTTATCTATTTCTTCGTTAATTGGTTGAATGCTATTTAACAACTTGTCGATAAACTGAACTCTAATATCCAATGGTAAGGAAATAATCTCATTTAAAAGTTCTTCAGTTTGCAGCATTTTTACCTCTACATTTTAATATTTATTAGTTTATTTATTATTTATATTATATTTTTTTATTATATCACTTATTTTAATGGTGTCCTAAAAAATTATATCACCGCTACCGTTTCATCATAATTACATATTTTAAAAATTGCGGTATTTATAATATGCAGCGCATGCGCCTTCAAAAGATACCATGCATGCCCCTACGGGATTTTCCGGATTGCAGGCTTTCCCGAACAGCGGACAGTCGTCGGGCTTGGATTTTCCTTTTAATATTTCCCCGCATTTGCATAAGGCGTTCTCTCTGTCTGTTCTGCCGCCTGATTTCCTTGCCGGGTCGGCAGTTTCTGCATTTAATCTTAATTCTAATTTTTCCAATTTATCCTTAAAAACATATTCGGCGTCGAAATATTTAAATTCATCCCTTAATTTTAAGCCGCTTTTGGGAATATTGCCGAACCCTCTCCATTCGAATTCGTCCCTTTCCGTAAAATATTTATTTACAAGAGACTGCGCTTTTATATTTCCGTTTTCTTTGACTGCTCTTTTATAAGCAATTTCTACTGACGGCCTATTTTCTTTAATCTGCTTCGCTATTAAAAGAATTGCGCTTAAAATGTCGTAAGGCTCGAATCCCGCTATTACCGCCGCCTTAGCATATTTATCCGGAATATCGCTATAAATGCCGCTTCCGGTCATAACGCTGACGTGCCCGGGACAGATAAATCCGTCTATTAAATTATCGCCTGAATCTAAAATAGCGTTTATAGGAGGAGGAACGAGAACATGGTTAACGTGAAACAAAACATTATTTATGCCTCTCGATATAATCTCTTCGAGGAGAGCCGCAGTCATAGGGGTTGTAGTTTCAAATCCGATAGCTAAAAAAACTATTTTTTTATCTTTATTTGCTTTATCGAGCGCGATTTTTATAATATCGAGAGGAGAATATATCATTCTTACGTCTCTTCCTTTTGCGCGCTCCTTTATCAGCGAACTGCCGGTTCCGGGAACCCGCATCATATCGCCGTATGCCGCAAGTATAACGTCCGGCGAATCCGCAATTTCTAACGCCTCGTCTATTCTTTTGACGGGCATAACGCAGACGGGACACCCTGGTCCGTGAAGGAAATTTATTTTATCTTTAAGGAGAGTATTTAATCCGTATTTCATAATGGAATGGGTGTGTCCGCCGCATATTTCCATTATATTTACGGGGTTTTTAACTTCTGAATCTATTATCGATATCAGTCTGCTTATATCGTCTTTTCTTTTAAAATCGGAATATAATTCCATAGTTTGATTTTAGGAATAGTTAAGCGGTAACAATCGTGCTTATTATATTCGTGCTTGTTGTCCCGTAAGACCAAATTATTTTAAATAATATATATTTATTTGCTATCCTGCGTTTTGCTTTCTATTTCCCTGAACAGATTAAGGCTTTCCGCCGCTTCTTTTTCGTCTATTTTCTGCATTGCATAACCCACGTGTATGAGCAGATAATCGCCTATAACAGCCGGCTCTTCCAGAAGCATCGCAGAAACGAGCCGCTTAGAACCCATAGTATCGACTATAACGTTGCTTTCGTCTTTTATTTCTATGACTTTAGAGGGAATTGCGAGGCACATTTTCTTTTTTATATCTTTTATAATTTGATTATCGTCATTAACTACATCAACTTTTTTAGATTATATCATATTTTTAAATTTATTTGAGAAAAATAATTGTAAAAAATTATCGCATATTTATAGAACATATTATAGCGGCTCCCGATTTATTGCCTACGCATCTAAAAAAATAGTCTTTTTAAATTAATTTTTTATAACTTTTTTTTAATTGTCATTATCTTAATAATTTTGTATAATGAAAAAATATTTTAGCTAAATCACATAAGTATGCAACGGCGGTAAGATATTTTTTATAGGCATATATAAGCCGAAGTGGTGGAATTGGTAGACGCACCGGACTCAAAATCCGGCGGGAGCAATCCCATGGGGGTTCGATTCCCCCCTTCGGCACCACTTAATTTTATAAAGTTCTTTAGGTTTCAAGTCCTTTTAATATTTAACCAAATAATATCATTTTTTACCCATTTTTACCTTTTTTATGGCGAGATTTTCACATAGGTGATTAATATCTTCATATGCTTAAAATGCTTGTAAAATATGGAGGTATGCCATGTCAATCGTAAAAAACGGCAAATATTACTTTTATGACTTCGTTTATGAAGGAAAAAGATACAGGAAAAGCTGTAGAACTACAGATAAAAAACTATCCGAACAGATAGAAATATCGGTCAGAAATGACTTAATAAAAAAAAATTACAGCCTTCCTACCGACAGAAATAAAAATCTTTTATTTAAAACAGCATGGGAAAATTACATTAAAAGTATTGCCGGAAGCAATACTAAAAAAACAATCGAAAGAAAAATCGTGGCAAGTTTACGTTTCCTTCCATTTTTAGAAAATAAAAAATTATCCGATGTATCTACTCTCGATATAAAAAATTACCAGGCGGAAAGAAAGTTGGAAATGTTAAACGAACCTAAAAACAGCGGGAAAAAAGAATCTGAGATAAATTTTCGGTCTATTAATCTTGAAAAGGCGACTTTATCGCATTTTTTTAACTTTTGCATCGAACATGGTTATATACAAAATAACCCTGCAATAAGGATTAAAAAACTCAATGAACTTAAACGAATAAAAACGCTGGACGATGAAGACATAAAAAAGCTTATAGATAGTGCCCATAATAAGCTGACAAAGGACTTAATATCGTTCCTGATTTATTCAGGCTGCAGGAAAGGCGAAGCGCTTAACTTAAAATGGGACGACGTCGATTTGAAGAACGACGTAATAGCATAGTTTTTTAATGCAAAATATAAAAGGTGATAATATGGCAAATGCGCATATCAAGGAAAATATATTGAACCAGGTGGATAAACTACCGTATGACATGCAGCTTCGCGTTCTGGATTTTGTAAACTCGTTATCTCCACAAGGCGTTAAAGGAGATAGTCTTTCCAAATTCAGAGGGACAATTTCTTCCGATGATTTAAAACTTATAGAAAGCGCTATAATGGAAGGCTGCGAAAAGGTTGACATGAATGAATGGTAGGATAATTTTAGATACGAATATTATTATATCCTTGTTTAATGGAGATAGCGAGATCTATGAATACATAAAACAAGCCGATGAAATTTTCATTCCGTCCATAGCAATTGGAGAATTGTATTACAGTGCGCATAAATCTTTAAATAGCCGGCAAAACATTAGAAAAATAAATGAATTTGTAAAGGAAAATATTGTTCTGTCATGCAGTGCCGCTACGGGTATGAGATACGGCGAGATTAAAAATTCGCTAAAAGAAAAGGGAAAGCCTATTCCGGAAAACGATATTTGGATTGCCGCTATTGCCAAAGAACATAATCTTGTTTTAATTACCAAGGACAAGCACTTTAGATTAGTCGATGATATTAAAATTATCATGTTATAAGTAATTAATAATTATTGACAAAACCGATGAAAACTTTATACTAAAAAATGCAGACAGTCAAAAATGAAGTCGCCGACCTTCTCAAACGTTTGCCTGATAATTGTACTTTAGAAGATATACAGTATCATTTATATGTAATACAAAAAAATTGAACGCGGATTGAATGACAAGGAAGAAGGCCGCATTTACGAAGAAAAAGAAATTTAAGAGAAAATGTCGAAATGGCTCCAAAAATAATCTGATGGCGAGAATCCGCTGACGATTTATCCTTTGCCAGATAACCAATTAAAACGTTAAAGACAATTATACCCTTCCAAGAGGGAGATTTAAAATTGAAGAATGTTCTTAATTTTTTAAATATCAAAATAATTAATTCTATATTATAATAATAATTAATAGGTTATACTAATTGTAAATGAAAACAGGGGCTTTAAATAATGAAGATAATATTGGAAATAAAAGATATAGAGAAAGCAAAAACCGTCATAAGCTTTTTAAACCAGAATCCCTATATAAAAATTAAAGATATCGAAAATATCGATAAAAAGAAAAAAACATTCTATATGGATCAAATGTTCGGATTATGGAAAAAAAGAGCTATTACAAAAGAAGAAATCAGAGAAAAAGCATGGGGTTATTAAAGTGGTAGTATGTGATACCGACGTAATGATAGAATTCTTTAAAGGAAACATTTCTGCAAAAAACATATTAGAAAACGATATCCTGCCCGAAAATGTTGCCCTAAGTTCAATTACCGTTATGGAACTCTATTTCGGGGCTAAAAGTAAAAAAGAGCTTATGCTTATTAAAAAATTCCTTTCAGCCTTTGAGATTTTAAAACTTAATGAAGAAATTACGGATATATCATTAAATTTAATAGAAATTTATTCCAAAAGCCACAGCCTTAAAATACCCGATGCCTTAATAGGCGCCACATCCGTTTATTATAAAATACCTTTATTTACTTATAACAAAAAAGATTTTAATTTTATAAAGGAACTAAAATTATACTAATCATAGAAACTTTTTTGATTCATAAAAGAATTAAGTGCGGAATTGAAGCGGGAAAACCGCTGATGACCGGATTTTCACATAGGCATATTTTTAATAAGCGTTAATACTCTTTAAAATAAATAAGTTATAAAATATCATAACCGGATTCAAAATCCGGCGGGAGCAATCCCATGGGGGTTCGATTCCCCCCTTCGGCACCAC
>JBMFVW010000009.1:0-21675 GCA_049965795.1 Candidatus Acidulodesulfobacterium sp.
CTTGCAAAAAAAGCCTAAAAATGATAAAAGAATATGTTGATTTAAAACTAATTTAATTTTTTTAACTTTAACCAAAATCGTATCCGGTTATTGATTTGCGCTTGTAGCGTTTTATGTAACCGGAGAGAAAAAAGCGCAAAAGGAGACTAAAAATGCCGTTCAATTTATCGATTAAGCAGTTGTTGGAAGCCGGCGTCCATTTCGGACACCAGACAAAAAGATGGAATCCCAAGATGAAGCCTTATATTTACGGGGCAAGAAACGGAGTTCACATAGTTGACCTCCAAAAAGCCCTGCCGTATATCGCTGCAGCCTACGAAAAACTTTACGATATCGCAAAGGAAGGCGGAACAATTCTTATAGTCGGGACTAAAAAACAGGCAAATCCCATCGTCGTAGAAGAATCTAAAAGATGCGGTATGCCTTACGTAAACGAAAGATGGCTCGGCGGTATGCTCACCAACTTTTCCACTATTAAACTTTCCATACAAAGATTGAAAGAGCTTGAATCTCTAAAAGAATCGGAAGAATTTTCAAGGTTTACGAAAAAAGAAATGGCTAAGATGGAAAAAGAAATAATTAAACTCCAGAAAGTCCTTAACGGTCTCAGGGATATGCATAAAATACCGGATGCCGTTTTTATAGTTGACGTGCACCATGAAATAATAGCGGCAAAGGAAGCAAAAAGGCTTGAAATACCGGTTATAGGAATTGCCGATACCAATGCCGATCCTGAACTGGTAGATTATATGATACCGGGCAATGATGATGCTATCAGGGCAATAAAGCTCATTCTTAATACTATGTCCGAAGCTATTATCGAAGGCAGAAAAGTTTATGAAGAAAAAACCGGAAAAGGGAAAGGACAGTCTCTTCCTGAAGGAGTTATAACGGAAGAAACTTTCGCCGCAGCCGTTTCGCCCAATCCGGAAAATACCGAAAAGACCGCTGAAGAGGATATTTCTATATAAAATTAAATAAAGGTCGCAATATTAAGCAGAATAGTTAATTAATAAGTCAAAATTATATTATTTAGTATATATATTATATATCAGGGAGGAAAAATTAATTGGACAATACACAGAATATAAGCGCAGAACTTGTTAAAAATCTGCGCCAGATGACCGGAGCGGGTTTCGTAGATTGCAAAAACGTCCTTGTAGAAACCGGAGGCGATCTTGAAAAAGCGGTGGAAATTCTTAGAAAAAAAGGGCTTGCGAAAGCCCAGAAAAAAGCCGGCAGAGAAGCTAAGGAAGGTTTAGTATTTTCTTATATACATGCAGGAGGAAGAATAGGCGTTCTTTTGGAAATAAACTGCGAAACCGATTTTGTGGCAAGAACTAACGAATTTCAGGAGCTTGCTAAAAACATCGCAATGCACATTGCGGCTTCAAACCCTCTTTATATAAAAAGAGACGCCGTTCAGCCCGAAGTTATAGCTAAGGAAAAAGAGATATACAGAGAACAGCTTGCTAATATGGATAAACCGCAGGCCGTAAAAGAAAAAATAATAGAAGGCAAACTTGAAAAATACTTTCAGGAAGTTTGTCTGTTGGAACAGCCTTTTATAAAAGATCCGTCTAAAAATATAGCCGCCGTTATAGACAACGAAATAGCTAAATTAGGCGAAAACATCATTTTAAAAAGGTTTGTTCGTTATCAGCTTGGTGAATAATGGGTCTTAACTACAAAAGAATACTTTTAAAAGTCAGCGGCGAAGCTCTTGCCGGAGAAAGCAGGTGCGGGATAGATCCCGAGATAATCAATTTCGTATCGCAGGAAATAAAATCGGTCGTTTCCGAAGGCGCCGAGATTGCCGTGGTTATAGGCGGCGGCAATATTTTCAGAGGATTCGGAAGCTCTTCCAAAGATTTAGGAATAGAACGGACTCAAGGCGATTATATGGGCATGCTTGCCACGGTAATAAACGCATTAGCCCTTCAGGCTAGCCTTGAAGATAACGGCGTAATTTCCAGAGTTCAGACGGCTATCGCAATGCAGCAGGTTGCAGAACCCTATATACGCCGAAGGGCATTGCGCCACTTGGAAAAAAAAAGAGTAGTTATTTTTGCTGCCGGAACAGGCAACCCTTATTTTACTACGGACACCGCGGCATCTTTAAGAGCAATGGAAATTCATGCCGATGTTATATTGAAAGCCACGAAAATAGACGGCGTATATACGGCAGACCCTCTAATTAACAGAGAAGCGGTTAAATTTGAGAGGCTTTCATATATAGACGTTTTAAATAAAAATCTAAAAGTTATGGATTCGACTTCTATATCTTTGTGTATGGACAATGCTCTGCCCATAGTCGTTTTTAATTTGCTCGGCAAAGGAAATCTTTTAAAAGTGGTCAAAGGAGAATCCATAGGAACTATAATATCAAAGGCAAATATTTAATTCAGGAGCTTATTTTATGGACGAAACTGCATTTGTCAATGAAACAAAAACAAAAATGAGCCATGCTATAGAGGCTTATAAGGCTGAACTTGCAAAAATCAGGACGGGAAGGGCTTCTACCGGATTAATAGAGGCGGTAAACGTCGAATATTACGGTTCGGTTTCTCCAATAATAAGGCTTGCTACGATATCTATTCCAGACAGCAGGACGATAACCATAAATCCGTGGGACGCAGGTTCTCTTCCTGCAATCGAAAAAGCTATACAAAAATACGACCCTTCATTAAATCCGTCCAACGACGGGAAAAGCATAAGTATAATAATACCTGCTTTAACGCAGGAAAGGCGGAAAGAAATAACAAAACAGGTAGGAAAGCTATCCGAATCTATAAAGCAGGAAATCAGAAATTTCAGAAGACTTGCGAACGAAAAGATAAAATCTTCCGAAAAATCTAAAGAAATATCTGAAGACCAGTCATTTAAAATTCAAAAAAAAGTACAGGATTTGACGGATAATTTTATTAAAGAAATAGACGAAATTACAAAGCGTAAAGAAAAAGAAATATCAGAGGTATGATTTTTAAAAATCTTCCCGGACATATCGCTATTATTATGGACGGAAACGGCAGATGGGCGAAAAAAAGAAATTTAGACAGAATTTACGGGCATGCCGAAGGAATAAAATCATTAAAATCTGTCGTTAAAGGCGTTATAGATTATAAAATTAAATATCTTACCGCTTATGCTTTTTCGTCGGAAAACTGGCAGAGACCGGAAGAAGAAGTAGATTATTTAATGGATCTTCTTGAACAATATATAGAAATAGAACTTCCTTATCTTATAAAAAATAAAATCAGACTTAATTTTATCGGAAACTTAGAAAAACTGCCGGAGAAATCAAAAACTGCGGTGTCAAGAGCAGTAGATAAAACAAAAAACGGTTCTGAACTGACTTTAACGCTTGCAATAAGTTACGGCTCCAAGGAAGAAATATTAAATGCCGTTAGAAAAATATCGGAAGACGTTAAAAAAAAATCAATAGAGTTAACCGATATAAACGGCGGACTTTTTTCTAATTATCTTTATACGGCAGGAATTCCGGATCCAGACCTTATAATCAGGACAAGCGGAGAAGAAAGACTGTCAAATTTTATGCTTTACCAGGCTGCATATGCGGAACTTTATTTCACTAAAACTTTGTGGCCGGACTTTAGAAAGAAAAATTTAACGGCTGCATTAAAAAATTACGAAAAAAGGTCAAGGCGTTTTGGAAAAACCTAATTTCGATCCTAAAAGATTTATATTCGGCATTATATTCGGCGTAGTAATAATTTTATCTATATTTCTGCTGAATATATATGAATTTTTCATAGTATCCGCCGTTATGACGGCACTTTCGGTTTACGAAATATATTCTATTTTTGATTTTCAGGAATATAAATACTTTATACTCCCGGAATTGCTTGCGATTTTAACTTCATTTTCTTTTGCTTTTTTAAAAAGCGGCGCTTTTATATTTATTTTATTCCTTTCGGTTTTTTTAATTTTTTTGAAAAACGTGCTTTCTTTTAAGAACGATTTTGGGAAAACCTTATTTATAGATCTGTTTTCCTTAATTTACACGGGCTTTCTCATATCTTTTCTTGTTAAAATTTTTGAAATTTCCGGAGGCAGAATGCTTATTCTGCTTTTATTTATACTTGTATGGGCATCCGATATTTTCGCTTATTACGGCGGCAGGCATTTCGGCAGGCATAAACTTATCGTCTCCCTAAGTCCCAAAAAGACCGTAGAGGGAGCCGTAATAGGTTTTTTAGCCGCCGTTTTTACTGCCCTTATATTTAGAATATTTATAAACGAATATAAAGAATTTACAATTGTTTCATTTATAATTTTATCTTCCGTTACTGTTATAGCCGGAATGTTTGGAGATTTAACGGAATCTCTAATTAAAAGGATGGGCGGGAAAAAAGATTCGGGATATTTGATTCCAGGCCACGGCGGTATTTTAGACAGAATAGACAGTCTGATACTTGCCGCCCCGTTTTTTTACTATATTTCGGTTTTTTGTTTAAAATAAACAATTGGCCGACATACTTTAAATAAATATATATTATGCGAAATATATTTCTTGCCGGTTCTACCGGTTCTATAGGCAGAAATGCCGTAAACGTAGCAGTTTCATATCCGGATTTCCTTGCCGTAAAAGGCATTGCAGCTGGGCATTTTACGCAGGAATTAAAAGAACAGGTTATAAAGCTAAAACCTGCATACTGCGTTCTTTCTTCAAAAAAGGAATACGATAAGGCTAAAGAAGGTTTAAAAAATATTAAAGGCTTTAAGACGAAATTGATTTTCGGCGAAGAAGGACTGCATGAAGCTGTTTCCGACGGCTTATTTGACGTTGTATTGAATGCTATAAGCGGTTCCGCGGGGCTTTTGCTTTCTTACAGGAGCCTTGCGGCAGGCAAAGATCTTGCGCTTGCTAATAAAGAATCCATGGTTATGGCAGGCAATATTTTAAATAAAACTGCAAAAAAGCATAAAGCCAAAATAATTCCAGTGGATTCCGAGCATTCTGCTCTGTTTCAGTGCCTTAAAAGCGGAGTTAAGCAGGACGTTAAAAAATTAATCCTTACGGCGTCCGGAGGACCTTTTTACGACAAGGACAAAAACTATTTTAAGAATATAACCGTCGATATGGCATTGAATCATCCTAAATGGAAGATGGGCAAGAAAATAACCGTAGATTCTTCCACTCTTGCCAATAAGGGACTTGAAATAATAGAGGCTTCATTTCTTTTCGGTTTTACGGAAGATGAAATCGATGTCGTTATACATCCTCAGGCAGTGATTCATTCGATGGTAGAATTTGCGGACGGTTCGGTTATTGCGCAGATGGGTGATGCCGACATGAAAGGTCCGATAGGTTATGCATTGTCTTATCCGCGCCGTTTTCATAACCTCATGAAACCGATAGATTTGACCGAAAT
Source organism: Candidatus Acidulodesulfobacterium sp. (assembly GCA_049965795.1). GTDB lineage: Bacteria > SZUA-79 > SZUA-79 > Acidulodesulfobacterales > Acidulodesulfobacteraceae > Acidulodesulfobacterium_A. The sequence goes on from JBMFVW010000009.1 coordinate 5,397, forward strand.
TGCAAAACTGGAGTTTTTTGCGCCTGACGACGAGAAGTTCCCTTTTTTAAATATCGCAAGACGAACTTTACGGGAAGGCAAGAGCATGCCGGCGGTTTTTTGCGAAGCTAACGAGATTTTTGTTAATTCTTTTCTGAACCGAAAAATATCTTTTAATGAAATTGCCAAAAACGTAGAATCGGTCATGCAAAAGCATAAACCTTTTGAATTAAAAACCATAGAAGACGTTATGGAAGCTAAAAAGCAGGCAGAATCTCTTTCAAAAAACCTCATCTGACACCTTTTCCAATCCAAATTTTCTTTAATCATCACCTTATTTTATTGAACTTTAAAATTTTCTATAAGCAATTTTTTGGGGTATAACCTTAATCCTAAAATAGAAAATATTTATCTATTTCTTTAGTGTATTTAAGTAAAATATGTAAGGAAAAGTGTCAGATTTTATTTTTTTGTATGCGAAACAGTTCACAATTAAAATCTAGCACTAGCACCTTTTCAGAATGCATAAAAAAAATCCCGACATTTCTAAAAAATTGTTATATAATATACTACTAACACAATCAAGCAAAAAAATAATTAAGAAAATAATATAGAACGAAATAAAGAGGAAACGGAGGATTTATGATAATAGAATCTTATATGGGTAAATATCCTAAGATAGACGAAACTGTATATATGTCACAAAACGTAGTTATTGTAGGCGACGTAGAAATAGGCAGAGGATGCAGCGTCTGGTACGGTTCGGTTATCAGGGGCGACGTGCATTACATTAAAATAGGCGAGAATACAAACGTTCAAGACAACAGCGTTCTCCACGTCCAGCACGATACCGGTCCTTTAATAATAGGCAGAGGTGTTACGATAGGGCACAACGTTAATCTTCACGGGTGCGAGATAGGGGATAACTGTCTTATAGGAATAGGAGCCATAGTTTTAACGGGTGCAAAAATCGGCAAAAACTGCATAATTGCGGCCGGCGCCCTTATTAAAGAAAATGCAGTTATACCGGAAGGTTCTTTGGTTGCGGGACTTCCGGGCGTAATCAAAAAAAATCTTAGCGAAAAAGAAATAGATTCAATAAGAGAGTCTGCCGGCAATTACATTAAATACGTTAAAAATTACAGAGGGGAATAGATTGGTTTTAAATTCTGCAGATAATAAATTCAAAGCGTCTATAGATATCGGAACAAATACTATCAGATGTCTTATAGTTAATTCTGCAAGCGATTTTCTAAGGCCGGATTACGTAGATATGAAGATTATCAGGCTTGGCGAAAATTTTAAAAAAGAAGGATTGATTACCCAAAATTCGATAAACAGACTTGAAGACGCTTTAAAGGTTTACTCTGAAAAAATTAAACATTACGGCATAAAGCCTGAGAACGTCGTTATAACCGGTACAAGCGTTTTAAGGGATGCCCCTAACGCTAAATACGTAAAAGATGTAATTTTTAATGAATTCGGATTTAATCTTGAAATTATAAGCGGCGAAAAAGAGGCTTTAATAACCTTAAAAGGAATTTCTAAATGTTTTGACGGTATTAACGAATTTTATTCAATAGACATAGGAGGCGGATCCACCGAATACGTCTGCGTTAAAAACGGTTCTCCTTTATGGAAATACAGTCTAAATATGGGAGTAGTGCATCTTACGGAAGAAATTATTAAAACAGATCCCGTATCCGAAGAAAATTTAAAAGAGTTAGAAAACCGAATAGAGAAAAATTTAAATAAATTGAAAACTGAAATAAAAGAAACCGGTTTTGTTTTTAAACAGGCAGCCCTTTTCGGAACTGCCGGAACAGCGACTACTCTTGCGATGGTAGATTTAAACATGAAGGATTACGACAGGCTTAAAGTGCACGGATATTTCGTAAGCTGGGAAAAAACCTACGGAATTTATAAAAGATTTGCAGCCGCAAAGATATCGGACAGGTTGAAAATTGCCGGCGTAGAAGCCGGAAGGGAAGATCTCGTACTCGCAGGAGCGGCAATAATGTTAAAGAGTATGGATTTTTTAGAAGTTTCCGGTTTTACCGTTTCGGAATGCGGGCTGTTGGAAGGGCTTGTCAGTTAGAATAATAGGAGTGAAGAATGTCGGAAAAGATGCCTTAGAAAACGTTGAGGATTTATTTTACGCATTAGCCCCCTCCTTTTACGGAGGGGTGTCGGCCAAAGACCGACGGGGTGGTTTTTTGTTTGATTAAGGAAAATGTTTGAGGATTAACGGTTTATTAATTTATTCAATAAATAAATAATAATATAGAAAGAGGAAAATTTAAAATGAAAGAGATTATTGCGGAATCGCTGAGTTTCGACGATGTTTTGATAGTACCCGATTATTCGGAAATACTGCCGAAAGACGTAGATTTAAAAACTAAATTTTCAAGAAATATAGACCTGAATATTCCGCTTGTAAGCGCGGCTATGGATACGGTTACCGAAGCCGAAACGGCAATTTCGCTTGCACGCGAAGGCGGTATAGGCGTAATTCATAAAAATCTGACTGTCCAGCAGCAGAAAGCCGAAGTCGAAAGGGTTAAGAAATCCGAAAGCGGTATGATAACTAATCCCGTAAAAGTAAATCCCGACGATAAAATATCTTTTGCTTTAGATATTATGAAAAAATTTATGATTTCGGGCGTGCCGGTAGTAAAAGGCGATAAATTAGTAGGAATACTTACGAACAGGGATTTAAGGTTTTCGGTCAACCTTGACGAAAAAGTCGCCGACGTCATGACGAAAGAGCATCTTGTTACGGTGCCGGTCGGAACTACGCTTGAAGAAGCTAAAAAAACGCTTCACGAAAAAAAAATAGAAAAACTTTTGGTCGTGGACGACGATTATAATTTAAAAGGGCTTATAACTATAAAGGATATAGAAAAAATTAGAAAATATCCGAATTCCTGCAAAGATTCTCTCGGAAGGCTCAGGGTGGCAGCCGCCGTAGGTATTGCCAAGGATACCGAGGAAAGAGTAGAGGCGCTTGCCGAAGCCGAAGCAGATGCGGTAGTAATCGATACTGCCCACGGATATTCAAAAGGCGTTATAGATATGGTAAGATATCTGAAAAAACGTTATAAAATGGATATAATAGCCGGCAATATAGCTACTAAAGACGCCGCAAAAGCTTTGGTAGATGCCGGAGTCGACGCCGTAAAAGTCGGCATAGGTCCCGGCTCCATATGTACTACCAGAGTAGTTGCAGGCGTCGGCGTTCCCCAGTTATCCGCCATAATAGAATGTTCGGAAGTTTACGATAAAAACGGCGTTCCCGTAATAGCGGACGGAGGCATAAAATTTTCGGGGGATATTTCTAAAGCGATAGCGGGAGGGGCAAACAGCGTTATGATAGGAAACCTTTTTGCCGGTACGGAAGAAAGCCCCGGGGAAACCATAATTTATCAGGGACGAAGCTATAAAGTTTACAGGGGCATGGGGTCGCTCGGCGCAATGGTCAGCGGTTCAAAAGACAGATATTTTCAATCGCATATAAAGGACGAATCTAAATTCGTTCCCGAAGGCATAGAAGGAAGGGTTCCTTATAAAGGCAGCCTCTCCGATTCAGTCAATCAGCTCACGGGAGGACTAAGGGCTGGCATGGGATATTGCGGAGCCCGTTCTATACAGGAACTTAGAACTAAAACGAGGTTTATTAAAATTACTTCTTCGGGACTGAAGGAAAGTCATGTTCACGACGTCATTATAACAAGGGAGGCGCCTAATTACAGGCTAGATTAACCGATGGTAATAAATTCTAATTATAAAATACTCATTATAGATTTCGGGTCGCAATATACCCAGCTTATTGCAAGAAAAATCAGGGAAAGCAAGGTTTATTGCGAGATATATCCTTATAATTCGCCGTTAAGCAAAATAAATGAATACAACGCAGATGCAATTATACTTTCCGGCGGGCCGTCTTCGGTTTACGATAAAAATGCTCCAGTAATTTCTAAAGATATATTCAAATTAAAAGTTCCTTTTTTAGGCATATGCTACGGTATGCAGATTATGGCGCATCTTCTCGGCGGAGAAGTCAAGCCGGCTAAAAACCGCGAATACGGTCATTCTAAACTTGAAATACTTCATAAGAGCAGCCTTTTAAAAGGCTGCGGTAAATCGAGCCTGGTATGGATGAGCCATGGCGACGTAATAGTAAAAGTCCCCGAAGGCTTTAGAATAACGGCTCAGACGGAAACCTGCGATACCGCGGCATTTGAAAATCTCGAAAAAAAATTTTACGGACTGCAGTTTCATCCTGAAGTAGTCCACACCGAATGCGGAACTGATATATTGAATAATTTTTTGTTTGAAATAACGGGCGTTAAGAGCGACTGGAAACTGGAAGACTTTATATCCGATAAAATCGGGGAAATTAAGAAAAAAACCGGAGGAGCAAAAGCTATATGCGCTCTTTCCGGAGGAGTCGATTCTACCGTAGCGGCGGTTATTACGAACAGGGCTATAGGCGGCAATCTTAAATGCATATTCGTCGATAACGGACTTTTAAGGGAATCGGAAGCGAAATCGGTTATGAAGTATTATAAGGAAAATCTTAATCTTAACGTAAAATTAGTCAATGCTTCGGCTTTATTTTTAAAGGAACTAAAAGGGATAACCGATCCTGAAAAAAAACGTAAAATTATAGGCAGGCTTTTTATAGAAATATTCGAAAAAGAAGCGAAAAAGATTAAAGACGTGAATTTTTTGGTGCAGGGAACTCTTTATCCCGACGTAATAGAATCCGTTAAAGTGTTCGGGGCTTCAAGCGTAATAAAAAGCCATCACAACGTCGGCGGTCTTCCGAAAAAATTAAATCTAGAATTAATAGAACCTTTAAGGGAATTATTTAAAGACGAAGTCCGGGTAATCGGCAAAAAATTAGGAATTCCGGAAGAAATAATAAATAGGCAGCCGTTTCCAGGACCCGGATTAGCCATCAGAATAATAGGGACGGTGGACAAAAAAAATCTTGATATTTTAAGGAAAGCCGATGCAATAGTTACTCAGGAAATAAAAGCGGCGGGATTATACGATAAAATATGGCAGTCTTTTCCTGTACTCGTTCCGGTAAAAACGGTAGGCGTAATGGGGGATAAAAGAAGTTATGAATCGGTAGTGGCTCTTCGCGCGGTAACTTCAGTGGACGGAATGACGGCCGACTTCGCAAAATTAGATTACGATATATTAAGAGCGTGTTCTTCAAGAATAATTTCCGAAATTAAAGGCGTTAACAGGGTGGTTTACGATATCACTTCAAAACCGCCTTCAACTATAGAATGGGAATAAAAATAGAAATAAAAAACGGAGTAATTTTATAATGAGCGATTTTGTTCATCTGCATCTTCATTCGCATTACAGTCTTTTAGACGGCGCAATTAAAATAGACGATATAGTAAATAAAGCTATAGAATTTAATATGCCTGCCGTTGCGGTAACCGATCACGGAAATATGTTCGGGGCGATAGAATTTTACGAAAAAGCCGTTAAAAAAGGAGTAAAACCCATAATCGGATGCGAAATGTATATTTCTAAATCCGATATGAAGCTTAAAAACCCAAACGAAAAATTTTATAATCACCTCATTCTTCTTGCAAAAAACGATACAGGCTATCAAAATCTTTCCAAATTAGTTTCTATGTCCTACATTGACGGATTTTATTATAAGCCCAGAATCGACAAAAATGTATTAAAAGACCACGGCGAAGGCTTAATAGCTATGTCCGCCTGCATTAAAGGCGAAATACCTTATGAAATAGTCAAAGGAAGATTCGATTCTGCAGAAGAAAGCCTTAAGTTTTATTTAGATATTTTTAAAGACGATTTTTATTTAGAAATGCAGGTCCAGGGTATGGAAGAACAGCTTGCCGCCAACGACGGATTAATAGAGCTTTCTAAAAAATACGGCGTGCCTTTAACGGCTACCAACGACTGCCATTATCTTCTTAAAGAAGACTATGAAGCCCACGACGTACTTCTTTGCATACAGACAGGGAAAACGGTCGAAGACAAAGACAGATTAAAATTTTCGACTAAAGACCTATATTTCAGGTCGCAGGAAGAGATGAAAGAAATTTTCAGACAATATCCTGCGGAAGCTATATCCAATACGCTTTTGGTTGCCGATAAATGCAATTTTTCTTTTAAATTAAAAGGCGGACATTATTTCCCGCAATTTAAACCCGGAAACGAAGCCGAAAAACTAAAGAAAGCGGAAGCCGGTTTCGGCGAAATAACGGACGCCGCCGATTTCGATGCCGCCGATTACTTCGAGAAAAAAACAAGAGAAGGCTTCGAAGAAATTTTTATAAAAAACCCTGCGAAGTCAGCGGCAGAATCTTATTTAAACAGAGAAGACGAATACAAAGCAAGATTGGACATGGAAATAGAAGTTATTAAAAAATCTAATTTTGCGGGATATTTTTTAATAGTTTCCGACTTTATAAAATATGCTAAAGAGCACGGCATACCGGTGGGTCCCGGAAGAGGTTCCGCCGCCGGAAGCTTAGCCGCCTACTGTCTTAAAATTACCGAAATAGATCCGATAAAATATGACTTGATGTTTGAAAGATTTCTTAATCCGGAAAGAATAAGTATGCCCGATATAGACTCCGATTTCTGCATAAACGGCAGAGACGAAGTTATTAAATACGTGGCGCATAAATACGGCGAAGAAAAGGTATCGCAGATAATAACTTTCGGTACCATGCTTGCAAAAGCAGTTATCAGGGATACCGGCAGAGCTTTGAATATGCCTTATGCCGAGGTCGATAAGATCGCAAAATTAGTTCCGAATACTCTTGGCATTACTTTAGAAAACGCAATAAAAGAAGAACCTAAGCTCCGCAATTTAATAGAAACTAATCCTAAGGTAAAGAAACTGATAGAAATAGCAAAAAGATTGGAAGGTCTTGCAAGACATGCAAGCACGCACGCCGCCGGAGTCGTTATATCAAACGAACCTATAAACAGTTATATGCCTTTATATAAAGGCACCAAAGAAACGGACGTCATTACTACTCAATATACCGGAACCGATTTAGAGAAACTCGGATTTATAAAGTTCGACTTTTTGGGATTAAAAACGCTTACCGTAATGAACGAGGCTATAAAGCTTATTAACGAAACAAAATCGCTTCAAAGACTCCAAAGGGAGCGTGAAGGGGAAAGCGGCGAATTTAAAGAAGATAAAGATTTTAATATATACGATATAGACTTAAACGATAAAGCGACGTTTAAACTGCTGGCGGCGGGAGACACGACCGGGGTTTTTCAGTTAGAAAGTTCCGGCATGAAAGAATTGATCAAAAAATTAATACCTAATTCTTTCGACGACTTAATCCCCTTAGTTGCCCTTTATAGGCCTGGACCTCTCGGAAGCGGTATGGTTGACGATTTTATTAAGGCTAAACACGGCAAAGCTAAAATACATTATATTCATCCGTCGCTTAAGGATATTCTGCATGAAACTTACGGCGTAATGCTCTATCAGGAGCAGATAATGAGAGTAGCTACAAATCTTGCCGGATTTTCGATGGGAGAAGCCGACGTTTTAAGAAAAGGCGTCGGAAAAAAACAGACCGATCTAATCAACCAGATGAAAGATAAGTTTATAAGCGGATGCAAAGCAAACGGCATAGAAGAGTCGAAATCCGAAAAGATTTTTTCGCTTATAGTAAAATTCGGCGAATACGGTTTCAATAAATCACATTCCACCGCCTATGCATATATTGCATATATGACGGCATATTTAAAAGCCAACTATAAAGAGCATTTTACCGCCGCTCTTTTATCAAGCGAAATGAATAATACCGATAAACTGACTAAAATAATAAACGAAGCAAAATCGGGAATAAACGCTTGCGAAATATTGCCTCCTTCGGTAAACGAATCGTCCGAAAGGTTTGCTATAGTAGAAAAAAAATGCGGCTGCGATACCGTTGAAAACGTTTCCGAAAATAGAAACGGCGAAATTGCGTCAAATAAGGTAAAATTAGCTATCAGAACAGGTTTGGGCGGGGTAAAAAACGTCGGCAAAGCTGCAATAGATTCTATTTTGCAGGCGCGCTCCTACAAACCGTTTAAAGACTTATTGGATTTTTGCTCAAGAGTCGATACGAGAAAGGTTAATAAGAGGACGATAGAAAACTTGATTAAAAGCGGCGCTTTAGATATAGGAGGAGAATCAAGGAAATGGATGCTCGATAATCTTGAATCCGTGATGGAAGAATCTATACGCAAAAGAGAAAAAGAGGATTCGGGGCAGGTCGATTTATTCGGTTCGCCATCGGAAAGCATAGATTTCGATGCAGGAAAAAACGATTCCTATTTAACGGCGGCAGGAGAAAAAGACGATATAAAATCTATCCTTGCTTTTGAAAAAGAGTCGCTCGGTTTCTATCTGTCGGGACATCCTTTAGACGGTTATGAAGAAAAATTAAAACTTCTTAAAATAAAACCGGCAGCAGATATAGTAAAGGAATACATAGAAGCAAAAGGAAAAATACCGCAGGATGCCTCGTATAAATTAGTCGGAGTAATAAATCAGCTTAAAGTCCGCAAGACTAAAAGCAACGATAAAATGGCTTCTTTTATACTAAACGACAATAATTCGAATATAGAAACCGTATTTTTTCCAAAAAGTTTTTTAAAATACGAAGATGTTTTATCTACTAATCAGCCGGTAATTATTACGGGGAGAATAGATTTTTCGGGATTAGACCTGTCCGCCTTAAACGGCAAAGGAACACATGCGGCGGACGGCGAAAATTTATCCGAAATCGAAGCCTCGGAAAACGATATATATAAACTGGAAGATAACGCATTAACGGAAAATACGGGGCAAGACAATGTTTTAATTAACGGAGATGCCGATCTGGGCATTAAAATAGTCGGCGAAAGCATAGAACTCTTAGATGCCGTGAAAGTTAAGCTGCCGGTAAAAACCGCAGGAGAGGCATGTATTATAGAAATCAAAGACAATGTTGTTATGTTTGACGGCGACGAATTTAAAAAAATGCTTTTTGAAATTAAAAAAAGTTTTTCCGAAGCAAAAGGAAACGATAAGGTAATATTGAGAATTTCGGGATACAGCATAACCATGGGTGAAAATATCGCGGTGGATAAATCTTTATTGAAATCCAATCCTTTATCTAATTACTTGAATATTATTTAATAGGTGGTATAATGAAAAAAACAAAAATAAAAGAGTTACATTTAACAAACAAATAAAATAATAATAAGTAAAAAAATATAAAATATTATCATGGCTTTACAGTATTTGGATTTTGAAAAACCGGTTATAGAACTCGAACAGAAGATAGAAGAGCTTAAAACTTTTAATCTCGGAGGATTCGCCGACGTAGAAGACGAGATTAAAAACCTTGAAACTAAAAAAGAAAAACTTATAAAAGATATTTTTAAAAATATAAATAACTGGCAGATTACTCAGCTTTCGAGGCATCCGCTGAGACCTTACGCTATGGATTATATAGAAAAGGCGGCGGAAAATTTTATAGAACTTCACGGCGACAGGCGGTTTATGGACGACAAAGCGGTTGTAGGCGGATTCTGCTTTATGAATAATGAACGGGTGCTTATAGTCGGTCATCAGAAAGGGCGGAATACTAAAGATAAAATGTGCAGAAATTTCGGAATGCCTCATCCGGAAGGATACAGAAAAGCGCAAAGACTTTTTAAGCTTGCCGACAGGTACAGAATTCCTATCGTCACTCTTATAGATACTCCCGGCGCATATCCGGGCTTAGGCGCGGAAGAAAGAGGGCAGTCGGAGGCTATAGCGGAAACTATATACGAATTATTAAACGTTAACGTTCCAGTGGTGTCGGTAATTATAGGAGAAGGCGGAAGCGGAGGCGCTCTTGCTTTTGGAACCGGCAACCGCGTTTTAATGATGGAATATTCGGTTTATTCCGTTATATCGCCTGAAGGATGCGCTTCTATTTTATATAAAGATACTTCTAAAACGGAAGAAGCGGCGAATTCTTTGAAATTAACCGCAAATGACCTGCTTAACGATTCCAAGGTCATAGACGGCATTATAGCGGAACCTCTCGGCGGCGCCCACAGGGACCATAAACTTGCCGCCGAAAATTTAAAGAAAGCAGTTTTGGAAAATATAAACGGATTGAAAAAATACAAAGGGGAAGATTTAAGAAACCAAAGAATCGAAAAGTTTTCTAAATTTTAAATTCATTAATATTCAATAATAACGTTTTATTACTTTATGGTAGAATATCCGGATATTGCTTATTTTCTTTCAAAAGACCTTATTTCTAAAAATTCAAGAGAAGAGATATACGAAAAAATTTCGATAACAGCCTCGAAATTCATAAAGAGCGATATCGTCACGATTTTCATGCTCAACGAGGATACCGAAAAAATAAACTGCGTAAATTATTATCAGGAAGGAAAATTTATAAAGAAAGATTTAGAAATATTGCTCGGCGAAGGATTGATAGGTTCGGTTATAGAGAACGGCGAATCTTTGGTCAGTTCGAATTTAAAAACGGATTTATCGGATATATACTATGAACTTGAAAAGCAATTTACGGGAATGTCGTCTATGCTCAGCGTTCCAATTTATGCAGGATCGTTAGTTTTAGGCGCTTTAAATATATATAGCAAGGAAATATATGAATTTTCGGAAGAAGATTTAAAAATAGCCAAATTTATCGCAATGCTCGGAGGTATTTTTATATACAGTCTGACGCTTTACGAAAACGCAAATCTTTTATATTTAAGACAAAAAGAAGAAAGCCGCAAAATATCAGATTTGTTGGAAATTTCAAAATTAGTCTCTTCATCGTTAGATCTTACCAGTATTATCAATTACTCTATAAAAAGGCTTATGAGCTATACAAAAGCCGATTCCGCCATGGTATATCTTAAAGATAATAATAAAGATACAAATAAATTCTGTTATGAATATTTTAACTGCAATATGACCGGATGTTCTATTTACGGCGGCAGTATTAACTGTTATAATATGACGGAATTCAGCTGTCCTTTCGTAAAATGTCCTCCGGAAAATAAAATACTTCAAAAATGCAACGATTGCGATTTTTTTAAAAATATTTCCTTAAAATTGTTTAATGCATACGGCTTTGATGCTTCCTTATCGGGTCACGATACATTGAAGTTAAGCGATTGCAAATGTTTAAAAACCGTAAGTTCGGATTTTCCGACCATAAATTATTATGAAGAAGATTCGGTTTCCGGAAGCGATGAAAATCCTCCCTGCGACTGTTTTTTAAAAGATATTTCTAAAAAGACTTTTATTGCTATTCCCCTTAAAACCGATAAAGATTTCCTCGGTCTTATTTTTCTTTTAGGAAAAACAAAAACGGAATATTCAATAGAAACTATTGATTTTATAGCAAATATTTCAAGCATAATTTCCGTTGCGGTTTATAACGCCCAAACGCTCAACTATATAGAAGAAGAACATTTTGAAACTATAAGCTCTATTTCAGAAGCTATAGAAGCGAGAGATACATACACGAGAACCCACGGCGACAGGCTTATAGACTACGGCGTTATGGTAGCCAAAGAGCTTAGGCTAAGTCCTAACGAAATTAAAAATATAAGATATGCGGCGGCGATGCACGATGTCGGTAAAATTGGCATAAAAGATTCAATATTAAATAAGCAGGGCAAACTTACGGATGAAGAATACGAAGAAATTAAAAAACATCCGGAAATAGGCTATAACATGCTAAAAAAAATAAAGTTTTTAAGCCATATAGCTAACGACGTTCTTCACCATCAGGAAAGATACGACGGCAAAGGCTATCCCTTCGGCCTTTCCGGCGAAGATATACCTATAGCCTCAAGAATTATAGCGGTAGTCGATACTTTCGACGCAATGACTACCGACAGGCCATACAGAAAAGCTCTTCCGGTTGAAACGGCGCTGGAAGAAATCAAGAAAAATTCCGGAACCCAGTTCGATCCTAAAGTAGTCGAGGCATTTTTAAAAGCCGTCAGGTCGGTGGGGGGGGGGATCCTTACTAAATAAAAAATGAAATCTATAATGATACAGGGGACGTCAAGTTCAGCAGGGAAGAGCGTTTTGACTGCAGGATTTTTAAGGTATTTTGCAAACGGAGGGGTAAACTGCTCGCCTTTTAAATCCCAGAATATGTCGCTTAACAGTTTTATTACGGAAGACGGTTCCGAAATTGCAGTTTCTCAAGCAGTACAGGCCGAAGCCGCTTTTAAAAAACCGCTGAGGCAGATTAATCCGATTTTAATAAAGCCTTCTTCAGATACCGAAATGCATTTGATACTAAACGGAAAACATTTCGGCAACATGAATTTTCAAGAATACAACGCCAAAAAAAGTTTTTTTTTAAAAAAAGCCGCCGAATCTTTCGATTTTTTAACGGAACAAAACGAACTCGTTATAGCGGAAGGCGCAGGAAGTCCGGCTGAAATAAATCTCTATAAATATGATATCGCCAATATGGGTTTTGCCGAAATTTATAATATGCCGGTAATTTTAATCGCAGATATAGAAAGAGGGGGTGTTTTTGCTTCTTTATACGGAACCGTAAAACTGCTGAAACCTAAATGGAAAAAATTGGTCAAAGGCTTTATAATAAATAAATTCAGAGGAGATATTTCTATATTAAGACCAGGCATAAAAGAAATAGAAAAACGTTTAAAAATACCATGTTTAGGCGTAATTCCATACATTAAAAATCTTCACATAGAAGCCGAAGATAGTTTAAATCTTAAAAATAAAGCAAACCGTCCAAATATATATGATGAAAATATCGGAAAAATCAAAATAGGAATAGTCCGCTTAGAACATATTTCAAATTTTAACGAATTTGATCCTCTTTTTTTCGACGAAAGATTTGATACCGTTTTTTTTGATACGGTTCCTGTTCCTATAAGAAAGGAAGCTAATTTTGACGTAATAATAATTCCAGGAACTAAATCTACGGTTTCGGATATGATACAAATTAAAAAATCCGGTATTTTTGATTATATAAAAAGATTCGAAAAAGTCGACGAAGGTATTATATTAGGAATTTGCGGCGGCTTTCAGATAATGGGAAGCATAATAAAAGACCCTTATAAACTAGAGTTTTCTTATAATTTTGATAATTTGGAATCCGTTGACGGTTTTGGTTTTTTTGACATCGAAACGATATTGCTGCAAAAAAAAATAACGGTTAAACGAAAGTATAATTTTCAAGGCAATATTATTGAGGGATATGAGATACATAACGGAAGAAGTTTTTTAAAGGATGACGTAATAGATAGTTTCGATTCTTGCAGGAACTTCAATGATTTTTCACATTTATTGTTTAAACCGGCAAATTTCGATAAATATGACGATAAACGCGATTTGGAATTTTCGCATAAATCAAAAAGTGAAGTTTTATCTCTTATTTCGTCTGACGGAAGAAAAATAGGAACATACGTTCATGGATTGTTTTCAAATAAAATATTTAGGGATTTTTTAGAAGACGCCGCAAAAAAGCTTAATAAAAACAAAAATTATGAACAAGCCTTAAATAGCAATAATTTTGATTATGCCGGCGTTAAAAACGAAAGTTTTAACATTTTATCCTATAATATAGAAAAATACGTAGATATTAAGTTATTAAAAGAAATAACCGGTATATAGCCTCCATTAAACTTCAATTAATTTATAACCAAAAATAATCAGAAGAATTTTTTTGAAGATAAGTAAGTTCCTGCAATACCCGATATTAATGCAATTAAAAATACGACGGCAATCTGGGTTGCGTTTAAAAAAATTATTTGTATATGAAAAAATTTTAGAAAGCCGTCGAACCCGTAAAATATAAATATTTTATAAATTAAATAAAGCAGGGAGATAGAAACTAAAAAAGCTAAAACGGTGCCTATCTCGCCTTCTATAAACATAGGTATTCTTATATAGCGGTCGGTAGCGCCTATAAGCCTGAGTATTTCTATTTCGTTTTGTTTTCTCAGTATAATAAGCTTTATTGCGCTGTATGATATAAAAACCGACATAATTAACAGGAATAAAAATAAAATAAAACCTATGACTTTAGTAAAAAACATGAACTGTATTATTTTATTTTCAAGCATTTTATTATAGTAAACTAATTTAATTCCTTTAAGCGAAGTCAGCCTAAGATAAATATTGCTTAAAAAAATAGAGCTTACGGCGTTTTTTTTAAAATGAATTTTGATAAATGAAGGCATCACCTTGGGATTTATGTTTTTTAAAACAGATTTAAGATTTTTTAATCTTTTAGATAAAAATTTCATTGAAGATTTATTGCCGTAGTATTTAATTTTTTTTATTCCGTTGATTTTATCTATGAAATTTATTATATTCTGCCGGTTTTTTTTGCCTGCCCCGCTTTTCAAAAAAACAATCATAACGCTGTTTTTTTGAAAAATATTCATGTAATTATAAATATTTGCATAACAAAGAAGAAAAAAAAGCATTATGAAAAACGAAAATGACATTATTAAAAAAGCGAAAACATTTCCCGAAATATTAGATTTAATATTTAAGAACGCAATTTTAAAATAATTTATGAAATATTTAAGCTTTCGTGATATCAATTACCCTTGCCCTGCCCGTATCGGCTATTAGATGTTTATCGTGAGTAGCCAGCATTACCGTAGTGCCTTTATTGTTGAAAGATTTTATTATATCGATTATGATTTTAGACGTTTCCTCGTCTAAGTTTCCGGTGGGTTCGTCCGCAAGCAGGACCTGCGGATTCTGCACAAGAGCTCTTGCTATGGCGACCCTTTGCTGTTCGCCTCCCGAAAGGCTTAGCGGATACTCGTCTTTTTTTGTATAAAGTTCGACGGCTTTAAGCAGTTCCGAAACGTTTTTAGTTATAACGTCTCCAAAAACGCCGGAAACCTCAAGTCCCAGCGCTACGTTCTGAAATACCGTTCTTTTCGGAAGCAGTTTAAAATCTTGAAAAACAAATCCTATTTTTCTTCTTAAAAAAGGTATCTCGCGTTTTTTGATTTCGTTAATTTCCGTTCCCATAAATTTTACGGCGCCGTGCGTGGGTTTTTCCATGGCTATGAGCATTTTAAGGGTAGTAGTTTTACCCGCTCCGGAAGGACCAGTAATAAAGATGAATTCCCCTTTGTTTACGGTAAAATTTAAGTCTCTTAAAATATAATTTTTATCATAATTTTTGTAAACGTGGCTGAATTCTATCAAATATAAATCCTCTAATTTTTCATATCCCAAGACGGAAAATGTGTCAGATTACCTAAATACGGGGACGGAATTAAATTCCGTCCCCGTAAAAAATTGGACAAAATACGCCTTTTCCGTCATCATTCCCTTGTTTAATTAAGTTTTACAATTTCTATCGGCAATTTTGGGCATATTATTTTTTAAAAATTTATCAATCTTTATTCTGAAATCTTTTGCAGCCGAAAGAGGATTATCTGCATTTGAAACCGAGCTTATAACGGCTGCCCCTGCCGCTCCGTATTCTCCAAGTTCTTCTATTTTATCTGCCGTAATACCGCCTATTGCTATTACGGGTATATCGACCGAACGACATATATGTTTAAATATCTCTTTGTCCATTATTTCGCCTGCGTCTTTTTTGGAAGACGTAGGATATAAATGTCCGACGCCTATATAATCTGCTCCGTCTATTTGCGCCGCTTCAGCCTGTTTTAAGTTTTTGACGCTGACGCCTACTATTAAATTAGGAAAAAATTTTTTAATTTTATCAGCGGGAAAATCTTCCTGTCCAACGTGTACCCCGTCTGCTCCTGCAATATATGCGATATCCGGTCTGTCGTTTATAATAAGGAATATTTTGCCCCCCTTATTTAAATTATCCAGTTTTTTTTTAAGAAAAACTGAGCAGTCGTAAAGATCGCGGGATGAAATATTTTTATTTCTTAACTGCAGCACGTCCGCCGAACTTACGGCAGCGACCTCTGCTATTCCGCTGAGGTATTCGACGCTTTCTTCTAAAGTAAAATCTTTAGTTATGATTTGAAAATTAAAAGTTTTCATATTATCATATATATAATATTATATTATATATTTTTTTCAATTATTTTTTTCAATAAAAATTTTTCTTGACAAAATTCTTTACGAAAATATAGAATAAAAATGTTAAAGGAGGTGATAAAATTTGAAAAAGCTTACAGTATTAGTTTTAGGAGTGTTTTTAGTCGTATCGGCGCTTGCATTTTCGGGTTGCGCAAAAAAGGCGGCGGCTCCGGCAAAAGCGGCAAAACCGGCAGT
>JBMFVW010000009.1:21775-54608 GCA_049965795.1 Candidatus Acidulodesulfobacterium sp.
AAAAAAGCAGCTAAACCTGCTAAAAAAGCAGCTGCAACAACCGCTAAAGCAAAAAGCTAAGGCTAAAGATTTAAATTTTTCCGGCTATCATTTTAATTCGTTAATTGAAAATGATAGCCGGATTTTATCTTTGATAGATGAAAAAAATTAATAATAATAATAATTTATTGTTTTTTCTCGTCATATCGCTGTCGGTATTTATTTCCTTTTATCGCAGCGATAATTCCGCTGCATATCGGTCAAATACAAACACGCAATTGAAATACCTATCGGTAATAAAGCGCCTTACTTTTTATAAAAAAGAATTATCCTTAATATCTTCTAAAATATCCCGCAGAGATTCTGCCGTAAGCAGCCTGAAAAAAAAGATTAAAAAAGACGAAGGGCAGATAAAAAAAATAAAAAAGAAAATAAATAAATACGGTCTGTTAATAGAGGATTTAACCGAAAAAATTTTTATTATCCATAAAGAGTATCGGTTAGACGGAATAATGTTGCTTAAAGACGACGGCAATGCTTTTATAATAAATTACCAGTTAAAAATTTTACTGAAAAAAGAAGAAACAAAGCTTTTAAGACTTATTAAACGGAAAAATATATTTTTAAGATTAAAAAAATATTTAAAAAACGAAAAAAACAGTCTTATCGCCGAAGTTAACAGCGTAAAACACTCGAAAAAAAGATTGAAACAACTGATAACAGGCTTAAATATATATGTAAAGTCGTTAAAAATAAATAACGATAAAAATTATAAAGGCTATCTGTCTAAAAAACGCGTAAATATAAGCAGGCATAATAAAAAGAATAGACTTTTAAAACATAAAGTTATAAAATTAATTAAGAATCTGAAAAATAAATCCCGCAGCAGCGGTATAATATTCCAAATAATAAATAAATAAAGAGGTGAAGTATGTCCAAAATAAAATACCGCTTAATATTTTTCTTTTCGGTATTATTTATTTTATTTATCTCCGCAAATTGTGTAAAAGTTTATGCCGCCGTAAAGACCGCACATAAAATCGCCTTAAAAAAATTCGATTCAAATACCGTTAAAAATTTAAGGCTGTTTTCAAAAGTTTACGCGTTGATAAAAAACGATTATATAAAAAAAGAGCCGTCAAAAAAACTTATATTCGGGGCGGTAGAAGGCATGATATCCACTCTTGACCCCCACACCTATTTTCTTACTCCAAGCGAATTCAGGCAGATGAAATCCGAAACGTCCGGCGAATTTACCGGCATAGGCGTAAAAATATCTACAAGAAAAGGTTACGTTGTTATTATTTCGCCTATAGACGGTTCTCCAGCCGCAAACGCAGGAATAAAGGCGGGTGACATTGTAGAAAAAATTAACGGTATTTCGACTTACCGTATGAATATTATGAAAGCAGTTAAGCTTTTGCACGGAAAAGCAGGGACTTCCGTTACGCTTTTAATTAATAGAAAAGGATTTAAAAAACCTAAGACATTCGTATTGACTAGAGAAAAAATAATGCTTAAAAGCGTGAAATATATGATTCTTCCTCATCATATAGGCTACGTCAGAATTTCAAGTTTTCAGGAACATACCAATTCCCAGCTTTTGAAGGCTTTGAAGATTATAAACCTTAAGGAACACGGTATTAAAGGGCTTATTCTGGATCTCAGGAATAATCCCGGAGGATTGTTAAATCAAGCCGTAAAAGTATGCAGCGATTTCATTAAGAGCGGAGTCGTAGTTTATACTAAAGGCAGAATAAAATCTCAAGACGTAAAATATTACGCTCTGGGAAAACATTTGCAGCCGGACTATCCCATAGCAGTTCTGGTTAATGCCGGAACTGCAAGCGCTGCCGAGATTACCTCCGGCAGTTTGCAGGCGCATAAACGGGCAATAGTAGTAGGCACTAAAACTTTCGGCAAAGGTTCCGTTCAGACGATATTTACGCTGCCAGACGATACCGGTATGGGTCTCACCACGGCTTTTTATTTTCTTCCGAACGGAGTATCAGTCCAAGATACCGGCGTAATACCAAATTTTTACGTTCACAGTTCTAAGGATTTTATATTCGTAAAACCTTTAAGAAAACTGAGGGAAGTTGATTTAATGCATCATTTTAAAAATCCGGAAAACAAAAATATTGCAAATCGGGAAAAAGATAAATATAAAACATTTAAAGTTTATTTCAAAAAGGATAATCAATTCAGATTTGCTTACGAACTGCTAAAAAGCTGGAACGTTATTAAGAATAGCGGCGCTAAATTAAACGGAATTAAATGAAAAATTCAGACAATTTCAAAGATAAAATAATAATTGCATTAGATTACGACGATTTAAAACCGGTAAAAAATTTATTAGATAAACTTGAAGGGAAAATCTTTTTTTACAAAGTCGGATTTGAACTATTTACCTCTTGCGGAGAAAAAAGCGTTAAATTTATCAAAGAACGCGGATGCAAAGTTTTTTTAGACCTTAAATACCACGATATTCCCAATACCGTTTATAAAGCGGTAAAAGCGGCGGGTAAATTAGGCGCAGATATAATAAACGTGCATGCTTCGGGAGGAATTGAAATGATGTCCGCCGCAAAAAAAGCAGCCGAAGAAGTGTCTGAAGATTCAGGCAGACATATAGATATTATAGCAGTTACGGTTTTAACCAGTCTTTCGGACAGCGATATAAACAGAATTTTTTACGATTATAAAGAAAGCGGCGTTTGCAAGGAGAGCATATCTTCCGATTTAGCCGTGCATTTAGCCCGGCTGGCTAAAATTTCAAAATTGGACGGAGTAGTGTGTTCCGGACGCGAATCGTTAAATATAAAAAAAACGTTAGGGAACGATTTTAAAACCGTAACGCCCGGTATAAGAACTAAAACGGTAAGCGATAATAAAATAACGAACTGCTCCGATAATTCAAAAGACGACCAGAAAAGAGTCATGACGCCTTCCGAGGCTTTTAACGCCGGAGCCGATTATATAGTTGTAGGCAGAGAAATAACCGGAGCCGAGGATCCCGCAGCTGCGTTTGATAAAATTTATGCCGATATAAAAGACAACTTTAATATGCAAACAGTATGAAATTAATTGTTTACGGCGTAAATACCGTCAGAGAAGCAATTCTTTCGGGAAGCATTAAAAAAGGCGGCAGCGTTTATATTGCCGAAAAAAAATACAAAAGCGGTATTGCGGATAAAAGTTTTATTAACACCGCAAAAGATAAAAATGTAAATATTTATTCAAAAAAAGATGCCTCTTTCCTGCAGGAATTCGGCAAAGAAGCTTTTATAAAAGGTATAGCCGCAGTTGCCGAATATTCTGAATCCGACTACGAAAATTTATTGCATAAATCTGAACAAAATACCGGCAAACCGTTTTATCTTATTTTGGACGAAATAAACGATCCCCAAAATCTCGGCTCCATAATCAGGACTGCAAACGGAGCCGGAGTATCGGGTATTATAATACCTAAGTCAAATTCCGCAGGAATAACTTCTTCGGCGGCTTACGTTTCCCAGGGAGCCTTATTTTACGTCGCCGTAGTCCGCGTCGTAAATATTTCCCGAACTATCGCGGATTTAAAAAAACGAGGCATATGGGTAGCCGGCCTTTCCGGCGAAGCGGAAGATACTATATACGATATGGATTTTAATCTGCCTTTAGCATTAGTCGTAGGCTCCGAAGGCAGCGGTTTAAGGCGTCTTACTGTTGAAAACTGCGACAGGATTTTAAAAATCCCGATGGAACCAGGTGTTAATTCCCTTAACGCATCCGTAAGTTTTGCAGTCGCCGCTTATGAAGTAGTTCGACAAAGGAAATACTGTAAATAATCCGACACCTTTTCCTTCCGAATTTTTCTTCATTATTACTATATTTTATCGAACTTTAAAGTTTCTATCGGCAATCGGCAATTTTGGGTAAAAAAATAGCTTGACATTATTTATACAGTAGTTTAAACTTTGTATTACGGTTATTTTATCTAGTTGTTTAGATAAAAGCCGATATTATTAATTTACAAGCCGTCGTTATTAAAGCAGCGGCTTAAGATTCAAGGAGAAGTTAAGTATGAGGTACCAAGGGAAAGTGAAGTGGTTTAACGACAGTAAAGGTTTTGGTTTTATCGAACAGGAAAACGGACCGGATGTTTTCGTTCATTATTCTGCAATTTCGCAGGACGGTTTTAAAACCTTAACGGAAGGACAGAAAGTAGAGTTCGAAATCACCAACGGTGCAAAAGGACCGCAGGCTGTCAACGTAACCAAGGGTTAATCCCTAGTTTATCGTTTTAAGCGGAGTATGCGCGCCACTTGCATTAAAATAATATAATTAAAAAAATAATAAAAATTATAATATATAAGTTAGCAAGCGAATAAAAGCATACCGTTTTAAAATCATTTACCCCAGTAAATAAATTAAATTTATTGGGGTATTTTTATTTAAAAAAATCGGAGGATAAATAATTGAATTTTCAAGAAAAGATTAGAAATATAGCAGTAGTTGCCCACGTCGACCACGGCAAAACTACACTTATCGACAAAATGTTAAAAGAAAGCATAAGCAAAAGAGACTTCGAAGCTCTTTCCGAAAGGGCGATGGACAGCGACGAATTAGAAAAAGAAAGAGGGATAACCATTTTATCGAAATGCACAGGCATTAAATATAAAGATTACAGAATAAACATAGTCGATACTCCCGGTCACGGAGATTTCGGCAGCGAAGTAGAAAGAGTCCTTGCAATGGTGGACGGAGTTCTGCTTCTCGTTGACGCATTCGACGGTCCTATGCCGCAGACCAGGTTTATTCTTAAAAAATGCTTTGAATATAACCTTCACGTACTGCTAGTTATTAATAAAATAGACAGACCGGGAGCAAGACCGGAAGAAGTTCTCGAAATGGTTTACGATCTTTTCTTAGAACTAGGCGGGGAAAACGTAAACTTGGATTTTCCGGTAATTTATGCCTCGGCAAAAGAAGGTTACGCTATTAAAGACTTAAAAGTTCAAGGCGAAGAGAGACTTAAAGACAAGCTTAATCCTCTTTTCGATGCTATAATAGATTTTATACCTCATCCGCCTATACTTAATAAACCGGAGCTTGAATTTTTAGTCACGAGCATAGGCCACGACGATTTTCTCGGAGCTACCGCTATAGGCATTGTCAAAGCCGGCAAGCTAAAAGTAAACGATTCGGTTTATCTTTATAACGCCAAGGATGAATTGGTAAAAACTAAGCCTAATAAAATTTTTCTATTCGACGGATTAAAAAGAACGGAAACCGATGAAATTAACGAAGGAGACATTGCTTTAGTGGCAGGTTTAACGGGCGTAAATGCAGGAGACTATATAGTTAACGACAAACCCATAGCGCCGCTTCAGAGAATAAAAATAGACGAGCCTGTAATACTTGTCAATTTTATAGTAAACAAAAGCCCTTTTTGCGGAAAAGAGGGAAAATTGGTAACTACGAGACAGTTAAGGGAAAGGCTGTTTAAAGAAGTATCCAATAATGTCGGATTAAAAGTCGTCGAAACAGGGGATGAAACGGTATTCGACGTTTACGGGAGAGGACTTCTTCATCTTTCGATTTTAATAGAAAAAATGAGAAGGGAAGGTTTCGAGTTTGCAGTATCTAAACCCAAAGGGGTAATAAAAGAGATAGACGGCAAAAAAATGGAACCTTACGAGCTTTTATACATTACGGTAAAAGACGAATTTACCGGAGGAGTTCTCGAAAGACTTTCTTCCATGAAAGGCAATCTTCTCGATATGACTAAGGACGATAACGGCAATACTTACCTCGAATTTGTCATACCTTCGAGAAGCATAATGGGATTTCATAATGAATTTCTCACTATGACTAAAGGTACCGGCACTATGAATCATAATTTTTATAAATTCGACGAATATGCTTTCGATATTTCCCCAAGGAAAAACGGAGTAATGATTTCAATGGAAAACGGAGAAGCCAACTCGTACGGTTTGTTTAATCTCCAAGACAGAGGAAGCCTTTTTGTTTCCCCGCAGGACGAAGTTTACGAAGGGATGCTAATAGGAATACATTCCAAGCCGGGAGATATAACGGTAAATCCCTGCAAGAAAAAACAGCTTACGAATATGAGGTCGAAGGCGTCTGACGAAATGATAACGCTTACTCCGCCCATAAAACTGTCGATAGAATATGCCTTAGAATTCATAGAAGACGACGAGCTTGTGGAATTTACGCCAAAATCTATCCGTCTTAGGAAAAAAATATTAACCGAAAACGACAGAAAAAAAGAATCAAGGGGACTTCTTAAGGCTTAATGACGGATTGTAAATATATTAAATAATATATACAATAGATATCATATTATTTTGTAATTTTAAAATTATTTAAAATTTAAAATCGGGCATATGAGAATTAAAATTTGCGGCGTGCAGATGTCTCCTTCTGCGGATATACATTCATCGGCAGTTAAAGCTATAGATTTTTTGGCTATGGCGGCTAAAAATAAAGCCGGCATAGTCTGCTTTCCGGAGCTTTTTCTAATGAACTGGTTTTTGCAGAATACTTCTCGGGACAATATGGAGGCGCACTACGAAACGGCTGAAGATTTAAGCGGAAAAACTATAAGTTTGTTCAGGGAGCAGGCAAAAAGATTTAATATCGTAACGATAGTTCCTTTTTTTGAAAAATTAGAAAACAAATATTACAACAGCTCCGCCGTTATAGACGAAGAAGGCGGACTCATAGGTGTTTATCGCAAGATGCATCTTCCGGAATTAGAATATTATAAGGAAAAGTCTTATTTTTCGAGCGGCGACGAAATTCCGGTTTTTAAAACTAAATACGGCAATATCGGAATACAGATGGGCTGGGATAATTTTTATCCGGAATCGGCAAGGATTTTGGCGCTTAAAGGCGCAGATATTATTTTTGCTCCGACGGCATCAGCATTTAATACTAACGGTAAATGGTTTTTGTCTATCTCGGCTTCGGCTTTTCTTAACGGTTTATATATTTTGAGGGTTAACAGGGTAGGCAGGGATAAGCCTCTGGACTTTTACGGAAAGTCTTTTTGCGTCTCGCCCGACGGAAGCATAATAAACGACTTTGCCGGAATAAACGAATGCGCGGTTATTTATAACATAGATACCAATGAAGTCAAATCGGCAAGAGAAAACTGGCCGTTTATTGAAAACCGCAATAAAACCGCATATAAAGATATCGTTAATTATTAGAAAGACGTGAAAATAAATTTTTTAGACCTGAAAGAATTAAATCCGATGCCCTCGGCAAATAACGGAGGGAACGACATTCTGACGGAATATCTTATAGGCAGGATGTTCGATATACACATGGAGTCTTCACGTACGATCTGGGACAGAAAAATGTTTGACGAAGAGCTAAAACGCGACGGTTCCGGATTTTTAATATGTTATTCCGATTCCTATGCTGCGAACGGCGGCGATAACCGCCCCGATTTAAAAAAATTCACCGAGAAAAATATAGAACCAGACTTAAAAATAGGATTGCAATCGTTAATCATCGGTTTTTTTATTTACTATAACGTTTTAGACGAAATGCATATACTCGATATCACGGTTTCTAAAGAAATGCAGTCTAAAGGAATAGGATCTTTAATGTTAAACACGGTAGTAAAAAAAAATTCGGAAGCCGGAATAAAACATTTCTTTCTTGAAGTCGGAACCTCAAACATTGCCGCAATTAATTTATATAAAAAATTCGGATTTAAGATATTTTTGTTAAGAAAAAACTATTATGACGACAACGGAGAAGATGCTTTATGCATGGTAAAAGAATCGTAAGCGAAAAATGTCTCGTTACGGTAAATAGAAAAATAAAAGATACCGAAGGCACTTATATTTTAAGAATAAAAAAAGATTTTATCGCGGCAAATTTTAAGCCTGGGCAGTTTGTTATGCTTAAAATTAACCCGGACGGACTAAACCCCCTTTTAAGCAGACCTTTTTCTATATTCAATAAATTTAACGATTCGGAATTTGAAATTTTATACAGGGTCTTCGGAAAAGGCACGGAGATATTGAGCAATATTAAGGAAGGAACCTATTTAGACGTTACCGGTCCTTTGGGGAACGGATTTAAAAACGAAAACGCCGGCATTAACGTTCTGATTGCGGGAGGCATAGGCATAGCGCCTCTGCATACAATCCCGCTTTTTCTGGGAGAATCGCCGTCTTCGGACGGTCAATATCCAAATAAAGACGAAGAATCCCCAGGTTCCGTAAATTGCGGCAAAACCGTTTTATACTACGGAGCAAAAAAAGCCGAAGAACTTTATTTCAGGCACAGTATTCACGCTATGTTCGACGAAGTTTACTTTGCTACCGACGACGGCTCTTTCGGCTATAAAGGCAATATCGTAGATTTGCTTTACGAAAATATAGACGCTTATAAAAATTCGGAAGATACGTCTTTTTATGCCTGCGGACCTAAACCTATGCTGAATTACGTAATTTCCAAATTTTCCGCAGACGGGCTTTCCGGAAAACTGCAGGTATCGCTCGAAGAAAGTTTCGGATGCGGCATAGGCGTATGCTTGGGATGCGTAGTTAAAACTAAACAGGATAATATATCTGAACCCTTTTTTAGTACCGGCATAAACAAAAGCATAACTTCGGGCGGCACAGGCAAAAGCGTTGAATTTCAGTATAAAAGAGTATGTAAGGACGGACCCGTTTTTTATGCATCCGAAATTTACATTCCCGAAAACGAAAATAAACCCGATTCTATCGGCAATACCGGAAAAACAGGTAAAGGACATGAAACCGCCGCCGAGCCGTCATTGCAATCGGAGCAAAGCAATCTCTTCGAATACCCGTCAACTAAAGACAATGCTAAAAATATTATCCCGGACGTTTCCGTAAAACTCGGAAATTTAAAACTAGACTATCCCGTTATGCCTGCTTCCGGTACATTCGGATACGGAGAAGAATTTTTTGAAATAATAGAATATGATAATTTCGGTGCGCTCGTCACCAAAGGAATTTCTCTTAATCCGTCTAAAGGAAATGAAATGCCGAGAATTTGCGAAACTTCATGCGGCATGATTAATTCGATAGGACTTCAGAACGTCGGATACGATAAATTTATAGAATCTAAAATGCCGTTTTTAAAAACTTTAAATAAACCCGTAATAGTTAATTTTTACGGAAGCAGTATAGAAGAATACGCCGAACTTGCAAAAAAATTGGCGGAAACTGAAGGTATAAGCGCTATAGAAGCAAACATATCATGTCCTAATATAAAAGAAGGCGGCAGGTCCTTCGGTTCCGATCCCGAAGTCGTATATGAACTCGTTTCTTCCGTCAAGGAAAGCACCGCAGGCAAAATTCCTTTAATTGTAAAGCTGACGCCTATGGTGTCCGATATATCCTTCATAGCGGAGGTTTGCGAAAAAGCCGGAGCGGATATTATTTCTTTAATAAATACTCTGCCTGCGGCAAGCATAGACATAAAAACTAAAAAATTCAAGCTTAGCAGGGGATACGGCGGACTTTCGGGGGCGGCAGTTAAACCCGTCGCTCTTAAACTTGTAGGCGACGTTTATAACGCAGTAAGAATCCCTGTTATAGGTATGGGCGGAATAAGTTCATGGCAGGATGCCGCAGAATTTTTTCTTGCCGGAGCTACGGCGGTAGCCGTTGGAACTTACTCTTTCGTAAATCCAAAAATAATACCTGAAATTTCCGCCGGATTAAAAAATTATTTGACGGAAAACGGATTTGACGCTATTTATCAAATAATAGGATTGGCGCACGACAGGCGCTGAATTTAAATTTTAAATTAAAATGTTTACTTATTTGTTTATATTGCTTTTTGTTATTTTTTTTGCTGCATCTGTAATTCTTGCGATATATTTTGCTTTATACGTTAAAAAAAGCAAAAAAACTATAGATGAATTAATAGATGCAAACCGCGAGGAAAAAGACGGACTTATAAAAAAAACTATAACGCAGGAAGAAGAGCTTAAATCTTTAAACTCAAGGCTTGAGACTTTGAGCTCGGAGCTTAATTCAGCCGCCGTTCTAACCGGCAATCTTAGAGAAGAAAATAAAAATTTGTCCGTAAAAATTTCGGAAATATCGACAGAAAACAAAAACTTTATCGAGAAAATAGAAAATATTAAAGCCGATTACGAAGACAGATTAAAACGCCAAAAAGATGAATTTATCGATTTCAAACAGGCATTTGAAAATCTTTCCGAAACCTTATCGTCAAAAATACTCGAAGAAAAAAGTAAAAAACTTATAGAAATAAATAAAGACAGTATTAGCGGCATACTTAACCCTCTTTCCGAAAAAATTCTGGAGTTCCAAAAAAAAGTGGAGGAAACCTACAACAGAGAGTCTAATGAGAGATTTTCGCTTCAAAACGAAATAAAAAAACTCATAAATACCCAGGACGCCATGAAGCAGACGACCGACAATCTGACTTCGGCGCTTAGGGGAAGCGGAAAAGTTCAGGGAGATTGGGGCGAAATGATACTTGAACAGCTTTTGGAATATTCGGAACTCGTAGAAGGAATGCAGTATGAAATCCAGAAGACCGTAAAAACCGTAAACGAAATGGACGAAAAAGTCAATTTAAGGCCCGACGTTATAGTGCATCTTCCTAAGGGCAGAGATTTGATAATCGACTCAAAAGTTTCTTTAACGGATTATGAAAAATATATGAGTTTGGCATACGGAAACGGCGCAGATTCTTCGGCTGTTTACGTTAAATCAGGGTCTAATTCGGATGATGACCCAGAAAAATTTCTTAAATCGCATATTCTTTCAATTAAAAGGCACATAAACGAGTTAAGCGACAAAAAATATACCGCTCTATACGGATTAAAAAGCTTAGATTCCGTTATTATGTTTATACCGATAGAGTTTGCTTATACCGCAGCCGTAAACTACGACAGGGATCTTTTGGCATACGCATACGGAAAAAAAGTTATAATAGCTACCCCATCCATTATTTTGCTGATTTTGAAAATAGTTTATAATTTATGGATTCAGGAAAAAAGCCAGGAAAAAGCTGCAGAAGTAATGGCGCTCGCCGGTCATCTTTACGATAAATTTTGTTCTTTTGCCAAGAGCATGGAAGATATAGGAACTTCTATAGAAAAAACGTCCGCATCCTATAATAACGCAAAAAGCCTTCTTTCGTCGGGAAAAGGCAATATAATGTCCAGGCTTGAAAAAATGAGGCTTCTCGGCGCAAAAACTTCTAAAACGCTTGACGCTTCTAAATTCGACAAAGACGACAAAGACGATATTCCTTCAATAGAAAATTAGTAAATCCTTAATTTGTGACGGGGACAGAATTGAATTCCGTCCCCGTATCTATAAACCGCCAAAAATGTTATAATATAGCATTATGGATTTATTTAATATTGTTTCCGAAAACAGTCCTGCAGGCGATCAGCCCGCAGCGATTAAAGCGTTGACCGGCGGGATAGAAAAGAAAAATTTTCGTTATCAGACGCTTTTGGGAGTAACCGGTTCAGGCAAAACTTTTACGATGGCTAACATCATAAAAGAACTGCAAAGACCTGCCCTTATAATAGCTCCTAATAAAACCCTCGCCGGACAGCTATATTCAGAATTTAAAGACCTATTTCCGGAAAATGCAGTAGAATTTTTTATAAGCTATTACGATTATTACCAGCCTGAAGCCTACGTTCCTTCCAAAGACCTTTATATAGAAAAAGATTCCGCTATTAACGACCAGATAGATAAAATGAAACATTCCGCTACAAGGTCTATACTTTCCAGAAGAGACGTAATAGTGATTGCTTCGGTATCCTGCATTTACGGTTTGGGTTCGCCGGAAAGTTACGCCAATATGCTGCTTGAAGTGAAAAAAGGGGATGAGATAAACTTAAGCGACGTTCTCGACAAGCTGACCGACATAAGATACGAAAGAAACGATATCGATTTTCATCGCGGTACGTTCAGGGTGAGGGGAGATATAGTCGATGTTTTTCCGGCGTACGAAGAAGAGACGGCTATAAGAATAGAATTTTTCGGCAACGAAGTTACAATGATTGCCGAAATAGATCCGTTAAGGGGCGTCATAACCCGCAGACTTTCCAAAGTTGCCGTATATCCGGCTTCCCATTACGTGGCGGACGAAGTTACTATGAAAAGCGCGGTTAAAACCATAAAAGAAGAATTGAAAGAAAGGCTTATGGAGCTTAAAGCACTCGGCAAACTTGTAGAAGCCCAAAGGTTGGAACAGCGGACTATGTACGACCTTGAAATGATGCAGGAGATGGGATACTGTTCCGGTATAGAAAACTATTCGAGGCATTTGACTGGAAGAAAAAAAGGAGAACCGCCGCCGACGCTTTTAGACTATTTTCCTGAAGATTTTATAATTATGATAGACGAATCCCATGTCGGTATTCCGCAAATAAGAGGGATGTATAACGGAGATATTTCGAGAAAATCTACCTTGGTCGAATACGGTTTCAGACTGCCGTGCGCATTAGACAACCGTCCTCTTAATTTCGAGGAATTTTCGTCTCATATAAAAAATCTTATTTTCGTATCTGCAACTCCGGCAGATTACGAACTTAGCGTAAGCTCTCAAATAGTAGAGCAGATAATACGACCTACCGGATTAATAGACCCGGAAGTAGAAGTCAGACCTGAAACAAATCAGGTTGACGATATAATAGGGGAAATAAAAAAAACGGTTGCCGGAGGCGGCAGGGCGCTTGTAACCACGCTTACCAAAAGAATGTCCGAAGACCTTTCCGAGTTTCTTATCGACAGCGGCATAAAGGCAAAATATCTTCATTCCGATATAGATTCGCTCGAAAGATTTAAAATTATAAGAGAATTAAGACTTGGCGAGTTTGACGTGCTCGTAGGCATAAATCTGCTCAGGGAAGGACTTGATATTCCGGAAGTAGAATTGATCGGAATTTTAGATGCGGATAAAGAAGGTTTTTTGCGTTCCAAAACATCGCTTATACAGACTATAGGCAGGGCGGCAAGAAATATTAAGGGCAAAGTAATACTTTACGGCAACAATATTACGGATTCTATGAAATTCGCAATTTCAGAAACCGAAAGAAGAAGGAAAATTCAGGAAGCTTATAATAAAGAAAACAATATTACGCCTAAAACTATTAAAAAAAATATAGCGGGACTTTTGACTACTATATTTGAGCAGGACTACATAGATTTATCCGGCGGTTTCGACGAAAATTCACCCCTCATAATAGACCCTAAAGAAGCGGAAAAACTTATTAAAAATTTAGCCAAAAAAATGAAAAAAGCCGTAAAGGAGCTTAATTTCGAAGAAGCTGCGCGCATCAGGGATGAAATCAACAACATCAAAAAAAATATGCTTTTAATGGATAAAGTTTAGCAATGAACGAAGATTTACTTGCAAAGATAAAAAGTATTTCGGGTTCGCCCGGCGTTTATATTATGAAAAATATAAACGGAGAAGTAATTTACGTCGGGAAAGCAAAAAATTTAAAAAAAAGAGTTTCCCAGTATTTTTCAGGCAAAAATTCAGGCGTAAAGACGGAGCATTTAGTTTCAAAAATAAACGATATAGAAACCATAATTTCCGGCAACGAATTGGAAGCCTTTTTACTGGAAAACACGCTTATAAAGCAATATAAGCCGAAATATAATATAAGCCTTAAAGACGATAAATCTTATCCCTACATAAAAATAGCCGATTCAAAAACAGGTTTTCCTTATATTATTAAAACAAGAAGTTTTAAAAAAGGCGACGGACTTTATTTCGGTCCTTATTCAAGCGCTTTTGCGGTTAACGAAACCATAAAAACCGTAAACAGAATTTTTAGAATGCGGACTTGCACCGACAATAAGTTTAATTCGTGCGCCGCCAAGAAAAAACCGTGCCTTTATTATCAAATTAAAAGGTGCTCGGGACCGTGCTGCGGATTTGCCGATATAAACTCCTACAAAAAATCTATAGAGGGCATTACGATGCTTTTAAAGGGCAAAAACAGGCAGCTAATAAGAGATATGAAACAGTCGATGGATAATTACGTTAAAGAATTAAATTTCGAAGCTGCGATAAAATTAAGGGATAAAATAAACGCTATAATTAAAATAAACGAAAAACAGGCTGTAGTGTTTAACGAAGAAAAAGATATAGACGCGTCAGGTTTTTATTCGCAAAACGGCAAAATAGATATAACCGTTCTTATTATAAGAAACGGCAGGGTTACAGGCACGAAAAATTTCTTTTTTAAAAATGCTTATCTTAACGATGCCGGAATGCTCTCTGCCTTTTTGGACAGGTACTACGTTAAAAATTTAGAAATTAACGCCGATATTCCTGATGAAATATTTGTTCCGGTCAAAATTGACGAAGAAAATAAAAAGAGCCTTTCCGAATATATAAAAAAATATTCCGGCAGAAAAGTTAAAATTATAGATCCTGAAAATTTAAAAAGAAATAAAAGCAGATACGATACGGTTATCGCTATGGCTTCCGAAAACGCAAAAAAGAATTTTTTTGAAAAAAATGGAGAAGATTCGGAAACCGGCAATGCGTCTGCCGCAAAGCCCGCTTGCGAAAAGGAAGAAAACGCCGGAACGGACGGAGCGGTTAACGATAAAGATATTAATAAAAGGCATTATATAAGCAATAAAGACAACGCTAATTATAAGAAACTGCTATTATTAAAAGATATTTTACGCTTAAACAAAATTCCCGAAATAATAGAATGTTTTGATATATCCAATATTTCAGGCACATACGCAGTCGCTTCGAAAGCAGTTTTGAGAAACGGCGAAAAAGATACCTCTTTATATAGGCGCTACAGGATTCAAACCAAAAATACGCCGGACGATTATGCCATGATGTACGAAGCGTTAAGCAGGCGTTTTAAAGGCGCCGCATCGGGGAAAGACCCTCTTCCCGACGTAATTATGACTGACGGCGGAAAAGGACAGCTAAACGTTCTCGTAAAAGCCGCCAGAGAGTTTGCCGAGTCGGAAAATATAACAAAAGAAGATATGCCGGCGCTTATTGCGATTGCAAAATCAAAAGACGGTTGTAATAATTATGCAGGATATAATTATAAAAATTCAAAAAGCAAAACAGACCCTTACGAAAAAGGCGGCATCGATAAAATTTATCTTCCCAACAGGAAAAACGAGGTAAATTTCGGCAAAAATAAAGAACAGATTTTAATGCTTATGAATCTAAGAGACGAGGCGCACAGGTTTGCGGTTTCTTATTTTTCTAAGCTAAAGACGAAATCCCTCATTACTTCGGATTTACTGAATATAGGCGGGGTAGGAAAAAAAATTTACGGCAATTTAATAAAAGAGCTTGGAAGCGTAGAAAATATAAAAAAATCTTCAATAGAAGAACTGTCTGCGGTAGAAGGCGTAAATAAAACGACGGCAAAAAAAATTTACGACTATTTTCATTCAAATTTTTAATTTTTTTAACAGTTTTATAAAATAATCGTTTTCCGATTTTTTTCTTACGGCTATCCTGAAATATTTGTCGTTTAAACCTCTGTAGCCGCCGCAGTTTCTTATTAAAATACCGTTTTCTAAAAGATAATTTTTAAGGTTTTCCGCATTTAAGCCTTCTTCCGTTATTTTAATTAAAAAAAAGTTTGCAGCGCCGGGTATTATTCTTAAAAACCGTATTTTTTGTAATTTATTTT
This sequence comes from Candidatus Acidulodesulfobacterium sp., assembly GCA_049965795.1. Classification (GTDB taxonomy): domain Bacteria; phylum SZUA-79; class SZUA-79; order Acidulodesulfobacterales; family Acidulodesulfobacteraceae; genus Acidulodesulfobacterium_A. The sequence goes on from JBMFVW010000009.1 coordinate 37,446, forward strand.
CAAAATCTTTTCTTAATTCTTTAATCAAAAGCCTGGATCTTAAAATATAATCATCATCGGATATCGATAAATAAGCTACTTGCTCGGATAGAGACGTAATTTTCCACGGGACGGACGATTCCGACAGCCGTTCTGATAGAAACGGGTTTGCAAATGCGTAACCTATCCTAAGTCCCGGCATTGCAAAAAATTTAGTCATTGACCTGATTATTATTAAGTTATAGAATTTATCCTTCATGCTTAATTCTATATCATCCAAACTCGTTCCTGCAATAAGATGTTTTGCCGAAAAATCTTCGCAAAAATCCACAAATGATTCGTCTAATATTAAAAAAGCTTTTTTTTCTTTAAGTTTTTTTAATATTGCGGCTATAATTGGAATAGGGGTTATATTTCCTGCAGGGTTTGAGGGGCTTGCCATGAATACGGCATCGTTTTCGCCGATGTTTTCGTTTATGCAGCTAATTAGTTTGGATAAACTTTTTTCTTTTAATTCAAAATTTTCCGATAAATATGTATTTATATGAAAAATTTTGGGCTTTGAATTTATTGAAAGAGCGGCTCTTTCATATTCGTAAAATGAAGGTTCTACTATGATTACGTTTTTAGGATTTAACTTAGCGGTAATATTAAATATAAGCTCGGAAGCTCCTGCACCCTCGCATATAAACTGTTTTTCTATGCCGTGATAGAACGATAAGGCGTTAACAAAAAGTTCGGGATAGTTTTTAGGATAATTTTCCGTAAAAAATTTTAATTTTTTAAAATCTTTTAAAATTTTTGATGCTTTTTGGCTTAATCCAAGCGGGTTTATGTTGGCGGAAAAGTCAATTATGCCGCTTTCGTATCCGTAATCTAGAATATTCCCGCCGTGAATTTCGTAATATCCTGAATTTATGAGATAATTTTCGTTAACGGAAACAAAAGCCGCCGGGTTTTTTTTTAACACGGTTATTATATATTCTTTAAACTTATTATTTTCTTGTAGATAAATCGATTATTCCCAAATTTGTTTTCCAATTTTTTATACATTATCGCTTTATTTCATCAAACTTTACAACTTTCTATCGGCAATTTTGGGTTATTTAGTACTTTTGCAATTTTGAGACTTTATTTGCGAAAAGTTCAAGAAAACCTGCGGAAGTTTTTACTGCTTCAGGCAAAATTCTGTTCATTGCGTTAAAATATTCTAATTTAGTCTTTGCATACAACAGTTCCGGCAAATAAAGCGAAGAATTGTGGGCGTTATAATCCACCCATCCGAAAGGATGCGCGTCCCTGTAATGCCCTCTGAGAGGCTTAAATTTATATATGCCTTTTTCTAATTTTAAATTTGTTTCTAAATAATGCGATGACATCCATCTTTCAAAAAGAACGTGTTTTTTTAGCGCAAGGTTAGTGGTATGAAAAGGAATGCATAAATCCTGAACAAGATGAACAGCGCCCCCGAGGTTTACAAACGATTTTTTAAATCTTCCTTTTTCCCAATCTTTCAAGGCTATATTGAAAAGCTGAACGCATTTGGTTCCGGCATCGGAAAAACCGCTGATATATCCGGCATGGGAATGCGGATAAAGGTAATGCCCGCCGAACCAATGGACTCTTAGTTTTTTTATAGCAAGCCTGTCTATTATGTATGAGCCGTGATGCATAAGTTTGATTCTTTCATCCGCTTTAATGCCGGAAATTCGATTATCGAGAAGAGTATCGATAACGCTGAATTTAGAATCGTTATAAAGAAGCTCAAACGTCTTATCTATGCAATAGTTATGTAATTTTGGCTGCATGTTATATTTATATCATATTTTAAAAAAAAATCAATAAATATTGTTAGACCCAAATTTGAATTGCAAAATAAGTATCAAAAATAGTATAATATTAATAACAGCTTAAAATTTAATAAGTAAAAAAAGGAGAAAAAATGGCTCTATTAAGCGAACAAGATACCGAGTTCCTGAAAAAAGATTTTAGCGGAAAATTAAAAAATAACGTTAAGTTGATTTTTTTTAAAGCCGAAGATGCCTGCCTTTATTGTAAAGAGGTTAAAGATATATTAACCGAGGTTGCAGGGTTAAGCGATAAATTAAGTCTGGAAGAATACGACTTCGACAAAGATACCGACAAAGTTAAACTTTACGGCATAAAAAGAACTCCCGCAATAGTTATAGAAGGCGATAAAGATTATGGAGTAAGATTTTACGGTATGCCGGCAGGCCATGAATTCATGACCTTGGTAAACGGAATAATTAATGTTTCTACTAAGGAAACCGGTTTGTCTGAAAAAACAATCGATAAATTAAAAGAAATAATTAAACCTTATAATATTCAGGTTTTCGTTACCCCTACCTGACCTCATTGTCCGCCGGCGGCGGTTCTTGCACATAATTTTGCTATAGTGAACGAAAATATTACGTCAGATGTAATAGAAATTCAAGAATTTCCTAATCTTTCGGATAAATATGAGGTTTTCAGCGTGCCTAAAACGGTAATGAACGAATCCGCTGAAGTGGTAGGCGCGGTTCCGGAAGCGGTTTTTCTTGGTAAAGTCATGGAAGGATATGCTAATCTGCAATAAAAAAATGAGATGAATGCGTATTATTTTATTTGCAGAATTAAATTTGATTAATGTATATAAAAAATGGAGGATCGTAAAGCATATTTTGTTTACGACCTCCATTTTTAGAAAAATATTTTCGGAAATTATTTTGAATTCAGCATTTTTGACCGGTGCAGTGGTATAAAAGTACAGGAATATTCGATTGTCTTACGATGCTTTCTGCCATAGAACCCAGCACTAATCTGGTTAGTCCTTTTTTTCCGTGCGTCCCCATAATTATCAGGTCGAACCCGCCTTCTTTAATCTCGTTTAAAACAATATTGACCGGTTCGCCGTGCACCAAAACGGTATTAACTTTTATGCCTTTTTTTCCGGCTTCATCTTTAAGTTTGCTCAATACGGGCTTTTCTTCTTCTACTAAAAGATCAAGGTCGTTTATGCCTCCGCCGGATAAATCTGCTATATTTTGCAGAGTTTGAACATCTATAACGTGAATAAACGTTATTTCCGCTTTAATTTCGGAAGCAAATTTAATTGCGTTATTTGCGGCATCCATTGACGTGTCGCTGAAATCGACGGGGCATAAAATTTTTTTAAACATTTAATCTCTCCTTTTTATTTATAATTTGATTTGTTCTATATCATAATATTTATATATCTTATTCAAATCTAAAGTCAAGAAAAATATTGAAAAAAAGATAAAAATTGATTTTTACAGCCAATAACGTATATAATTAATGTATAATAAATATATTAAATATATTAAAAATAAAATATAAAATTGAGAGGTAAAAATGCATAAAAGCATGACGGAAAGACCTATAAAATATTTTTTATTTTTTGCAGCCGCCGTATCGGTGTTTTTAATTTCGGTGTCATTTTACGTTATTCCGCCAGCGGAATGTTCGGCATTTTCAGCCTCCGTGCTAAACGGGCATCCGTCCGCAGTTAAGAAGAGCAAAAAAAAGAAATATTATACCGAAGGAAAGATGTATATAATACTCAAAATCTCTAAAAATTTAAAGGCGTATATAAACAAAAAAAATCAAAAGGTTTATTATTTTTATAAAAAAAAATATTATTACTGGGCTAACGGTATATGGTTCGAAGCGGCAAAAATTAACGGCATGTATTCTATTACTCCTCAGAACGGGATACCGCATCCCCTTAAACACGGTCCGCTTTTGAGGGTCAAAAGAAAAAAGATTCCGGCCGGATTTGCCGCTTTAAAAGTGCCTCCAAGACCCGTTAAGAAGGGATTGCCTAATGCGGCTACGGAACATTTATATAATCTTCCTCTTACTCTTCACGGACTTGTAATTTATCAAAAAAGCCTGAATTTTAACAAAATAAAATAAGCGGTAAAAATATATATAAGGGAGGTTATGCAGTAATTTCAGCAATGGAATTTTTAAATATCTTAAAATATCCAGACCCAAAATTGAGGGTTAAAGCAAGTCCGGTTGAAATCGGCGATATTAAAAACAATATTCGTCTGATTAAAAGTTTAGTTTATACTATGTATAAAGCAGACGGTATCGGGCTTGCCGCTACGCAGGCGGGTATAAATAAACGCATAATAGTTTTAGACTTAGCCAGAAAAAAAGATAAGGAAATATCGTTTTCGCTCGACGAAGATAATATTCTTACGGCAAATAAAAACTTAATAATAGCCGTAAATCCTGAAATAATATTTAAGGATGGAAAAACGACCTATGAAGAAGGATGCCTCTCTATTCCTAATTTTAACGCAGACGTGGACAGGTTTTTTGAAATAAAAGTCAGGGCATACGATATTTCCGGAAATGAGTTTATAATGGAAGCAAAAGATTTGCTTTCTATAGCTTTTCAGCATGAAATAGACCATCTCGACGGAATTTTATTTATAGATAAAGTTTCTCCGTTAAAACGCTCCTTATATAACGCTTCGCTTAAGAAAAAAAAGAAATTAGAGCATGCAGCCTCTTAAAACGGTTTTTATGGGGACGCCTGAAATTGCTTCCCGTTCATTGCTTGATATATTAAAACTACAGGAAAACGGCATCGTCGATTTACAGGCAGTTTATACAAAGCCCCCCGTATGGGATTCTAAAAAAAAAGAATACATTGAATCGCCGGTCGAAAAAATTGCCCGCGAAAACCGTATTGATTTAAGAACGCCTAAAACCTTTAAAAATAATAGGGAAGAAACGGATTTTTTAAAAATCCTTGCTCCTGACCTTATAATCGTAGTCGCTTTCGGACTCATTCTTCCGCCTGATATTTTAAATATACCGGTATTTGGAGTATTAAATCTGCATCCTTCTCTTTTGCCGGATTTAAGGGGTCCAAGCCCCATACACTATACGATATTAAAAAGGATGAAATTCGGCGGAGTTACTATAATGGCTATGAATGAAGGCGTAGATACCGGTCCTTTGGCGGCTCAGCAAAGAATTGCTTTAGACAAAAACGAAAATTTTTCCGGTCTTTACGAAAAATTATCATCAGCCGGTTCTCTTCTGCTTTCCGGAGTAGTAGAGACTGTATATAGCCATAGAATAAATTTTTTTGAATGCGGATATGTTCAGGATTCGGTAAAAAAAGAAGGCGATACGGCGCATGATGCAACAACTCTAATAAAGCAGGAAGAATTGCGCATAGATTTTTCCAAGGAAGAACCTGATGCTATATATGCAAAAATAAGGGCTTTTTCCGAAGCGGGGGGAGCTTTTTTTATTTTTAAAAACAAAAACATAAAAATATTGGAAGCAGAATTAATAGTCGATGATACATGCGAAAAAAAGGACTTTCAACGTCAAACATTCGAATATTTTGATTATTGCGGCGGTTTTTCGGATATTTATAAAAAAGAAATAGAAAAAATATCTTCTAAAGGCAATATTATCCCCTGTACGGCCGTCGTCGCAAACAAAACGGGACTGCTTATTTCCACATTGAAAAAAGGGGTTTATATACGGCTGATAAAACTTAAACCGGAAGGCAGGAATGTTATGGGCTATAACGATATCGTCAACGGATTTAGAATAAAACAGGGCGACTCTATATGTCTTTAAAAAAAGAACATGTTTATTTTTTAAAGATAATATCCGTTTCTCTAATCGTTATTTTATCCGTATTTCTGCTTCTTTTCTGGATAATATCCGGCGGGTTGGAAAAAATCAGCCCATATTTGCCGTTATATATTTTTTTTGCTTTAGATTTTGTACTGCTTTTGGTTATTCTTATTTTTTTTGCCGGATTGATAGGCAGGCGCAAAAACGGCGGAAAATCTTTTCTCGTTTATCCGGCTCGGTATATTTTGATAAAAATTCTTTATCCGATGGCTTTTTTTATCACTTCCGTATTCAGGATAAACAGGGACAAAATGCAGGCTTCTTTTGTCGAAATAAACAATTTTCTTCTTTTTTCGTTAAATAAAAACGTAGCTTTCGACAGAATATTGATCCTGCTCCCCCACTGCCTTCAGCTCCATAACTGCAAGGCTAAAATTACGGATGATATAAATAACTGCTTGAATTGCGGAAAATGCAACATAAAAGAGCTTGCGGAACTTTCAAAAAAGAAAGGCATATTTATGGCAGTTGCTACCGGAGGCACGCTTGCGCGCAGAGTTATAGAGGAAAAGCGGCCTAAAGCCGTTATAGCCGTTGCATGCGAAAGAGATTTAAGTTCGGGGATTATAGACAGTTTCCCGCTTTTTGTTTACGGTCTGCCCAATATGAGACCTAACGGGCCTTGCAGGGATACCCTTGTCGATGTAGGCGCTCTATACGAACTAATAGAAAAGATTTGCCCCCGGATTTCGGAGAAAGTTTAATTTTTACAAATATTAAAAATAAGTATTACAAGAACTGTACGTATTAATTGACCTTTTTAGTTAATGCAGAAAATAAGATCTGACACTTTTTCCTTTGACACGGCGAAAGTTTAATATTTTACTTAATAATCAGGCTGTTTCATTGAACTTTACAATTTCTATCGGCAATTTTGTGTTTATAACTTCTTTCTTAAGTCATTTATCCTTTTGGCTTTACCCTGGCTTCTTTCGATAGTTTTAGGCGGAACGGCGGTTATTTTCGTCCTGATACCGATAAGTTCGTATATTTTGTGGGATATTTCTTTCGTAACCGCTTCGATTTTAGTTTCGCCGCCGTTAAAAATTTCTTCTTTGGGTTCAACTATTATGTTCATTTTATCCAAAAGATTTTCGGTATATAATTCTATTAAATAGACGGGCTCTAAATAATCGAGCTTGAATAAAACGGATTCTATCTGAGATGGAAAAACGTTAACCCCTTTTAAAATTATCATGTCGTCCGTTCTTCCTTTTATTTTGTCCATCCTGACGAAAGTTCTGCCACATCTGCACTTTTCTCTAGTAAGTCTCGTTATGTCTTTTGTTCTGAATCTTATTACCGGCATTGCCTCTCTGTTAAGGCTGGTCAATACAAGTTCCCCGGTTTCGCCGTCTTTTAAAACTTCCCCCGTTTCGGGGTTTATTATTTCCGGAAAAAAATTATCTTCGTTTATATGAAGTCCGTCTTTATAAACACATTCATATGCTACGCCGGGGCCGATTATTTCGCTCAAGCCGTATATATCGTAAGCATCTATTTTAAGCGAACTTTCTATTTTTCGTCTGAGTTCGCCGGACCACGGTTCAGCCCCGAAAATACCTTTTTTTAATTTAATATTTGATTTATCGCTAATTTTTTTATTTATTTCCTCGGAGAGAAAAAGAGCGTAAGAAGGTGTACAGAGAAGAACCGTTGCGCCGATATCCTGCATCATGGTAAGCTGCCTTTCCGTGAAACCGGTTGACATAGGAATAATCATTAAACCTAATTCCTGCGCCCCGTAATGAAATCCTAATCCTCCAGTAAAAAGTCCGTAACCGTAAGCATTCTGTGCTATATCTTTTTTAGAAATACCGGCTGCGCAAAAAACTCTCGCCATTAACTTTGACCATATTTTAATATCGTTTTTTGTATATCCTGCTATAATAGGTTTTCCGGTAGTGCCCGAGGATGCGTGTATTCTTATTATTTTATTTAAGGGCTGAGAAAAAATTCCGAACGGATAATTGTTCACAAGGTCTGATTTATATGTAAAAGGCATGTTCTTTAATTGGTCGGTCGATTTTACTTTTTCGATATCGCCTAAATTTTTAATTCCGCATTCCTCTAATTTTGTTTTTAAGAAACCTCCGCCGGAAAATATAAGTTTCAAAGTTTTTTTCAATCTTTCCGTTTGAATCTGCGACAGTTCGGAACGGCCGATAGTTTCGTATTTTTTTTCGTAATATTTTATATTCATAATGAAGATCTTCCTTTCAGAAACGCTTTTATATTTAAATCTGAAGTTTTTTCGGGAACGTTTTTTTCAATAGTTTTCAGCCAAATATTTTCTTTTATGTCCGTAAAAACGGATAACGCTCCTATGAGTACTATATTTGAAACTTTGACGTTTCCGAGATTTTCAGCAATCAGTTTGTCGTCCAAAAGAGTCAAAGATTTAAAATTATCCTTTAAAAGCGAGGCGGCGGAATATACATCTGTAAAATTATTTCCGATTGTATCATTTTTGGTTTTAGAAGTCCACGCAGGAGTTTTACCGTCGTTTGACGAAACTATTATCGTATCTTTGTTTGCGAAACTGCCGGTATATCTTAAAGTTTCATAAATATCGAAAGAAAGAATCGCCGTAGCGCTTTTTTCCGGTATGAGCGGAGAAAATATTTTTTTTCCGAATCTTATATGCGTTGAAACAGAACCTCCCCTCTGCGACATTCCGTGCACTTCAGAGGTTTTAATATCCATACCGCTTTCAAATGCCGCAAGGCTGATAATCCTGCCGGCAAGTACGACGCCCTGTCCTCCTATTCCGCAAATTAATATGTTTTGAGTTAAATTGTCCATTTATTTAGCAGTTTTAATTAAATTAATTTATTATTTAATTCTTTATTTCTTCAATAAAATTAAAAACACATATATCTCTGCATATAGAACATCCTATGCAAGAAGAATCTATAAATGGAACAGGTTTTGCTGCGCCTTGAGGCAGGCGTATAGACGGACACCCCGTCTGCATGCATAAATCGCATCCCGTGCAGCCGTCCGATATTTTAAATTTTTTCCCCGTATCTATTTTTTTGGGGTATAATACGCAAGGCCTGTTTGTTATAACTACGTTAAGATTATTTGAATCAAGCGCTTTTTTTAAAGTTTTAAACGTTTCATTGTAATTGTAGGGGTCTATGGTGTAAATTTCATCGATGCCTATTCCTTCTATAATTTTTTTGATATCTATTTTGCTTGAAACGGATTGATTAAAGGATAGGTTTTTCCCTGTTCCGGGATGATCCTGTCCTCCTGTCATCGCCGTAGTGGAGTTGTCCAGAATAATAGCGGTAAATTTTGCGTTATTATATTTTGCGTCTATGAGAGATGTTATGCCTGAATGGAAAAATGTCGAATCGCCCATAATTCCAACGGTTTTTTTATGCGAAGATTTTGTAGCCGACAAACCTTGCGCGGCGCCGAATGCAAGCCCCATAGAAATACAGCTGTCCATTGCATTAAGAGGCGGAAGCGCTCCAAGTGTATAGCATCCTATATCGCCCATAACGGGAACTTTTAATTTTTTAAGAGCGTAAAATACCGAAGTGTGGGGGCATCCGCTGCACAAAGCCGGAAATCTGGGCGGCAGGGGATTAGACAAACTAATACGTATGTCTTTACCGGCATTTTTTTCTTTATCCGCCGTTTTTTTGCCTTTAAAAAAACCTGCTTTTTTAAGTCCGAATAATACTATGTCGGGATTTAATTCTCCGTCCCTCGGAAAATATTCTTTGCCCTTTAATTCGATGCCGAGCGAAGCAATTTCGTTTTGTATAAAAGGTTCCAACTCCTCAATTATGACAATATTTTTAACGTTTTTTACAAAATCTTTAATTAATAAATCCGGAAGCGGATAAGAAAAAGAAAGTTTTAAAAAAGAAGCGAAAGGCGCAATTTCTTTGGCATATTGATAAGAAATGCCGCTTGTAATTATACCGAATTCTCTATCGTTATATTCAACGGTGTTTAATCCTGAGCCGTTAGAAAAATCTATAAGCCGTTTCAGCCTTTCTAAGGCGGCTTTGTGTCTTTTTCTTGCGTAAACCGGAACCATAACGAATTTTTCTATATCTTTTTTGTAAGTATTTTCCGTATTTTTTCGTTCTCCGTCAAACGGAAATTTGCCGGAGAAAACGGCGATGCTTCTTGAATGGGATATTCTCGTAACTGTTCTTAAAATAACCGGAGTATCGAATTCTTCGCTTACGTCGAAAGCTTTTGAAGTAAAGTCTAAACATTCCTGGCTGTCCGAAGGTTCGAACATGGGTATTTTAGCAAATTTTGAATAAAGCCTGTTGTCTTGTTCGTTTTGAGAGCTGTGCATTCCGGGATCGTCGGCGGTAACTACGACTAATCCTCCTCTTACTCCCGTAAGCGCAAGAGTCATAAGCGGGTCGGAGGCGACGTTTAATCCGACGTGTTTAGTCGTAAACATTGCCCTTTTGCAGCCTATAGACGTTCCTACAGCTATTTCTAATGCTGTTTTTTCATTGATAGACCAGTTTACTATTGCGCCGCTGTTTAATTTAGATAAATATGGAAGTATTTCCGAACTCGGCGTTCCGGGGTAGCCGACAGCCGTATAAACGCCTGCTTTTGCTCCGCCTAAAGCTATTGCCTCATTTCCGGTAAGAAGTAATTTTGAAAAGTCTAAAGTTTTATTATGCAAAAAAATATGTCCGTATTTATTATTTACGTTATATATTTTTAAACAGCAATATACAATATAGAAGATGAACAAAAAAAAATAAAGGAAAAAACAAAGAATTATATATATAATCGCATATTTTACAGACAAAAAAATAACCGGCTGCAATATGTATAAAATATATGTGATATATATAATGACAAAAGAGTAATCCGATTAAATACGCGCACCTCGAATCGATACCGTTGCTTTCTTTCGAACCTGGCGGGGTTTTCGGTCTTAATGCCGTACCGTCGGATTACTCTATAAGATTATAACATAGGCGCAAGGTTTTAAAAAGCATTATTTTTAATCGTGATGAAGAAATTTGTCGTCCTGAACCTTGTCGTGTTTTCTTATATATTCCATAAGCATTGCGGCATGCTCTTTTTCTTCGTCCCTGTTATGCGCAAGAATATGTTTTAATTCTTCGTCCGCCGTATATTCAATTCTTTCCTGATACCAGTTAATTGCTTGAAATTCTTCAATAAGCGATTGTCTTGCCATTTCTAAATTTCTTGTTTCTTCGCTTAAAGCATCGTCTAAATGGTGTTCTTCGCACATTTTACCGTCCTCCTAAATAATTGATTAATACGATTAATCGGTTATATTAAATTCAAGAAATTATTTCGTTTTTACAATTATAACAAAACACCGCATAAATTAAAACCTTAATCCTGCAACCCAAAATTGCCTATAGGAAAATGTGTCAGATTACCTAAATACGGGGACAGAATTCAATTCTGTCCCCGTTTAAAATTAGATAAAGATCTAAGGTAAAAGCCGCCTTGAAAAAAAGGTTTCAATCGTATAATATTATTATATGGAAATAGAAAAAAAAATTCTTTTAGCGGTCGATCTAAATTTTGAAACTGGATTCGTGCTTTCGTCTGCTGCATCTTTTTTTAGGGAATCGGCAGCGAGATTTCAAATACTCCACGTTATCCCTTACGATATTTTTTCTTTTTCCGGCAAAAAAAATTCTATAAAATCAAAAGCAGAGGAAGTGCATAAATCTATAGAGGATAAATTAAAAGAATCCGGCTTGTATTATTTAAATTATGAGATATTCGTATATACAGGCAATCCGCAGGAAGAGATTATAAATTTTGCAAAAAAAAACGCTTCCGATATAATTGCCGTAGGAACTCATCAAAGAGTGGGAATTAAAGAGATAATATCAGGTTCCGTTTCATTTTACGTTGCCAAACATTCCGTGTGTCCGGTGCTTTTAATTCCGCTTAAAAATACGTTGAAATTAACTGCAAAAGAACTGATAAAAGAATCCGCACTGTCTTTAATAAACCCTTCCTGAAGCGATGCTTATATGAATGTTATGATTCTTATTTATGATTTTAAAATACCGGTGAAAACGAAAAATCCGGAAACAATCGGATTGAAAAAAGAAGAAGAAATTTTTAGGGATTATTTTTTGAAATATTTTAACGAAAAATTTCCAGAGAAAACAAACGATATTAATATTGAAGATTTTATAGGCAAAATAAAAATAATTAAAAAATCTCTCGATTTCAGGCAAAAAGAACCGAAAAACGTTTATAAGGTTTTAATAAAATTCGATTTTTCAGGTAAATTTTCATGTAAAGACGAAGACGAAATTATAAATATTTTAGCCGGTATAGATATAAAAGCAAGAAAAGCAAGGGATGAAGAAGAAAAAATTTTTTACGGAGAAAATTCGTTAGATTTTCAAAACGGAAAAGAAAATAAGAATTGCGGTAAAACGGATAAATGCAAAACTAAAAAAAATAACTCCGATAAACCTGCGGTTTTAATAACAGGTATGGGTCCTGCGGGTATTTTTGCCGCGGTGTATTTATTGAAACAAGGTATAAAACCTGTTTTGATAGAGAAAGGAAAATGCGTAGAAGAGAGGATAAAAGACGTTGACGCATTGATGAATAAAGGAAAATTTAACAAAAAAAGCAACGTTGTTTTTGGAGAGGGGGGAGCAGGGACTTTTTCGGACGGAAAATTAACGACTAGAAAAGACGATGCGTCGGTGTCTTTCGTTTTAAATTTTTTGGTGAAAATGGGTGCGGATAAAAAAATTCTCGTGGAGCATAAACCCCATGTAGGCAGCGATATTCTAATCGATATACTCAAAAATACAAGAAATTATCTTATAAACGGCGGAGCGGAAGTATTTTTTGAAGAAGAATTGAAAGATTTTGCAACCGACGATAAAAATCAGATAGTTTACGCGGTAACCGACAAAAGAAATATTCCTGCGGATTTTTTAATTTTAGCCGCCGGTTCTAACAGCTTAGACACTTATGAAATGCTGAAAAATAAAAAAGTATTTTTAGAAAATAAACCTTTTGCCGTAGGGTTCAGGATAGAACATAAAAGAGAATTTATAGATTCTCTATTTTTTAAAGGCGGCAGAGACGAAAACGATTTAAAATTCAGCGGAGTATATTATAATGTTTCTTCTAAGCAATACGGCGGCTATTCTTTTTGCATGTGTCCGGGCGGAGTAGTGATAAATTCCAGTTCCGGCGAAAATATTCTTTCGGTTAACGGAATGAGCTATTCAAACCGCGATCTGGAAAATTCTAACAGCGCTATCGTAGCCGCAGTCAGAACTGATATGATAGCGTCACTGGGCAAAAAGGAATATTCTTTGGACGGCGGATTTCTCTCGTTTAGAAAAGATTTGGAGATTAAAGCATTTAACGCGGGCGGAGGAGGCTACGGCGCGCCTTATCAATACACGCCTGAATATATAGCGGACGTAATAGACAAAACAAAAAAAGAAACAGGATTAAATTTTAATTCCGGTTTTAAATCCTATAACTGTTTTAAACGAAAAAATCCGGTTCCGAATCCCTCATATAAGCCGTCGGTAAAATATTTTAATTTGTTAGAACTTGTACCCGATTTTATTAATCGTTCTATTGCAGGCTCTCTTATAGATTTTGAAAAAAAATATAAGGGATTTGTTTCAAATTCGGTTTTAACCGCAATAGAGACCGGAACGTCGTCTGCCGTTAGAATTAAAAGAGGCAATGATTACGAATCTTTATCGGTAAAAGGTCTATATCCGTGCGGAGAAGGTTCAGGTTATTCCGGAGGCATAATAACAAGCGCTATAGACGGCATAAAATGCGCTTCCGCCGTAGCAAAAAAATTTTTTTAAAAAATATAAAAAAACTCTTGCAATAAATTTTACAAAAATATAAAATCTTATTAAATCGAAATTATTATTTATATAATATTATAAAATTATAATTACTAATTATTAACCTCATATCGTAAAAGCGGGTGCTTTATATGAAATTTTTATCAAGCGGCGAATACAAGAAATTAATCGACGAAATCAACGAACTTAAGAAAAAAAACGGCGAACTTGAAGTTTCTTTAAAACGGAAAGACGCCGATAACGCTTCGGCTATAGACGGATACAAAAAAGAAATAGAGTCTTTAAGGATGAAAGCAGCTTCGCTTGAAGAAGATATCCGGAACAAGGATAATCTATTAAATTCATGCGCAAACGATTCCGAAGAACTTCCAAAAATCAACGAGCAGTTTAATCAGTTCAAATTAAAATGCCTTGAATCCAAAACCGGAATTAAAAATTTCGTAGATTCGTTATCCCATATGTATTCAAGTTCCTTTTCCACGCTGGAAAAGACATATCAGGATTCCGTAGAGCTTTATAAGCTGACCCTTTTTACCGACGAAATTTTAAGCGCAATAGTGTCTATTACCGACCAGATTAATCTGCTGGCGTTGAACGCCGCTATCGAAGCCGCAAGAGCGGGAGAAGCAGGAAGAGGGTTTGCCGTCGTTGCGGACGAAGTCAGAAAATTATCCGAAAAATCGTCAAGTTCTACTAAAGAAATATCCAACGTTCTTTTCGGAATAAGAAAAGTAAGCGCAAAGCTTAACGACACACTGAGAATAGACAGCAAGATGAACGAAGGACTTATGAAAACTATTAAAAATATAGACAGCAAAGTCAACGATATATGCGTTTAGCATCAAGTATATTATAAATTTATTATAAGAGGTATTCTAATCATGATATCAGAAGTATTATACGAGTCTCCAAATCATAAGTTCGTTTATATAGGAAAAGATGTCGACAGACCGGATTATATAATTGATACAAACCAGTATCTGTTAGTTCACGATAAAGTTGCGACGATTATGGATCCCGGCGGAATAGAAATGTTTTCTTCGGTTTCCTCCGCTTTTGCCGGAGAAGTAAGGATGTCCGATGTAAAATTTATATTCTGCTCGCATCAGGATCCTGACGTAAATTCCTCGCTTGCCTTATGGCTTTCTATTACCGACTCAAAAGTTATTATCGACAGAATTTGGTCGACTTTCATTTCGCATTACGGCGCAAGACCCGAAAATATGATAATGATTGACGATAACGGCATGAAGCTTAATATGACCAAAGATTACGCTTTCGATATCGTTCCTGCGCACTATCTTCATTCGCCCGGGCAGCTCAATTTATACGACCCGATATCTAAGATACTTTTTACCGGAGATATAGGAGCGGCTTTAGTTCCAAGGGAAGATTTAAAAGGCAAAAGAAAACCTAATGTTTTTGTTCAGGATTTCGATGCGCACATAAAATATATGGAGTATTTTCATAAAAGATGGATGCCTTCCAACGAACCAAAAAAAATATGGATAGACAGAGTATCAAAATTGGATATAGAAATTCTGGCCCCGCAGCACGGTCTTCTTTTTAAAGGGAAAGATATGATAAACAGGTTTTTAAACTGGTTCGACGGTTTAAACATAGGGCTTTATTCTAAATAAATATAGAAAAAATTTAAAATAATAACTTATAAAATGATAAAATACTTGGCAATGTAAATCTGTATTGTAAGTTATAAAAAATTTTTTAAAATTTATATATGGGAGCCGGATTTAAAGTCCGACTCCCTTTTTACGTTTTATAATATATGCATATGTATATGGATTGCTTTTATGACGAACCGAATATTGCTTAATAATTACGGCGATGATTTCGATTCTTTGGCTCCTGCTATAGAAGCCGTTATTTTTGCTTCGGAAGAACCGGTTCCGTTAAAGAAACTAACGGATTTATTTAAAGTAAAAAAAGAAGATGTATTAAAAGCCGTCGAATCGATAAAACTGGAATTTAACGAGAAATCGAATCACGGAATATACCTTTCCGTAAACGATAACGGCATAAGTTTTAAGACTAAGCCCGAATATTTCGATGCAATATCCGGCAGTTTGGAGATAAAACCCGTAAAATTTACTGGCCCCCAGCTTGAAACGCTTTCTATTATAGCCTATAAGCAGCCGGTTACCAAAAATGAAATAGACGCCGTAAGGGGATTCGATTCATCCGGCACACTTAAATTTCTTCTTGAAAAAAACCTCATTAAAGTCGCGGGAAGAAAAGAGATAGTGGGGAGACCGCTGATATATAAAACCAGCGATTATTTTTTGGAAGTTTTTAATCTTAAAAATCTTAACGATTTGCCTTCCGTTAAAGAAATGGACGATTTTGGCAGGAAAAACGCGTTAGAATCGCTAAACGGCAATGATAACGGCTCCGACGACGAAACTAAGGAAGAACCGGCTTTGTTTGAATAGCTTTTGTTTTTAAAGTGTTTTTGCTTATATGTTTTATGAATGTTTTAGCAGGATTAAATTTTTTAAAAGTTTCACTGCATATAATAATGACCGCATAAATTTGTGGTATAATTAATTAAATAAATATGTAATACAATAAATAATATAAATAATAAAAAAAATTTTAACAGGAGAAAAAATTGAAAAAGATAGCGCCTTCGATATTATCCGGCGATATATTAAATCTTTCAGAAGAAATAAAACTGCTTGAAGAAGCCGGTGCGGATTTTTTGCATATAGATATTATGGACGGCATATTCGTTCCCAATATTACCGCCGGTTGGAATATTGTGGAAGCAATTAAAGCCCGTGCGAATATTCCTTTAGATGTTCATCTAATGATAGACCGTCCTGAAAGATATATAGAACAGTTTGTAAAAAGCGGCGCAGATATACTGACGGTGCAT
This sequence comes from Candidatus Acidulodesulfobacterium sp., assembly GCA_049965795.1. Taxonomy (GTDB): domain Bacteria; phylum SZUA-79; class SZUA-79; order Acidulodesulfobacterales; family Acidulodesulfobacteraceae; genus Acidulodesulfobacterium_A. Next base: position 53,871 of record JBMFVW010000009.1, read on the forward strand.
TTTGAAGGCACTACGCATCTTCACAGGGTAGTCGAAAGAATCAGGGAGTTGGAAGCAAGCCCCGGAGTAGCGATAAATCCGGCAACGCCGGTGGATTTTTTAAGCGAGATACTTCAAGACGTGGATCTCGTTCTTATTATGTCGGTAGATCCAGGTTTCAGCGGACAGGAATTTATATATTCTTCTTTGTTCAAAATCGAGAAACTTCACGGCATAATACAGGAAAGAGAACTTCAAACCCAAATTGAAGTGGACGGCGGCATAAAAGTAATAAACATAGCCGAAGCGGCTAATTCAGGTGCAGATATTATGGTAAGCGGCTCAGGAATATTGGGAACGAAAAATTATATCGAAACTATAAACGAAATGCGCGAAAGAATTTAAAAAGGAAAAGTTGCCGGATTTTATTTTCCGCATAAGAAACAGCCAATTAATACTAAAAAATGTTTGTGTCCAATTTGTGGCATGGACGGAATTGTATTCTGTCCATGTATTGAGGTCATCCGGCACTCTTTCCTGACGGTTTCCGTCGGCTATGAAAAGCATATTAATTTTAATCAAAAGCGGACATTTCTACTTTGCCTTGACAAAAAACAAAAAAATAATGGAAAAAAAATAAAATAAGTAATATAATAATAATTTATACACTTCATTTCGGGACGTAGCGCAGCTCGGTAGCGCACTTGCTTCGGGAGCAAGGGGTCGCTGGTTCAAATCCAGTCGTCCCGACCAGTAAAA
>JBMFVW010000010.1:0-52701 GCA_049965795.1 Candidatus Acidulodesulfobacterium sp.
CCACTTAATTTTATAAAGTTCTTTAGGTTTCAAGTCCTTTTAATATTTAACCAAACAATATATTTTTTATTTTTTGTTATAAGATTTTAACATATTTAGAATTTGGCTCTCAAATACTGCTTAGGCCATTCAACATCAACGCCGAGCTTATGTGCCGCCTCAAGAGGCCAATAAGGATTGCGTAGCAGTTCTCTGCCGAGAGCCACCATATCGGCGGTTCCGGAACTTAATATGAAATCGGCGAATTCCGGTTTCGTAATAAGTCCTACTCCGGAAACTGCAATACCGGCTTCTTCTTTTATCTCTTTCGCGAAACCGAGCTGATAGCCGTAATATATATTCATTTTTGCTTTAGGAGAAGTTCCTCCTGAAGAACAGTCTATTAAAGATACCCCTGCTTCCTTCAGCATTTTTGCTAAAGCTATAGACGATTCAAGGTCGAAACCGCCTTCTACCCAATCTACGGCTGAAATTCTTACTAATATTGGTTTGTTTTTAGGCCAGCCGCCCGATTTTACGGCGCTTATAATTTCAAGCAGGAGTCTTGCCCTGTTTTCGAGACTGCCGCCATATTTATCGGTTCTTTTGTTGGACAGCGGCGACAAAAATTCGTTTATCAAATAGCCGTGTGCGGCGTGTATTTCTATTATGTCAAATCCTGCTTTATCGGCATTTTTTGCTCCGTTTGCGAAATCATTTATAACCTTTTTAACGTCATTTTCATCCATCTCTTTCGGAACGGGATAGCCTTCATCGAAAGGAACGGGGCTGGGACCAAGAACCTGCCAGCCGCCTTCTCCATGTTTTAAGGGGTTGTCTCCAAGCCACGGAGCGTTAGTCGATGCTTTCCTTCCGGCATGCGCCAGCTGTATTCCCATTACCGACCCGCAAGATTTACAAAATTCTACGATGGGTTTAAAAGCCTCAACCTGCTTTTCATTCCATATTCCGGCATCGTAGGGGCTTATTCTTCCTTCCGGACTTACGCCGGTAGCTTCAACTATAATAAGTCCCGCGCCGCCCACGGCTCTCGCCCCCAAATGCGCCATATGAAAAGCGCCTACGATGCCTTCAGAAGCTGAGTACATACACATGGGCGCCATCATTATTCTGTTTTTAATCTTTATTCCGCCTATCTCTATCGGCTCAAAAAGCATCCTCATAATAATTTTCCCCCTTATTTAATTGTTATTTATTCGTTTTTGTTATTATTATTATAAATTATTATTGCTTTTCCTTAATCCGCTAATAAAAATTTTTTGATTATTTCTTCTCTTTTATATTATTATATCACACTAAACGCCTTCATGATACCCCAAAATTACCGATAGAAACTTTAAGAGAGATGCCGGAACAGTTTCTATCGGTAATTTTAAGATAACAAAAAAATATTCCGTTAAATAAGCAGCCGTGCTATAATTGTTTTATGATAAATGATAGTTTTAGAATCGGAAGCGGTTACGATATACATAAGTTTTTAGAATTTACGCTTTTCGAAAATGCCGCAAAAAAATTATATCTTGGAGGAGTGCTTATAGAAGAACACGTCGGGGTTGAAGCTCATTCCGACGGCGACGTCGTCCTTCATTCTCTTACGGATGCCCTGCTCGGAGCATTATCGCTGCCGGATATCGGCGTTTTATATCCTGACAATCTAAAATCCACAAAAGGTATAAGCAGTATAGAAATAATAAATTACGCATACGGTTTAGTCAAAGAACAAGGATATGGGTTAGTCAATGCGGATATCACCATCGTAACTCAGACCCCTAAAATTTCGTCTTACAAAGAGCGGATGATAAGTTCGGTATCTTCCGTTTTAAACGTCGATAAATCGCGTATAAATATCAAAGGCAAGACTAAAGAAGGGCTCGATTCCGTCGGGAAACAGAAAGCCATAGAATGTTTCAGCGTATGTCTTTTGTCCAAGAGGTAACGGTAAAGCAGGTTATAATATTTCATATTATACCTCTAAGGTTTTTGACGTACTTGATGTAATAAAATTAAAACGTTAAGATTATAAAAAGAAATTATACCTCTAAGGTTTTTGACGTACTTGATGTATTTATTAAGTAATTAAATAAAAGACGACTATAAAAAAGAAACTGATTTACAACGTAATATATGGAGCCGGAAAATGAAAATATACGCTGTATTGCTTGCCGCCGGAATAGGTTCGCGCACCGGTTTTTCCATGCCTAAACAGCTTATAAAAATAAAAAATAAAGAAATTATCCTGCATAGTCTCGATATTTTTTTAAATTCCAAAATTAATTTCGATGCAATTATAATAGCTGTGCCGCCTCGGCAAATATACGATTTTAACTGGAACGCTTTTTTCGGCAAGAATCTTTCGGAAGAAAAAAATAAAAAAATAAAAATAATAACCGGCGGAAAATCACGGCAGGAATCCGTTTATAATGCGGTAAAATATATGGAAAATACATATATAAAAGCAGATAAGTCCGAAGAAAGTTTGAAAAATACAGCCGGAAATGACATCGGAAACGCTATCGTATTCATCCACGATTCAGCAAGGCCTTTCGTAACCGATAACGAATTAAGCATTCTGCTGGATAAAACTGCGGAATACGGCGCGGCGTTCTTATGTTCAGGCGTTACGGAAACCATAAAAGAAATTAATGCAGGAAAAGATAAAATTGCGGAAACTGCGGCAAACAAAGCTGATGCGGTTAAACTTAAAACTCTTCTCAGGGACGGGCTTATCTCCGCCAAAACTCCGCAGACTTTTAAGTTTGATATTATCAAAAAAGCCGTTTATAAAGCTGCGGAAGAAAATTTTATCTCTACCGACGACGTATCTTTGGTCGAAAATTTAGGTTTGCCGGTATTTCCGGTAAAATCTACCGATTTAAACATAAAAATTACTTCGTCCTTGGATATCGAAATAGCCGAAATGTTTTTAAAAAAATTTCATGCGTAAAACCGATAGCAGCTTAGCTTTATTAATAAAATTGCCGGTAAAAATACACGTCGTTATTATACGACCGCATGCTCTTTTTCGCTGTTTATTTTCGTAAATATCATTCTGCCGCTCGAAGTCTGGAGTACGCTCGTCACGACGACTTCTAATTCCGAACCGACTAATTTCATGGCGTCTTCGACTACTACCATAGTTCCGTCGTCCATATATGCTATGCCCTGATTTTTTTCCCTGCCCTCTTTTGCAATTAAAACGGTCATATTTTCGCCCGGCAAAAGAATAGGTCTTAACGCCTTAACTAAATCGTTTATATTTAAGACCTTTATATTTCTGACCTGCGCAACTTTATTAAGGTTAAAATCCGTCGTAATAATCTTGCCGTTATTTTCTTTTGCAAAAGCTATTAATTTCGCATCCACTTCTTTTATATTGGGATAATCGACGTCGGTAAACTTTATATTAATATTTTTATCTTCCCTCAGTTCTTTAAGTATGTCCAATCCTCTCCTGCCCTTAACCCTTTTAAGCGGATCCTGGGAATCGGCTATATGTTGAAGTTCGTGCAAAACAAAAGATGGGATAACGTAAGTTCCGTCTATAAAACCGGTCTTTGATACGTCTAATATTCTTCCGTCTATTAGAGAGCTGGTATCTATAACTTTGTAATTGCGGCATTGTTCCGAATCTTCGGCTTTAACGCCCGAAATATTAGTATCGGCCTTAATTTCTTGCCTAAACCGGTTTTGTTCTACGCCTGTATTATTTCCGCCCTGAATTCTTATACCGACCGAAAAATCGTCGCTCACCCTAAGTCCTATAATTAATCCAAGATAACCCGCGACGAAATTTACGAAAGCATATGTAATATAACCGAGATCCGAACCGGTAAAAAAAGATTTAAAAAGCTGGTACGTAATATAATTGATTATAAAAAGCCCGATAAAAAGCCCTATTCCTCCGGTTAGTATTTTTCTGGTAGAAATAGATTCCATGCTTTTTTCGACGGATATAACTATAAAGCCTATAGTAAAACCGAACAGCAATCCTACGTAGGATAAAAAATCGTTATGCCAGTATTCTTTCCCGATTAAAAAACCAAGAACTGCAGAAATGAGAACAAGCGACACCCTGACGAAAAGAATAGGTTTTTTATTAAAAATTTTCATCTATATGATCAATATTATAAATAACCGTTTAAATTTAAATTAAAATTAAAACTTATGCGTCCAATTTCAAACTTTGAGGTGTTTCGGTATTTTTTATAAATATTTTTTTTATTTTCTCTTCTACGAACGTTTCGGACATGTTCATAACCGTAGAAATTTCTTTTATTATCAAATGTTTTGCTTTTTCAAACATCTTCTTTTCGGCGAAAGACAATTCCTTTTCGCATTTTAATGTATATAAATCCCTCAGGACTTCGGCAACTTCAAAAGGGCAGGATGAGCATAATTTTAAATTGTATCCGTTAAATCTTTTGTTCCAGGATTCTTTTTTTGCGAAAGGCCTTTTTTCGCATTTTTCCTCAAGAACGTCGAAAACCTTCTGTATCTCGTTCTCTTTAATTAAAAGACGCAGTCCGACTTCAGCCTCGTTTTTTACGGGAATCATAATTTTCGCATTGTTTTCCAAAACTCTGATATTGTAAAAAGACATTTCCGCAGAACCTATCGTTTTTTTAGAAATAGATTCTACAGTGCAGACTCCGTACCCCGGATAAAATACAAATTCGTTTAAGTTAAACATTTTTAGCCTCCTTAAACTTTTTTTAAAACATTAATTTAAATTATTATTAATTATTACGTTAATTATCCGCTATATTATAAGCAGTGTCTCTTTCTACGGGTACCTTTCCCGTTTCGGTTATTATTTTTTTTAAATTTTTTACGCTGAGACCGGAGGGCTGAGAAGATCCGGCGTTATGAGATATTTTTTCCTCTATAAGAGTTCCGTCGAAATCGTCGGCGCCGAAAGAAAGAGATACCTGCGCAAGGTTAATACCGAGATTTACGAAAAAAGTTTTTATATGTTTAAAATTATCTAAAAAAAGGCGGGCCGTCGCAATAACTTTAAGGTCGTCGTACCCGAAAGTAAGCGATGAATTTTTGACCGCGGTGTTTTTTGGCTGGAATGCAAACGGGATGAAAGATTTAAATCCTCCGGATTCGTCTTGCGCGTTTCTTATATCGTTTAGGTGGTTTACCCTGTCGGCGCAGCTTTCTTTTACTCCGTAAAGCATTGACGCGTTTGAACCTATTCCTATTTTATGCGCTGCTTTATGAATATAAATCCATCTCTCTCCGCTGATTTTATTGGGACAAAGTTTGTTTCTGACGGCAGGATTAAAAATTTCTGCGCCGCCTCCCGGAAGACTGTTTAAACCGCTTTCTTTTAAATCGTATAGGACGGTTTCTACGGGTAAACCTGAAATTTTAGACAAATAGTCAATTTCTACGGCGGTAAACGCCTGAATCATAAGAGAAGGAAATTCTTTTTTTATCCTGCGAATCATGTCTGAATAAAATCCGTAAGGCATCGACGGATGAAGACCTCCTACTATATGGACTTCTTTAAAATTATTCAATTTGTGATGTTTTCCTATATATTCTATTATTTCGTCTATACTCATAGAATATGCGTCGCTTTCTTTCCCCGTCCTGTAAAAAGCGCAGAATGCACACCTGTTTATGCATATATTGGTATAATTAACATGAATATTAACTATATAATAAACGCTGCTTCCGTTAATTTTGCTATTCTTATAGTTTGCAAGCTCTCCTATGGAAAGCAGGTCTTTAGATTCAAATAAAAACAGGGCGTCTTCAACCGTAAGCCTTATATCATTATAAACTTTTTCCCTGATTAAATCAAAATTTTTATTTTTCATTATATTTTCAGTTATAACCTTCCCATCTTTCATATACATCGTTTTCAATAGAAAGGCTGTCTAAAATTCTGCCGGTCATAAAATCTACTATATCTCTTACCGTTTTAGGCTTATTGTAAAAACCAGGGATCAGCGGAAGTATTACTGCGCCCGATGAATATAGCGACAGCATATTCTTAAGATGTATATCGTTAAACGGAGTTTCTCTAGGACATACTACGAGTCTTTTTTTTTCTTTTAAAATAACGTCTGCCGCGCGTTCAATCAAATTTCCGGAAATTCCGCATGCTATTCTTGCTAAAGAACCCATAGAACAAGGAACTACCGCCATGCCTTTCACGTCTTTTGCCGAACCGCTCGCTATTTTAGACTCCAAAAATTTTTCGTCTAAAAGTTCGAACATAGAGGTATAAGAATTAAAAGCCGCATCGGCGTCGATATCAGAATCCTGCGTCAAGTTAAGCTTTATAGCGTTTAATATTTCTTGTTTAGCGTCGAAATCGGAAATTGACGGATTACCGTTATTGCTATTTTTTGCTTTATCTTCATCATTATAGCTGCCTTTAAACATATCCAGTTCGTCTTTCATTACCGTAAAACCTGGCTCGGAAACAATAAGGTGTACAAAATAAGAATGTTCGATTAAAGCTTTAAGAAGACTAATCCCGTATATTGATCCGGACGCACCGGTTATTGCAAGAATGTATGAATATTTTTTTGTCATTTTAAAGCCGAGGCGATAAATTTTTCTAATAATTTATAGTAATTTATAATAATACGCTATGCTTAGCGACATAAAGACGAAAAAAGTAATAGATATATAACCGTTCATTGTAAAAAACGCCATATCGATATTGTCCAAACTTTTAAAAACCAGAATATGCTCGTATGCAAAAAATCCTGTTACAAGAATTATGCCGATAATATATAAAAAATTTAGGTTAAATAAAAAATACAAATAAACAAGGCAGAATAGAGCAGATAAATGCAGTATTCTGGCAATAATTACGGAATTTTTTATTCCGAATTTTGCCGGCACCGAAAAAAGCCCGTTTGCGACGTCGAAATCGTAATCCATTACGGCATAAAGTATATCAAATCCGGCGCCCCAAAAAACTACGGCAAGACCGAGAATTAAAATTTTATAATCCAAACTGCCTGTTACGGCAAGCCATGTTCCAAGAGGTCCCAATGCCATGCTTATTCCTAGCACGAGATGTGAAAAAAAAGTGAATCTTTTAGTGAAAGAATAAAAAGTTACAAAAACTATCACTAAGGGCGTAAGCACTAAACAGGTAAAATTTAGTTCATACGCCGCAATTATAAGAACGGCGTAAGATGCAATGCCGAAAATAACGCTGTATAAAACGGACAACTCGCCTTTTGGAAGCGTCCTCGACATAGTCCTTTTGTTTTTAGCGTCTATTTTTCTGTCGATTACCCTGTTAAACGCCATTGCTCCGCTTCTTCCCGAAGCCATTGCGATAATAATCCATATTATTTTATAGTAAAAAAAAGGCGTGCCGAAAGAATTAGGATATTTATCGTAAAAAGCAAGAAAAAAAGCGCTCAGCGCAAAAGGCAGAACGAAAATAGTATGGGAAAATTTTACTAATTCTAAAGTGTTTTTAATTTTTTTAAGCATCGATACCGTACTCTTTCCATTTTGCATCGACAAGTTTTTTTATTTCTTCGGACATCGTTATATCGTTAGGCCATTTTCTTTTATAGCCTTCCGATGCCCATTTTTTTGTAGCATCGATGCCCATTTTTGAGCCGTAATTAGGAATATCGGAAGCATGCTCTAGAACGTCTATAGGTCCTTCTACGAAAGTTATATCTCTTTTAGGGTCTATATTGTTGCAAATCCTCCAGATAACCTCGCTTCTGTCCTGAACGTTTACGTCTTCGTCAAGTATTACTATAATTTTTGTAAACATCATTAAACCCAGTCCCCATATACCGTGCATAATCTTTTTTGCATGCCCCGGATAACTTTTTTTAATGCTTACGAAAGCAAGGTCGTGAAATATTCCCTCAAAAGGAAGATTCATATCGACTATTTCGGGAAAAATCTTTTTTATAGCCGGAAGGAAAAACCTTTCTGTGGCTTTCCCTATATAACAGTCTTCCATAGGAGGCTTGCCTACTATCGTAGCCGGATATACCGCATCTTTCCTGTGTGTTATCAAAGTTACGTGAAAAACTGGGTAAAAATCTTCCAGCGAATAATATCCGGTATGGTCTCCGAAAGGACCTTCGACCCTTAAATCTTCATTCGGATCTATATATCCTTCGAGAACGAATTCGGCGTTAGCCGGAACATATATATCGTTAGTCTCGCATTTAACTAATTCGACCGATTCGCCTCTTAAAAAACCGGCAAACATCATCTCTTCTATATCAGGAGGCAGAGGAGCGGTTGCAGAATAAATAACGGAAGGATCTGAACCTAAGACAACGGAAACCGGTATTTTTTTTCCGAGTTCCCTATATTTTCTGAAATGTCTTGCGCCGTCTTTATGAATATGCCAGTGCATCCCGCAAGCAGTATCGTCGTAAACCTGCATTCTGTACATGCCTACGTTAGTGGAGCCTTTTTCCGGATCTTTAGTAAAAACAAGCGGAAGAGTAATAAACGGACCGCCGTCTTCCGGCCAAGTTTTTAAAACGGGCAGAATATCTAAAAGAGGAGGTTTATCTACAATAACCTCTTTGCATTTAGCGTTTTTAACTATTTTAGGCATATAATCGGCAAGTTTTTTAAGTTTTGAAAGCGACTTTATCTTTTCAAAAAAATTTGTCGGGATTTCTGGATCTATTATTTCTTCAATCCTTTTTGCTACGTCGTCGAGATTTTCGACTTCAAAAGCCTTCAGAATTCTTTTGCTGGAGCCGAACATATTTATTAAAACCGGAAAATTATATCCTTTTACGTTTTCGAATAAAAGAGCCGGACCCTCTTTTTTTACGGTCCTGTCTGCAATCTCTGCTATTTCCAAAATCCTGTCGACAGGAGCGCCGATCCTTTTTAAATCGTTCTCTTTTTCTAAAACTCCGATAAATTCGTGCAAGTCTCTATAAGGCATATAGTTATTTGATAAATAATATAAATTAAGTTGTTAAAAATTAAGTTAAAGTTTGTTACTTCTTCTATTATAGCAAAAAAACGGAAAAAATGGGATGTTTTATTTTTTAATTCTATGCTCCCCTTTTTTTACCGTATATCCGACAGCGTCGAAATATTCGAGCAGAGGTATGGCATATTTTCGGGAAACTCCGGCAATTTCTTTTATATCCTTTGGCTCCAATTTTTCGTTTTTCTCGAAAAAAACGTCTAATTTCGATTTTATGCCGTCTATCTGTTCTTTTAAATAATACATATCGTGTTTAACTTTTACGATTTTGGACGATTTCAGCATTAAACCCAATATATAATTTAACGTTTTTTTTGGCAGTGCGATTTTTCTTTCTAAATCGCCGTAGTCCGGAACGCTGTTTCCGTTTGAAAGCAGTAAATTTTCTATTTTTTTTGCCGCGCCGGCATATTCAGCCGGAATATCGATATTAACTTCTTTAGCCGCTTCAAGCCCTTTCGGAATTATATTTCCCATGCTGTCATAAGATATATACTTTTCGCCTAACAAGTCGTTTATCAAAATATCGAAAAAAATATCCTCGGTTTTATAAGCCGCTTTATAAATATTTTCCCCGCTTAGGTTTTCCTTAAAAACATTAAAAAGTTCGGTTTTGCCGTAAATTTTTTTATCTTTTTCTATAATGCCCGTTAATATTTTTTTTCCTTTATTATAAAAATCAGAAGTAAATACATGCCTGTTTTTATTGCCGGTTATTATTTTTCCGTCTTTTTTTAACCGTTCTATGGCTTCAAAAAAATCGGATAAATTTAAATTAAATTTTTTATAAATGCTTTCTAAATTAACGGTTTGGAATATTTTTACAAAGCCGTAAACTGCGTCGTCTGCATTTCCTGAAAGTATATCTTCATATAATCCGTTATTTATTTTAGAATACTCATAATCGGCGGAAGAATCTATAATGGTACCGCCGCCGATAGTTTTTCCGGCTCCTATATCTCTTATAATAAATTTTTCGCCGGTCATCGAAGCTGTTTCGGCGTTTAATTTAAACAAAGCATATGAATATTCACCCGGTTTAATTTTCTTTTCATTATTATAAACTATTATTTTAGCGGCAACGGACGACGTTCCGGTCATAAACATCAAATTAATATGGCTTTTAAGGTCTTTTTTGTTTTCAAAGTCGTAAAAAACTTTGGCTAAAACGGCATCTGAAGCCGTTAAAGAATCTTTTTCGCAGATAATGTCTCCGAATTTTACGTTTTCTTTTTTAACCGAAGGAACGTTAACCGATATCCTCATGGATTTAAAAGCCGTATCTACCGGTTTGTTATGGGACTCTATGCTTTTTACTTTCGCCGTTATACCCGGCGGCATTATCTGAATTTCGGAGTTTACCTTAAAAGATCCATACTTTAACGTGCCGGCTAAAATCGTCCCGAAACCCTTCGAAGAAATAATTCTGTCTATAGGCAGAAAAACTTTCGTAGGCGTATTAATTTTATTATTTTGCCTTTGGAAATTAAATTCTTGAAAAATTTTTTCTATATTTTTTTTTAATTCTTCGATTCCTTTACCGGATTTTGTCGATACTTTAAAGATATTCGAAGAATACTTTTCGTAGCCGTATGTTTTTAAAAATTCCTTTACTTCGGATTCTCTTTTTACCAGGATTTCGGGAGAAACTGCGTCTATTTTCGTTATTACCGGAATTATAAGGTTAATTCCGAGAAGTTTTAAAATAAGCAGATGTTCTTTAGTCTGTGCCATTATTCCGTCGTCTGCCGCAATTACCAGTAAAACGCCGTCCATGCCGGTCGAACCGGAAACCATGGTCTTAATAAATTTGGCATGGCCGGGAACATCGACTATGCCGGCGGAAATACCTGAAGAAAACCGCATATCGGCATAACCTAAAACGATGCTTATGCCTCTTTTTCTTTCTTCTTCCAATCTGTCGGTCTCTATGCCGGTTAAAGCTTTAATGAGGGAAGATTTTCCGTGGTCTATATGACCGGCGGTTCCGAGAATAAAATTATTATTCATTGCAGTAATATTTTATCATACGGAAAGATAAAAAAATAGCCCGGCTCTTTTTACGGAACCGGGCCACCTTTAGGAGGAGTGATGGAAAGCTTACAGTTTGTCTTGGTTTTGAGAAAACTTTTTATTTTATTATATTGCCTATATAAAACTTATTTCATCGAATATGCCAGATAAAGCTTCATATTGCCGCGCCTTATATAGAACAGGAACTGTTTTAATTTTTCCGCCCTGTCTATATCGCTTACATACTCTGAAATATTATTTACGATATGATGATTAATCGACTCGATAACATCGCCAGGCATTATACCCATTCTTTGGCCTGCACCGCCCGGTATAACTTTTGCTACTATAACTCCGTGCCGAACGTTTTGAATCCCGTAACTCTGCATATTTTGAGGAGTAAGCGGAATAACGGTTATGCCTAATTTTTTTGCCGAAATTTTCTGGGTTTTTTTGTTAAAAACATTGCCTTTGCTGTTCCAGTTGCCTACCGTTATAGATAAATTTATCTTTTTCCCGTTCCTAATTACCTCTATCGGAACGGTTGCTCCGGGTTTAGTATTGCCTACCAACCACGGAAGCTGCGACATCTCTTTTACTTTTGCGCCGTTAAATTTTATTATAACGTCTCCGCTTTTTAAACCGGCTTTTGCCGCAGGTCCTCCAGGAACTACCGAGGAAACCAAAGCTCCGCGAGTAGTTTGGAGATTAAAGGCTTTTTTAAGAGCCGGCGTGATTTCTTGAATTTCTATTCCGAGCCAACCTCTGGTTATTTTGCCTGTTTCAAGCTCCGGAAGAACTTCTTTGACGACGTTTACGGGTATTGAAAAACCGATTCCCTGCGCGCCTTTTATAATAGCAGTGTTAATGCCTATTACCTGTCCTTTCATATTTATCAGCGGACCTCCGCTGTTTCCGGGGTTAATAGCGGCATTTGTTTGGATAAAGTCCTCGTAAGGTCCTCCGATAGCTCTGCCTTTCGCGCTTATAATTCCGTTAGTTACTGTCCAGCCTAAGCCGAACGGGTTGCCGATTGCAAGTACCCATTCGCCTATTTGAGATTTTGTGGAATCTCCGAGTATAGCCGCCGGAAGATTATCGCCGTCGTTTATTTTAAGCAGGGCTAAATCTACCTGCGGGTCTTTACCTATAACCGTTGCCTTGAATGTTTTGCCTGTCGAAAGTTTTACGTATATTTTAGTAGCTCCTTTAATTACATGATTATTGGTAATTATATACCCGTTTTTGCTTATAATTACCCCTGAACCCAAACTTTCTTCGGTATATGTGGACTGCGGAGCATTATTAAAAAAATTTTTAAAAAAATTGCCGAACGGGTTAGGCTGTGAGCCGAACGGGCTTTCATACATCTGAAAAGGACCGCTTTTAACTTTTTGGGTCGTCCTTATATTTACGACGAAAGGTTTATCTTTTTTTATTAATGCAATAAAATTGCTTGGTCCGTTCTGCGCCGGCATCGTAGAATGCGTTGTCGTGTAAATTACCGGAGCTGTTCCTTCCGCCATAGATTTTTTAAACAGATGCAGGTTGGCGGTTATTATAACCCCTGCTATTATACCGATAAGAACGGCCACTCCTGCGCCGATAATTTTTGAATCGGACTTCAATTTCAATTTCATAATCTCAAAACCTCGCTTAATTTTTATTTAATTTTATTAATGCAAAAACCGTGCCATATTCAAAATAGAAGCAGTAATTTACCGGAAAATCCTGTCGGCAGCAAGCAAATTCGCACCATTGCAATGTACGGTAAATAAAATTTCCCCTCCTTTAAAAAGGATAGGCGGCGGATAAAGTCCGCCGACTGGGTTTGCCGGCAAACCCAGTCGGCAGTAAGCAAATAAATAAATCTGACACCTTTAAAAAATTTTGCCGTTTTGACAAATGTAGATTGTCAAAACGGCAAAATGAATTGTTAGACCGGCTCGGCGGTAACTACCGTAACTTTTTCGACGATTACGCCGGATTCTTCCTTATAGTCGATAACTATCGAATCGCCGGAAACTATTGCGCCTGATAATAAATCGACTGCAATTTTATCCTGTATGAAAGTCTTAACCGCTCTCTTCAGCGGTCTTGCGCCGTAAATAGGATCGTAACCTTCCATTGCTATAAATTTCAGTAAAGAGTCGGTATATTCAGCGTCTATGCCTCTTTCCTTCAATACGTTAATGAGCTTTTTCAACTGTATTTCGACGATTTTCAATATATCGTTTTCGTTTAAAGCATGGAATATTATTATATCGTCTAATCTGTTTAAAAACTCAGGCCTGAAATAATTTTTTAAAATTCCGTTAATGCTGTTTTTCATTTCTTCATACTGTTTGCCGCTGTAGCTTTGTATAATATCGGAGCCTATGTTTGATGTCATAATGACAATCGTATTTTTAAAATCCACCGTTCTTCCCTGTCCGTCGGTAAGCCTTCCGTCGTCTAAAAGCTGGAGCATTACGTTAAACACGTCCTGATGGGCTTTCTCTACTTCGTCGAACAGAACTACACTGTACGGGCGCCTTCTGACAGCTTCGGTAAGCTGACCGCCCTCTTCATAACCCACGTAGCCCGGAGGAGCGCCTATAAGTCTCGATACGGCATGCTTTTCCATATACTCGGACATATCTATTCTTACTATATTGTTTTCGTCGTCGAATAAAAATTCGGCGAGAGCTTTTGCCAGTTCCGTCTTTCCGACGCCGGTCGGCCCGAGAAACATAAAAGAGCCTATAGGTTTATTTACGTCCGATAAACCGGCACGGGAACGCCTAATGGTATTGGCTACGCTGTTAATGGCTTCATCCTGTGATATTACCCTGTCGTGAAGGTGTTCTTCTATTTGCAGAAGTTTTTCTTTTTCGCCTTCCATAAGTTTGGAAACCGGTATTCCCGTCCATTTAGCCACCACCCTTGCGATGTCTTCGGAATCCACTTCCTCTTTTAAAAAGCTTCCGTTTTCCTGCATTGCAATAAGAGATTTATTTGAATCCTCAAGTTTCTTTTCCAGTTCGTTTAGTTTGCCGTATCTTATTTCGGCTACTTTATCGTATTTGCCTTCTCTTTCGTATCTCTGCTCTTCAATTCTGAGAGAATCTATTTCTTTTTTAATTTCTCCTATTTTTTGAATATGCTCTTTTTCGTTATGCCATTTTGCTTTCTTCTGGTTAAAATCTTCTTCCAGATTTGCAAGCTCTTCATCGAGATCTTTCAATCTTTTTTTGGATTCTTCGTCTTTTTCTTTTTTTAACGCTTCCTGCTCTATCTTAATTCGGATGATGTTTCTTTGAATTTCATCGAGAGCGGACGGCATAGAATCAATTTCTATTCTTAATTTTGCGGAAGCTTCATCCACAAGATCTATAGCTTTATCAGGCAAAAATCTGTCCGTAATATATCTGTGGGAAAGCGTAGCCGCTGCAATTAAAGCCGAGTCTTTTATTCTTATGCCGTGATATGCTTCGTATCTTTCTTTGAGCCCCCTTAGTATAGAAATAGTATCTTCTACTGACGGCTCGTCCACGAAAACGGGCTGAAATCTTCTTTCCAGCGCGGCGTCTTTTTCAATATATTTTCTGTATTCGTCAAGCGTCGTCGCTCCTATAGCCCTTAACTCCCCTCTTGCAAGAGCCGGTTTTAGGAGATTAGACGCATCCATCGCTCCTTCGGATTTTCCTGCGCCGACAAGATTGTGAAGTTCGTCTATAAATATTATTATCCTGCCTTCGGCAGACTTTATCTCTTTTACGACCGCTTTAAGTCTGTCCTCGAATTCACCCCTGTATTTAGCTCCGGCTATTAAAGAGCCCAAATCTAACGAAAGAACGGTTTTTTCTTTAAGAATTTCCGGAACGTCTCCGTCTGCAATTCTTTTAGCAAGCCCCTCTACTATCGCTGTCTTGCCGACGCCGGGATCGCCTATCAGAACGGGATTGTTTTTAGTCCGCCTTGAGAGCACCTCCATAATTCTTCTTATTTCGCCGTCTCTGCCTATAACCGGATCTATTTTTCCGGATTTTGCAAGCTGCGTTAAATTTACGGTATATTTTTCCAACGCCTGATATTTATCTTCCGGGTTTTGGTCGGTAACTTTCGTGTTGCCTCTAATATCCGTAAGAACTTTAAGGACATTGTCTTTTGTTAATCCGAATTTCGTTAAAATTTCGTAAGACTTTGTATCTTTGACGTCAAACATTGCAAGAACGAAATGTTCGACGGACACAAAATCGTCTTTCATAAAATTTTTATTTTTTTCCGCGGCATCCAAAATACGCTTCATCGACGAAGAAAAAGCCGGCTCCATGCCCCCTTCCACGACGGCAAGTTTAGTCAATAAAGTTTCTAACTGCCCCGTAAAAGATTTTAAGTCTATCCCTATTTTTTTAAAAATAGACAGGGCTATGCTGTTTTCGTCGTAGTTAAGCAGTGCATATAATAAATGTAAATCCGATATTTCCGGATTTTTAGACTCTTTAGCCGTGTTTATCGTAAGTTCTATTAATTCCTGAGATTTTATAGTAAAATTGTTAAGATTCATAGAAATATATCACCTCTAATTATTTTTTTTCGGAAATGTAAGCCATCCTCAGGTCGTATAAAATATTTTCTATAAGTTTAGCTTCATTTTCGTCGAGATTTCCTTCAGTCTTTTTAGAAAGCATGTCTATAGTATCTATCAAGTATTTAGCCGTTCCCAAATCTTTTTCGTATTTTTTGGATACGGGATTAGGTATCTTTCCCATAAAAAGAAGCGCCTGCGTATTCAACGAATAGATGAACGTCGCAAAATCCGCTTCAAAATCCGGCATATCGGCGGCAGTTCCTGCCGTATTTTCATAGGCTTTTTCCGCAGGCTGAGCTTCTTCGCTATTTTTTGCTTCTTTTATTTCTTCAGTTTCGGAAATTTTCCTTTTATCTATTACTTTGAAAGATTTTTCGCCTTCTTTATCAGGCATAATCCGGTTCCTCCTTATATTTTTCTTTTCCGTTTTTAACTTTTTTTGCAATATCGCCGTCTTGCCGGTTTTTATCCGATACAATCGATATCTCGCCGTCTTTAAGTTCGGCGGTAAATATATCGCCCTCTTTCCATTTAAGCGTCAGCGGAACCTTAATAAGGTCGTCGATGGTGCGCTTTAAAAATCTCGCTCCGAATTTTGAACTGTAGCCGCTCTCGACTAATTTTTCTAAAGCGGCGTCGGTAACGATAATTTCTTTGTCGTGTTCCGACATCGTTTTATTTATAGTTTCAATATGCATCAATGCGATTTTTTTAACCTCTTCTTTAGTAAGAGGCGAAAAAATAACAATATCGTCTATCCTGTTTATAAATTCGGGGGAAAAAAAGTTTTCTATTTCTTTATTTATCGTTCCTTTAATAGACTTTACTATATCGTTTGATTCTATAAAACCAAGCGGTTTAGTAAACTTTGAAAATTCATGCGAACCCAGATTTGACGTCATAATAATTACGGAATCCGAAAAATAAACTCTTTTGCCTCTTCCGTCGGTTAAAAAACCTTCGTCGAAAACCTGAAGAAAAAGATTAAATACGAGATCGCTGGCTTTTTCGATTTCGTCCAAAAGAATTACGGAATAAGGGTTATCTTTTACCTGATTGGTTAAAGTTCCGCCTCTCGAAGAACCGACTATGCCTCTCGGCATGCCTATTAATTTATCCACGGCTATCGAGCCGTCTTTATATTCCGACATATCTATCCGGATCATATTTCTTTCGGAACCGAACAGATACTCCGCCATAGCCTTTGCGGTTTCCGTTTTTCCGACTCCCGTAGGACCTAAAAAAAGAAGCACTGCATCCGGTCTGTTAAAATTTCCTTTCAAAGGACCTTTATTCAGTCTTAAATGTTTTGCTAAAGAATTAACTGCATCTTTCTGTCCGACTATCCTTTTTGAGAAAAATTCCTCCATATCCTGAAATCTTTCCAAAACGTCTCTTTTAATTAAATCTATAGGCATGCCTGTTTCCTGGGCGATTACCTGATAAATATTTTCCTTTTTGACTATTTTATCGTCGTTGTATATTTCGGCCTTAACGCATCCGGAATCTACCCATCCTATAGCTTTGTCCGGAAGCCTTAAAGATTTGGAATAGCGGGACGACAGTTTAAGCGACTCGTCAAGGGCGGAATCTTCTATTTCTACGCCGTACGTGTCTTCGAATCTTCTTTTAAGCCCGTAAAGTATTCTTTTCGTATCTTCCGTATTGGGCTCGTTTATGTTGACTAATCTGAATCGGCGGGCAAGAGCTTCGTCTTCCGAAATAAACTCTTTATATTCCGAAAGGGTTGTCGCGCCGATAATCTGAACTTCGCCTCTTGCAAGGGATGATTTTAATATATTCGCCGCATCGCTCGGGACTGCGATAGCTGAACCGGCGCCTATAATGGTATGCACTTCATCGACGAATAAAATTATATTTTTTCTGGATTTCAGTTCGTTTATTATCTTTTCCATCCTGTCTTCGAACATGCCCCTGAAAACGGTTCCCGCAACTAAAGAATTCATCTGCAGGTTTACTATAATTTTATTCCTGAGCCTTGCGGGAACGCTGTAGGGTTCAAGTTCTATTTTTCTTGCAAGGCCTTCCACTACTGCAGTCTTTCCCACGCCGGGTTCTCCGACTATTATAGCGGAATTAGGTCTGTCTATGTGGCAGAGTATTTCCATAAGTCTGGTAATTTCTTCTTCCCTTCCGAATACTAAAGGCAGTTTGTCCATAATTGCAAGTTTGCTTAAATTTACGGCATGCTGTCTGAGGGTATAAGGCAGGTCGTATTTTCTTCTGTTTTCGTCGCTTCTGCTCCTTTTTTCCCTCATTTTCTGAAAAATTTTATCGGCAAGCACCACCGAATCAACGCCGAGCGCTTTAAAGACTTTGTTTGGAGCGGAACTCGGCTCCTGGAACATTACCATTAAAAAATCCGTAGATTCTATAAGGTTTCTGCCCGCGCTCTGGGCATAATCGTAAGCGCTTTTAAATAAATTTCTTGTTTGAAGGGGAATTTTCATTCCTTCGCCGACATACTGGTCGGACGACATCATATAATCGTTCAAAAGTTTCATTATCTTTCTTTTATCGATTCTTAACTCCAAAAAAATTTCATTTAAAAGATCCTCGTCAACCAAAGTCAGAGCATAAAAAATATGCTCCGGTCCTAAATAAAAATGTTTTCTTCTTTTCGATTCTTCTATTGAAATCGTTAAAACCCTATATCCGCTTTCTGAAAGCTTGTCCTCGTAATAGTCTAAATTAAACATAAGTGTGTTTACCGTCCTTAATAGTATTTTTGCATTATTTGTCTATCAATCGTTAATTTCAATGCAGGAAATCTTAAATCCTCCTCTTCTCTTTTTTTTGGGTATAATTATTTCCAGCAGACCTTCGTCGAATGATGCCTTTACGCCGTCATAGCTTGCGGAAGAAGGCAGATTAAACCTTCTCCTGAATAAGCCGAAAGGCCTCTCCATTCTTTGAAAATTATATTCTTCATTAATTCCGAAACGGCGTTTGATGCCCCTTATTTCAAGTATTCCTCCGCCGATTTCTATAGTTATATCTTCTTTTCTGACTCCGGCAAGCTCTACATATACTGCTATATAATCCGCAGTTTCGAACATATCGGAGACCGGTGCAAAATAGTACATTTTTTTATTCCGATAAATTTTATACTTTATAATTATATTATTTACAGTTATAATTATACCAGATTAATGCATAAAAAACAAAAATACGTTATGTTTAAAACCTTTGCGGAATCTGTATGAAACCTTTATATCTAAAATATATTATAATGACCGCCATTAATATGACTCCGTTAATAGGCGGCAAATACGTATCTACGGCATACGCCGTTTATTATAAATTGAATCCTTATGCAAGCATCTTTTTAATAACTCTTTCGGAAACTATTTTATGTTCGGCGCTGTTTTACGCCGGTTTGAAACTAAAATCCATTCAATTTATAAACAGGATGATTTCTTCTAAAAAAGGCAGAAAAGCGCATAATTACGTTGAAAAATACGGACCGGTAATAGGACTGTTTATAGGACAGATGTTCATCGGCGCTCCGCCTATATCGCTTGCGCTCGGCGTTTTATACGAAAAAAATAAAAATATTTACGCTTATTTCTTTATACCTATGTTCGTCAGTATCTTTCTTTATGCAATTTTCAACTTTTATCTAAACTCTATGGCTATAACTTCGCTGAAAAATATATTCAGATTATTCTAAATATTAAGGCGTTTTTTTCTTCGCTTTGCCGCCGATTACGTTTATCGTTACGGTATTATCGTCTGCGGTAGTTATTTTTGCGTTAAGATAAGACCGGATTATAAAATCTACCCTCTTTAACAGCCTGACGATACTTCCGTAGTAAAAAACTTTTATTTCGTCGTAATTTTCCGAAAACGAAGATATATATAGATTTTTAAGGTGATGCGAATATTTAATCATTAGTTTCTGGAACAGGTTTGAATCTTCGTTATTAAAACTGCCGGTAAATTTTACGTAATAAATGCCGTAAAAGGCTTTTTTGCCCGTATGTTTCGTTTTAAGTATATGAAATCCTAGCGTTTTAAGGGCATTTATTAAACTGCCTGCTCTTATATGCGTCTTTATGCTTATAAAATAAAGATTTAGATATTCGCCGGATTTTAAAACCTTAAACGAGTATATATATTTGCTTCCGTTCGGATATATATTTTTTTTAAGAATAATACCGGTTCGTTTTTTTAAAAAAATTTTTTTACCTACAAGACGTTTTACGGCAATTCTCACGGACAGCATTACCGCGCGCTTTATTGCAGTTTGCTGCAGATCTGCGGCATGTCCGGATACGGCTTCCTTTTTAGGAATAACAACGTAGGTTTTGACGTTAACGCTCATGCCGAAAACGTTTACGGAAAAAATAACCGATGAAATACATAAAACCGTTAAAAAAAATATAACGCGCATAAACTTATTTACCATTATATTGCTCCATATTTAATAAATCGAATATTTTTTCTTTTAATAAATCTATATTTTTTCCGGTTTTAGCAGAAACGGCTATAACCGGGCAGCCGGTAATCGTTTCAAATTTACTTTGTAAAAATTCCGCATATTCTTCGCCTATAAGGTCTGTTTTATTTATAACCGTAAGAATAGTTTTATCTTTAACTCCTATATCGTCTAATATTTTAATAACCTCTCCAGACTTATCTATTACCGAATTTTGCAAAGGGTCTATTACATGTATCAATAAATCCGCCTGAACCGTTTCCTCAAGCGTAGCTTTAAAAGAATCGACTAAAAAAAGCGGAAGGTTTTGAATAAAACCTACGGTATCGGATATTAAAACTTTTTTCTTTCTTGAATCGTCGTAAATTGAAGCCGTTTTCGTCCCAAGCGTAGCAAAAAGCTTATTTTCGCCTTTTTCTCCTTTACCGGTCAAACTTTTCATAAGCGTCGTTTTGCCCGAATTGGTGTAACCTACTATAGCCGCCGTCAAAAAACCCTGTCTGCTTCTCTTAGACCTGTGAAGCGTTCTTGTTTTTTCGGTAAGTTTCAGCCTTTCCTTTATATGCATAATTTTAAGCCTTATTTTTCTTCTGTCGGTTTCCAATTTAGTTTCGCCTGGACCTCTCGTTCCTATGCCTGCTCCGGTTTTTGAAAGCATTATTCCTGCGCCTTTCAGCCTTGGCAGTATATAATTCATCATGGCAAGTTCAACCTGATATCTGCTTTCCGCCGTCCTCGCATTAACTGCAAATATGTCGAGAATAAGTCTCGTCCTGTCTATTACGTTTAAATCGAAATATTCCGAAAGATTGCGCTCCTGTGCAGGACTTAGAGAAGTATCGATTATGACTATATCGGCATTTTCAGAAACCGTTTTATCTTTTATATCTTCAAGCATACCCTTCGAAAGATAATAAGCCGGGTCTATTTTTTTTATATTTTTTAAAACGCTGAAAACATTTTTAGCTCCCGCCGTTTCGGAAAGCATTTTAAGTTCTTCCAGCGAATCCTTGCTTTTTTCTATATCCGAATCCGTATTTATTCCGACAAGCAAAGCTCTCTGCGTCATTCTAAAAACCTTTCGATATATTTTGACGAAAATTCTAACTTTGCATTTAAATCGGTAAAATAAACCGGCAAAACGTTTTCAAATTTTTTAAAAAAGGTAAACTGCCTTTTTGCATATTTTAAAGTAGAAGAGACTATTATATCGTATAAATCTTTTTCCGACGGCAGTTCTTTGTTTAAATACATCAGCGACTCCCTGTATCCTATTCCTTTAAAAGGCTTTAAACCGGCTTTATATCCCATGCCCAATATTTTTTTCGTTTCTTCGACCAAACCTTTTTTAATAATAGCCGAAGTTCTTTCCATTATACACGATTTTAAATAATCTTTCGAAGGATATAAGTTAAAACATAAAAAATCGTACCTGTTCTTTCCGAAAGGATTTTTGTCTATATAAAAAGATAAAGGTTTGCCGGTAGCGCAATAAACTTCATAAGCCCTGGTGATTCTCTGCGTATCGGAAGGCGATATTATAGAAGCATATTCGCGGTCTATTTGTTTAACCGTTTCGTATAAAAAGGGAAGCCCCTTTTCTTTTATCAATTCCGAAGCTTTTTCGCGAAAAACCGTTTTGTCTATTTCCGGAATCGGCGAAAGCCCGTAAATTAAAGCTTTAATATAAAGACCCGTTCCGCCGGTAAAAAAGGGAATTTTTCCGCGTAAAGCTATATCGTCTATCAATTTTTCGGCATCTTCAGAAAACATCCGCGCATTATATTCTTCATCCGGATATTTTATATCTATAAGATGATGTTTTACCCTGTTTCTTTCATCGGCGTCCGGCTTTGCCGTTCCTATATCGAAATATTTGTAAAAGCACATCGAATCGAAATTTATTATCTCGCCGCCCAAACGTTCAGCCAGCTCTATAGAAAATTCCGTTTTTCCCGAACATGTCGGACCTCCTATTACTATTATTTTTTTAAGCATAAACCAACGTAATTTTTGAAAGTTATTTACTTGGACAAAGAAAATCTGACACCTTTACCTTAAGCATAAATTTCCAATTTGCGACGGGGACAGAATTCAATTCTGTCCCCGTATCTATATCAATCAATAAAGCATATCCGGAATCGCATTTAGTCTTTTTAATTCTTCCGATTCTTTAGACAGCGAATCGTCCTTTCTTCCCATAAGAAGATAGGCGAATTTCTTTCCTTTTTCGACGCCGGGCTGATCAAAGGGATTTATTTTTAATAACATTCCCAGAACCGCAACAGCTTCCATACACATAAATGAAAGTTCGCCGAGATTAAATTCGTCTATTTTATCTAAAGTAACCCTGAACGAAGGCCTTTTATTGATAGCAAGAGCAAGTTCGACTCCTTTCAATTCGTTCATTAAAACTCCGGAAAGTTTTTTGCCGTTTAAGTAGTCGAATTCATTAAAGCCGGAGGAATTGACGCTATAATCCGCGCCGAAATCTTTAAGACAGAAAAATCCTATCAATTTATCCTGCGGACCCTGCATATAAAGCTGAAGCTGAGAATGCTGGTCGGTAGCCCCGACTGCCGGAACGGGGGTAGGAGAAGTCAAATCCTTTCCGAGACTTTCCGCAAAAAGCTGCCTGAACCATCTCGAAAACTCTCTCAAATAGTCGCCGTAAACAAAAGGAACGAATATATTTCTTTTCTTTTTTGCATAAAAAAGATATATAACCGCCGCCATGGTATATACCGGATTATTTTCAAAAACTCCCTTATTAAGAATATTGTCTCTGTAAGTCAAAGAACCGTGCAGAAATTTTTCTATATCTAATCCCATAACGCTTGCCGGAAAAAGAGTGCCGGCGGTTACTATCGAATATCTTCCGCCGACGTTTTTAGCGATATCTAAAACGGCAATCCCGTTTTCGTCGGCATATTGCCTTAAAAAACCGCTCTTTTTATCGGTAATAAAAATTAAATTTTCTTTATAATTTTCTACGGTTTTTTCTAAAATTTCTTTTACGATAAAAAATTGGGAAACTACTTCTATCGTATCTGCCGATTTAGAAACAAAACAGAATAAAGTTTTTTTAAAATCTATAGAGTCAAGGTTATTTTTTAAATAAGAAGGGTCTATATTTTCCGAAAAAATAATGTTTGCGCCGCCGTCTTTTTTGCCTTTAAAGATACCCGACATAGCTTCTTTTAAAAATATGGCTCCAAGGGATGAACCGCCCATTCCGAATACGTATAAAGTTTTAAAATTTTTAGAAAAAAATCTTTCGGATGCAGCTTTTATATCATTTACCATGCCCATATTAGATATTTCGTCGTAAAATCCTATTTCGCCGCTGCGTCTTAGTTCGTTAAGGCTTCTTCTTGCTTCTACAAGTTCATTCTCGAGCGATCTGACGGCGGATTCTTCTATACCGTTTTCCTCGATTACCGAATTTAAAACATTTTTAAAATTGAACTCGATCATTTTGTCGCCTCCATTTTACGGTTATCAGTTTTTTTTATGTTTTTCAAATATTGCGATTCGACATATTTAATTTCGTCTGCTTTGTTCTTAAGTCTGCCTGCAGCTTTTAAAGATTTTATTTCGTTAAGAATTATTCCGCAGAGCGGGCCTTCGCAAATGCCCATAGCTTTAATATCGCCGCCGTTCAAAACCGGCTTTTCTAAAACGGATTTTTCTAAATATCTTACTACAATTTTCCTGAAAATCAAACCTGCTTTTTTTCCGTCTTCGTTCTTCAATACATAAAACAGAAGACTTTTAACGTCTATCTTATTTAAATTTTTATACAGTCCTACAACGTTGTCTGCATTATAATTATATTTTAAATTATCGATTTTATCTCCGTCTAAGAATAATAATTTTTTTAACTGTTCTTCAGCGGCATTTCCTAACTTTAATCTTTCCGAAACTTCTTTCAATTCTTTTTTGTTTAACCCGTAAAAAATTCCCGCCAGATAAAATAACTTTTTGCCTTCGCCTGTATTTTTAAAAATTTCGTTTAAAATTTTAAAATTTTTTGTATCGCTAAAATAACGGTTAATTCTTTTAATAATAATTTTATTTTTTTTAAAAAATCTTAAATTTGAATTTATCGATGTTAAAACCGATAACTTATCTAATCTTTCAAAATATATTTCCGGATTTTTTTCTTTAAACAAAATATACAATTCGGCGGTTACTCTTTTACCGGAAACATTATCTAATGCTTTTTGCTCTAAGGCTTCTTTTAAAAGTTTTAACGTTCCGCGGTCTATACGAAAGTCAAGCCTTTTTTCAAATCTGACGGCTCTGAAAATTCTTGTAGGATCGTCTATAAAGCTTAATCCATGCAGGACTTTGATTCTTTTATTCAAAATGTCTTGTATGCCTGATGAATAACTTTTTATTTCAAGAAAATTCGTCTTATTAATAGAAAAAGCAACGGTATTAACCGTAAAATCTCTTCTAAGTATATCTTTTTCGAGGTTTGCGGACGAAGTATCGACTTTAGGAAGTATTCCCGATTTTATATAAATTTCCGTCCTTAAAGAAGCAAAATCGATTTTTAAAGGTTTACCGCCTACGTAAAATTCCGCAAGCGCAGTTCCAAACCTGTCGTGCATATTTAAAGAATGAAGGAGGGATTTTAAATTTTTATTGTTTTTAACGGCAGATACGAGCTTTTCCGATCCGCCTTCTACGGCTACGTCTAAATCTAAAAAACCGGAATAATCGTTAAAAACTTTTGAAGATTTATAATATTCGGCGGTTTCGGCATTCGATTTTAATATATATATTAAAACGTCTCTTGGAAACCCGCCTATAAGAAAGGATTTAAATCCGAACTTTTCCGATACTGCACCTACTTTTTTAATTAAATTAAAAGCAGAAACTCCGTATCCGTAATCATTGAAAATTTTCTTTATAGACTTTTCTAAGCTATATTTTCCAAAAAAGTCCGGTATAGTCATATCTGTTCATTTTTATCCGCTTTTTTAAAATCTTTTTTTATTTTATATACCGAATAAAAATGATATATAAGAGTAATTAAAATTCCTATTAATATTGCAATATAAACTATAACTGAAATAGGAAGTTTAATGGACTGAAATCCGAAAAGTTTTACGCTTACGCGTATATGATTTTGTATTGTAAAATCAAGAATTAATACTATAAAAACAAGCAGTAGAACAATATTTATAATTTTTGCCATTTAAAATAGATACCTCCGTTTAGAGTTTAATGCTCTTAAAATCTCCGATAAGCTTATTATAAGTATCGTCTAATATTTCAGAAACAACCCTGAGCTCCGAACAAACCGTATAAAAGCTGACGTCTCCTTCCCATCTCGGTATTATATGAAAATGAAGATGCTGCTCTATGCCGGCGCCGGCGGCTTTGCCTATATTCAGTCCGACGTTTAGAGCATCGCATCTGTAAACTTTTTTAAGTATATCGCAGCTTAAAGACAAAATCTTTATTATTTCGGCCCCTGCTTCGAAAGAAAGTCCGTTAAGCTCTTTTGTATGAACATATGGAATAACAAGCAGATGCCCGCAGTTATAAGGGAAAGTGTTAAGTTTTACGTAGGAATGGATTCCTTTAAAGAGAACGTATTTATCGTCGAAACACTTGCTGTCTATACAGAAAACGCATTCGTCTTTAGTTTTATCTTTAACTAAATAATCCATACGCCAGGGAGCATAAAGAATTTCCATAAAATATAAAAATATTATTTTATATTAAAAATCTAATCTCATGTTGCCGTACGATACAAAAGCCGGATTCTTAAAAAAAGAAGAACCGCCTATACTGCCGACAAAAGACTTTACGGCTCTTTTGATAAAAGACTGAAATAAATCAGGCCGTTTTTTGACCGGATATATCAACGTCGCGCTGCCTTTTATTCCGGCTAATTTCTGCGCCTCTTTAACCGCATCCTGAAAATCCCCGAGTTTATCTACAAGATGATATTTAAGAGCCTGCTGTCCTGAATAAACCATACCGTTAGCTAATTTTTTAACGTAAGCTACTTTAAGATTTCTGCCTTTTGCAACCGCCGATACAAACTGTCCGTAAACGTTCATAACGACGCCGTGCAGTTTTTTTCTCTGCATAGGAGTCATCTCTTTAAACGGAGTCCCTATATCTTTATAAGGTCCGCTTACTATATAGTTATAAGATACTCCCACTTTTTTCATCAGTTTATAAAAATTGGGCATTTCCATTATAACGCCTATCGAACCCGTGAGCGTTCCAGGTTCGGCAATTATTTCGTCGGCGGCCGAAGAAATATAATAAGCTCCGGAAGCCGCTACGGAATCCATAGATACGACTACTTTTTTTTGCTTCCTGAATTTCATAAGCTGTTCGTAAATAGCCTGCGACGGAGCAACCTCTCCGCCTGGAGAATTGACCCTTATTATAACGGCTTTAACTTCGGGGTCATTCTTGTAATGCTCCAGCAGTCTGATAAAACCTGATGAACTTGTTATAGTGCCGGTTAAATCGATTATGCCTATGGCATTATTTGAAGAACCCCTGACTACTTCATAGTTCGATTTGGCATTAAACTTAAAAAGTATAAAATAAATAAATATAGCGAATATTCCCACGAATACGGCTAAGAAAAATAATCCGCTTAAAAAAGGATGTTTGTTTATACCCATAATTTTATTTAAATGTTTTATTTTAACGACAGGGACGGAATTCAATTCTGTCCCTGCTACAAATTAATTTTGCGCTACGTTGATAAGAGATAACCCTATTTTTTGTTCGTTAACGTCGAGCATAATTATCTCTGCGTTTATTTTAGAACCTTTAATAATATTATTCTCCGTTATAAAATTTTCCGGAATTTTTGAATTGTGTATAAGCCCTTCTATTCCGTCTTCTATCTGGACGAAAATACCGAATTCCGTTATGTTGGAAACTGTTCCGGTTATTACGGAACCTACGGAATATTTTTCTTTAATTTGCGACCATGGACTTTCCGTAAGCTGTTTTATTCCGAGATAAATCCTCTGCTTATCTTCGTCTATGCTTAAAACGACGGCTTTAACGGGGTCGCCCTGTTTAAACAGTTCATGAGGATGCTTCGTTCTTTTAGTCCATGAAAAATCGTTCTGTTTTATATATCCCTCTAAATTCGGCTCTAATTCGACGGAAACCCCGAATTCGTATATATTTTTAACCGTGCCGTCAACTACCGTGCCTACGGTATATTTTTCTTTCAATAAATTCCACGGGCTTTCTGTCAGTCTTTTTAAGCTTAAGGACAATTTTCTGGTATCGGGCTCTATGCTTAAAATATAAGCCTTGACTCTCTGTCCTTTCGTCAGTAAAGTTTTCGGGTCGCTCTGTTTTTTGTCCCAGGACATTTCGGATAAATGTATAAGACCCTCTACATCGTCGTCCAGCTCGACGAATGCGCCGTAATCCGTAATATTTATTATAACTCCTTCGATAATATCTCCGGGTTTATGTCTTTCCGTAATATTCTGCCACGGATCGTCGAAAAGCTGTTTATATCCGAGCGATACTCTGTGCTTCTCTTCGTCGAACTTAATTACCTTTACGTTGATTTTTTGTCCAAGGCTTAAAACCTCGCTGGGGTGCGATATTCTTTTCCATGAAATATCTGTAATATAAATGAGGCCGTCCATTCCGCCAAGGTCGATAAAAACGCCGTAATCGGTAATATTTTTAACTATTCCTTCCAGAACGTCGCCTTCTTTTATATCGGTTAAAACGTTTTCTTTCAATTTTTTTATTTCGTCTTCTATAACCTTTCTTCTCGACACTATAACGTTGCAGTTCTTTTTATCGACGCTTATAACTTTCATATCCAGGGTTTTCCCGAGAAATACGTCGAAATCCCTTGTAAGCTTAACGTCTATCTGGGAACCGGGAAGAAACGCGGTTACTCCGTTTAAATCTATGATGAGTCCGCCTTTTGTTTTTGCCGTTACTACGCCTTTTATGGTCTCGTTGTCATTGCAAACTTTTTCTATATCGTCAAGCGCATATACGTTTTTAGCTTTCTCGCGCGAGCATATAAGATATCCTAATTTATCGTCGTAGCTTCCGACGAAAACTTCTATGGAATCGCCGACGCATATACCGGTAATATCTATACTGCCGCCGGACGAGATTTCCTGGATAGTAATTATTCCGTCAGATTTGTCGCCTATATCGACATAAACGTAATTCTCGTCTATATCCAAAATTTTGCCCTGTCTTACAAGCCCCCTGCTGTTCATGTTTTCGTAAGACCCGAGCAATATCTCGAATTCCGTAGGATTTTCATTGCTTTCAAACTGATTGAAATTTTTCTTTGCCATAATATTAATTACTACCTCCTAAATTTTATAAGACTAATCTAACACATTTAAGCAAATTAAGCAAATTTTTTTATTTAATTTTCCATATCTTTAATTTTTTTTAAAACTTTTTCGATTATCCAGTCAGGAGTGGAAGCTCCTGCTGTTATCCCTACGCTTTTTGCGTTTAAGAACCATTCTGCCCTAAGTTCGTTTTCGGTTTCTACGTGATAAGTATTGGGCTGAATTTCTTTGCATATATTTTGAAGTTTATTAGTATTTGCGCTGTTATAACCGCCGACGACTATCATTACGTCCACGTTTGAAGCCAAAATTTTTGATTCTTCCTGTTTGTCTATAGTAGCGTCGCAGATTGTTTCAAAAACCACCACGTCTTCTTTGGCTATTTTTTTTATTTCGCCTACTATATTTTTATAAAAATTTACGTCCTGGGTAGTCTGGGAAATTAACGCAATTTTTTCCGACAGCGGAACGTTTTTTAAGTCTTCTACTTTATTAATTACAAGAAACCGGCCTTTTTGGGCAAAACTTATTACGCTCTGCACTTCAGGATGGTTTTTATCCCCGACCATAATTATAAAATAACCGTCTAATGCAGCCGTATTTATATAATTTTGAGCTTTTTTAACAAAAGGACAGGTAGCGTCTATTATTTTTACCTTCTTAGATTTCAATGTTTCCATCGTTTCGGCTTTAACTCCGTGCGAGCGTATCAATATAGTGTCGAAACGGCTCTTGTCTATATCTTCTATAGAAAATACGCCTTTATCTTCTAAAGATTTAACCACCTGCGGATTGTGTATAATAGGTCCCAGGGTATTTAATATTTCGGTCGGCTCGCACTGTTCCGCAGCCTCCAATGCCATATTTACCGCCCTTTTAACTCCGAAACAGAATCCGGCCGAAGGCGCTACTATAATTTTCATAATATGTCGATTTTATTGTTATTCCTTTACATTTTTCCATTAATTAAATGTTTTCTATCGCAGATTTAAGGCTATTTTATTATCAAATTTAACGTTTCGAAAAATTCCGGAAAAGAAGTATTAATACAGTTTATATCTTTTATTTCCAATTTGGCGTTTTTTAAAATAAGTCCCGCAATTACCATAGACATTGCTATCCTGTGGTCGCCGAAAGAATTCAGCTCCTTAATATCGTTATTTGCGGCGGATTTCTTCGGCAAATATTTTCCGGAAATTTTTAAGTCCGGATTGCCGTTTATTTCAAATCCGTCTTCCAGTTCTTTAATATCGACGCCTAAAGCATTTAAGTTATAAACTATAGACTTAATCCTGTCGCTTTCCTTAACCCTTAATTCTTTAGCACCTTTAACCGTCGTCTTACCTTCCGCAAATGAAGCTATTACCGCAAATATCGGAAATTCGTCTATCATATCGGGAACAATTTCCCGAGGAAGCGTTATTCCTTTTATACTATCGGAATATTTCACTTTTATATCGCCCGCCGTTTCCGGAGACTTATCTTTAATAACCGTATTTACGTCTGCGCCCATCATCTTTAAAGCCTTAAGCAGCCCCGTCCTTTTTTCGTTTATTATGATGTTTTTGATAGTAATTTCAGAATTTTTATTTAATATGCATAGGGCTATAAAAAATGCGGCGCTGCTGAAATCTCCCGGTATCCTGAACTCAAAAGGATTTAAACCCCCGGCATGCCTGCCTTTGACGGTAATAAAACTGCCTCCCGGGGAAGAATCCTCCACGCTAACGGGATAACGCTGAAATTTAAGAAGATTTTCGGTATGGTCTCTCGTGGCTTTCCTTTCGTATATCACGGTATCGCCTTCGGCGTAAAGTGCGGCAAGCATAATGCAGGATTTAACCTGAGCACTCGGAACGGGAACTTCGTAAAATATCGACTGTAAACCGCCGCCCGAAATAGCAAGAGGCGGATAAGAATCGCCGCCCCTGCCGGATATTTTTGCGCCCATAAGCCTTAAAGGCTCGATAATACGCTGCATCGGACGCGAATTAAGATATTTGTCTCCCGACAATACCGAAAAAAAATCGTTTCCGGCAAGCATTCCGGCTATAAGCCTCGTCAGCGTTCCGGAATTTGAAGTATTGATTACGGATTTCGGTTCTTTTAAACCGTAGAAACCTACGCCTTCTACTATGAAGTCTTTTTTTGAACCGCCGGTATTTTGCTTTTTTATATTTACGCCGAGTTTTCTGAATGCGGCTACCGTAGCAAGATTATCGCCGGAAACGGAAAGATTGTAAATGCGGGACTTTCCGCCGGCTATGCTTCCGAGCATAACCGCCCTGTGCGATATAGATTTATCGCCCGGAACTTCTATTTCTGCGCTGAATTCTTTTGAAAGCCCCTCGACTAAAACTTTATCCTGTTTAAATTTTAATAAATCCTGCGTCAAATTCCCGCCTCTTTTCTGTCCTCGTATATTTTTTTAAGGTATGAAAGCAAACCGTTTCCGTCGCCGGTTTCTATAAGACCCTTTATGGAATTGGCGGAAGCTATAAAATTATCTAAAGAAGAAATAATATTTTCATCGTTCATAAGAAATATATCCGTCCATAAATCCGGAGAAGAGGAAGCAATTCTTGTAGAGTCTTTAAAACCGCTGCCTATAAAACTTGAAAACAACGAAAATTTTTTATTCTTAGCATGCGAAAGCGCCGTATCCGACAGCAAAAAAGCGACGAGATGAGGAAAATGGCTCGTATAAGCGGTTATTTCGTCGTGCGTTTCGGCTTCGGTAAAAATAACTTCCATATTTAACGATTTCCAAAATCCCGCTATTTTTTCTATATTAAAACTGCGATCTTTGTCGGCATAGTCTCCGCTTTCTTTTATTACTATGCATTTTTTAGCGTCAAAAAGAGAGAAGTCGGCATTTTCCGGTCCTGATTTATCGGAACCGCACATAGGATGAGAACCTACGAAATTAGTCAAATTATTTTTTTTTGCCTTGGATTCTATCGGCGTTTTTACGCTTCCTATATCGGTAATTAAAGCCTTACGGCCGAAAAAATCGGCGTATTTATCGAAAAACGATAAGATAGACGACGGAGGAATGCACATTATAATAAGCGAATCTTCGGAGGAAGCGCTATTATATGACGAATCCAAACTTAACGGTTCGTCTATTATTCCTCTTGAAATACAGTAATCTACATTTTTCTTCGCTATATCGTATCCTTTAACCGCCGTTCCGGTAAATTTACTTTTTACTGCGCCGGCTAAAGAGGCACCCATAAAACCGAGCCCTATTATTTTAATCTCTTTAAGCATAGTTAAATTAGGATGATATAATTCAATTCGGAAAAGATGTCAGATTAATTTTCCGCAAGAAACTTTTCACATTAATTCATTTTTACATATGCGGAAAATAAAATCTGACACCTTTTCCTTACATTTTCTTATCGGAATATGATTGTGCAGTACCAGAATTCAATTCCGTCAACATCACAAATTGATTATATATTTCTGTTTATAGCTTTTGCTACCGCTCTCGCTTTTTTTATTAATTCGTCGAAAGTATCGTATTTTAAAGACTGCGCCCCGTCGGAGAAAGCTTTTTCCGGAACAGGATGGACTTCTATCATAAGTCCGTCGGCTCCTACTGCAACTGCTGCAAGAGAAAGCGCCTCGACGTAATACCAGACTCCGGCGGCATGAGAAGGATCGACTATTACGGGAAGATGCGAAAGCCTTTTCAGCACCGGTACGGCGCTTAAATCGAGAGTGTTTCTCGTAGAAGTTTCATACGTCCTTATTCCTCTTTCGCATAATATAACCTGTTCGTTGCCGTTAGACATAATATATTCGGCGGACATCAAAAATTCCTGTATCGTGGAACACAAACCTCTTTTAAGAATTACCGGCTTATTCACCTTTCCTACCTCTTGAAGCAGCCTGAAATTCTGCATATTCCTTGCGCCTATCTGTATAATATCCGCATAAGAACATATAAGGTCTAAATCTCTGGGATCCATTACCTCCGTGGCGACTATAAGTCCTGTTTTCTTTCTCGCCTCGCTTAAGTATTTAAGCCCTTCTTCGCCGAGTCCCTGAAAAGTATAAGGGCTCGTCCTCGGTTTAAAAGCTCCGCCTCTTAATATCTTAGCTCCTGATTTTTTTATATTTTCGGCAATTTCGGTAAGGTTTTCTAGGTTTTCTACGGCGCACGGTCCAGCTATAACCGCTATATCGTCACCGCCTATTTCTACATTTCCTATTTTAAATACGCTCCTTTCTTTGCCTATCTCCTTTGAAGCAAGTTTATAAGGTTTCGATATTCTTATCGCTTTATCGACTCCGGCAAGCGCCTCCGCCTCTTCAAAAAAAGCCTTGACCGCGTCTTCGTGCCCTATGCATCCGATAATAGTTACGTCGGCTCCCTCCGAAATATGCGGTTTTAATCCTGCCTGCTCTATTTTGCTAAGAATGTAATCGACTTCATCCTTAGTCGCTCCTCTTTTTAAAACTAAAATCATCTATTTCTCCTCCTTAAACCTAATTTTATTATTATTTGTCAATCATTAATTTTAAAATATGTTTTGCAAACTCTCTTTTATTTCATTCAATAAACAAATTTTACTTTATCCATCTCAATAGCCTCCGACAACATTATTTTATCTTATATTGAAATAATTGTAAAATTTATTTCAACGCTTTAACGAGCTTAACGTTTTCTTTATGGGTGCCTACGGTAATTCTAACCATATCGTTATAGCCGAATCTATCCATAGGTCTTATTATAACGCCGGCTTCCAATAATTTTTCGGCGGCTTCGGCGGCTTTTCGTCCTTTTAATTTCACGAGTATAAAATTTGCTCCGGTTTCGACGAATTCTAAACCGGCTTTTTTAAATTCTCCGTAAAGATATTTCTTTTCTGTTTCATTAGTAGTTATAACTTTTTTAAGATATTCGGCGTCGTTTAATGCCGCGGCGGCCGCAGCCAAAGAAAGAGAATTTACGTTAAAAGGCTCCCTGACCCTGTCCATCAATGAAATTAAATCTTTGTGCCCTATTCCGTAGCCTATCCTTAGTCCTGCAAGTCCGTAAACCTTGGAAAAAGTGCGAAGAATTAAAACGTTGGGAAAATCCGATACGCCTGCGTCTTCGGCAAGCGACCTGCCTATATATTCAATATATGCTTCATCGACTATAATTAAAACGTCGTCTTTAATCTTTTTAATAAAATTTATAATTTTATCGTTAGAAAAAAACGTTCCGGTGGGATTATTCGGATTAGATATAAAAACTACTTTTGTTTTAGAGTCTATCAATTTATGCATATCGTCCAAATCGAGAGCATAATCTTTTAGTCTGCTTATTTTTAATTTTATTCCAAGCTGTTCGCCCGCAAGATAATATGCTACGAAAGAGGGAAAAGGAGACACTATGTTTTCGTCTCTTTCGCAAAACGTTCTGACCGCAATATCTATAAGTTCGTTGGAACCGTTTCCGAGTATGAAATTTTCGGAAGCAAGCTTGCCGCCGCCGTTAGAAAAAAATTTAACTAATTCCTGTTTTAAATAAAAACCGGAACCGTCCGGATATCTGTTTAAGTTTTTAAGCGCGGATTTAATTGCTTTTAAAGCCGAAGGGGAAGGTCCGAGCGGGTTTTCGTTTGACGCAAGTTTGACTATATTTTTAATCCCTTTTTCTCTTTCTACTTCTTCTATGGGTTTTCCCGGAATATAAGGATTGATTTTATAAATATAATCCGGCGCTTTTACGTTAAAATTTTTCATAAAAAATTCCGTTCATTTTATTTTATATATATTATTTATCTTTATATTATTTATGCGAACCGGTAAATTTAAGAGCGGCGGCGGGTTTTTTAACCGAATAGTCTTTCGGTTTTGCCGTTTTTTTGATATCTTCGAGCGTGTTTTGAACTATCGACCTTTCGTATATTCTGACCCAGGCGCAATCCATATTTTCGTCGATTTCGCATTTATAATTTTTCATACCTCCGCAAGGTCCGTTAAGCAATCCTTTGGGACAGAGGGTCACGGGACATATTCCGCCGGTTTCGTTAAGCACGCAGCTGCCGCATAAAGAACACATCTCTTTAAGAGACGACAGGTTTTCGATATTCCCCAGAAACATAGTGTCCACGCCGGAAACGACTTTTATATTTTCAGGCAGAGCCGATACGGCGGACTGCACTCCGCTGCCGCATGAAAGAACTAAGACTGACTGCGCTTTAGATAAACCGTCTTTATTGTCTCTTACCGCTTTTCTTACTTTCTGGATATGGCACATTGCGTCTATTACGTATGTCCCTTCAACGGCAATATTTCGTGCGGTTAAAATTTCCTTCATGGCTTCAACTTCTTTCGGTCCTCCCGTTCTGGAAGTATCCGAACATATACCGCAGCCGAAAATAAAAACGGAGCCTCTTATTTTTTTTAATATATCGTCTAAATTTTTTTGTTTAGATACAATCATAAGTTATTTTTTGTATTCCGCCGGAAAAGTTGCCGGATTAATGTTTTATATCAATTCCTGATTTCATAGAAGCCGATTTTAACGTATTTTCCATTAAGATAGCGACCGTCAAAGGCCCTACGCCTCCGGGAACCGGCGTTATTTTAGAAACTTTATTTATAACCTGTTCAAAATTTACGTCTCCGCAAAGTTTTCCGTTTATATTTGAAATACCGACATCTATTACTACCGCGCCTTCTTTTACGTATTCTTCGTCTATAAGATGCGCCTTACCGGTAGCCGATATTAAAACATCGGCTTTTGAAGCTATAGATCTTACGTCTTTAGTAAAAATATTTAAAGAAGAAACGGTTGCGTGTCTGTTCATAAGCATAATAGATAGCGGCTTTCCGACAATGTTACTCTGTCCTATTACGACGCAGTTTTTTCCTTTTACCGAAATATCGTAAAAATCCAGCATTTTTAATATGCCGTAAGGGGTGCATGGATAAAAATCGGCGTTTTCGGTGAAAATTTTGCCTACGTTTAAAGGATGAAATCCGTCGACGTCTTTAGACGGATTAATGGCTTCCATTATTTTTTTTTCATTTATATGGGAGGGGAGCGGCAGCTGAACCAGAATACCGTGAATTAAAGTATCGTTATTTAATTCTTCGATTTTGTTTAAAAGCTCTTTCTCGGTTAAAGATGCGGAGTAAATATCTTTTTTAGATAATATTCCGCATCTTTTAGCCGCAAGATCTTTATTTCTGACGTAAACTTCGGAAGCCGGATTATCTCCGACCAATATAACCGCGATAGCAGGAACTATACCGCTTTTCTTTAACTTGATTACTTTTTCCGATATGGAAGATTCTATATTTTTTGCAATAAGCCTTCCGTCGATTATCTTTTTTTGGATATCGGAATTATCGGAAACCATTACATTAATCCATAACGCTCGATATTTTCGTCGGCCATTTTTTGAATTTTTTCAATTTCTGCCCTGCCGGCTTCGTCTTTAAACAAATGTTTAAATCTTCCCTGCAGTTTAAGATATTCCTCTACTGGAACTTTCTTGCTTATTTTTTTTACGGAAATTATTTTATCGTATTCCGCTTCGAATAGCGGATAAAGACCGGTCTGAACCGCAAGCTGCGCAAGTTTTACCGAATATTTCGGTTCGTATTTCCAGCCCGGAACGCACGGAACGTCAACCTGCAAATATTTTGCGCCCTTTATAGTCATGGCTTTTTTTACCTTTTTTTGAAGGTCCATAGGATAACCGGCAGACGAAACTGCAGTGTACGGAATTCTGTGAGCCATTGCAATTTCAGGCATATATTTTTTAGGCCTGTTATTCCCGAAAGATTCCTTGCCCGAAGGGCTTGTCGTCGTATATGCATCGAAAGGCGTTAAGCCGCTTCTCTGGTAACCGGTATTCATATATGCGCCGTTATCGTAGCATATATACAAAACGTCGTGATTTCTTTCAAACATTCCGCTTAAAGCCTGAAGTCCGATATCCGCCGTGCCGCCGTCTCCGCCCTGGGCAATAACCGTAATTCCGTCTTTTTTGCCCATATATTTGAGCGCTGCTTCAACTCCCGATGCCACCGCTGCCGAATTTTCAAACAAAGAATGTATCCACGGAATTTTCCATGAAGATTCCGGCCAGCGGGTCGAAAAGACCTCAAGGCATCCCGTAGCGCTGGTCGCTATCGTATTTTTGCCGAGAATTTCCATTATAAGCTTTACGCTCATAGACTGGGCGCATCCCGAACAGCCCGTATGACCCATGGTAAAAAGTTCGTTATGAGTTTCTTCTTTCGTCAGCATGGTTTTATATTCCTATTTTTAGTTTTATTTTATTTTTCCTCATACCGCAGTCGCAACTTAAGGACTCTTATAGATACTACTGAGACAGTCCTATAAATTCGCCGTCCACGTTTTCTTCTTTTTCGGCTCTTTCGACTAGATCTCTTATGTTTTTGGGTGTAATATCCCTGCCGCCGAGACCTATCGTGTATCCGTTTACGTTTACCGTATTAATTTTATGCTTAAACAGCGAATCTCTTATTTCTACGGAAAGAATTCCTCCTTTGCCCGGACAAATCGCCTTTTCTATTACTATAGCGTTTTTAACGTTTTTGAGGGCATTGACGATTTCTTCTTCCGGAAACGGTCTGAATGAACGGACTTTAAGAACGCCGATCTTTTTCCCCGATTCCCTTAATTCGTCCACTACGTCTTTTATTGTGCCTAGAACAGAACCCATGGCGACTATTACGGTCTGAGCGTCGTCCATTTTGTACGTATCAGTCAATCCTCCGTAAAATCTGCCGAACATATCGCTAAATTCTTTTGCGGCGTCTATTATCGTCTTTGCGGAATATTTCATCGCATTATACATATTGTATCTTGATTCCATATAAACCGACGGCTCGCCGAGCGTGCCGAAAGAATATGGATTTTCGACGTCTAATTTATATTCCATATTTATAGGCGGAAGATATTCTCTGACCTTGTCTATACTGTCTATAGTTTCTACTACTTCGAAAGTGTGGGTTAATACGAATCCGTCCACGTTTACGATTACCGGAAGCATAACATCCCTGTTTTCCGCAATTTTAAAAGCCTGAATATGCATGTCGTATGCTTCCTGATTATTCTCTGCAACAAGCATTATAGCGCCGGTATCTCTTATAGCCATGGCATCCTGCATATCGTTCCAGATGTTTATAGGAGCCGAAATTGCTCTGTTAGCTAAAGTCATAACGACCGGAAGCCTCATGCCTGCAATATTATAAATTACTTCTTCCATATACAGCAAACCCTGCGCCGCCGTAGCGGTATATGTCCTTACTCCGCATGCGCTTGCGCCGAGGACTACGGAAGCGGCGGAATGTTCGCTTTCAACCATAATAAATTCCGCTTTTAAATCACCGTCTGCAACCATTTGAGAAAGATGTTCGACTATGTGGGTCTGCGGAGTAATCGGATAAGCCGAGATAACATGCGGTTCCGCCATCCTGACCCCGTCTGCTATAGCCATTGAACCTTCTAAAACCTGTTTCATATTATATCCACCGTTTAAGTTTATTTATTAGCGTCAACTTTAAAAATTATTTTTCTACCAGCACCATTTCTATATCGTCCACAGGACATTCTTCCGCGCATATTCCGCATCCTTTGCAGTAATCAGGATCGAAATCGTAAATTTTAGTTTTTTTATCGCCGTAAATAACGCCTTCGGGACAGAAATAAATGCAGAGATTGCATCCGGTACAGGTTTTATGTTTGAATACCGGAGTTTCGTTGGCAAAGGAACCTGTTTTGTTGGAAAGAGCCGCGCCCGGCATAGAAATTATTCCGACCTTAAAATCCACTTTTATCTCCTTTTATATAATTATAAGCCGTCTGCGCTGCTTCGGCATTCAGCTTGCCTAATTTTGAACCGAATCTGTTTTCTATCTCTTTTTTTACCGAGTCTATAGAAACTACGCCGCTCAATGCGGAAAATGCGCCGAGTAAAGTCGTATTAACGATAGGCTTATTTAAAATCTTCATGGCTATTTTTAATGCCGGGAACATTACTACGGTATCTTCTTTAATTCCGCCGAGTTCGTTTATGACGTCTTTTGCCGGCGCTTCCGAATTTATAAGAATTTTGCCGGTGTCTTTGATGCCTTTGTAAACAGGAACGGATTTAAGAAGCGTTATATCCTGGACTATAACGAAATCAGGCTCGTATATCTGGTGTCTCGTTCTGATAGGCTTATCCGAAAACCTTGCGAATGCCTGGACCGGAGCGCCGGTTCTTTCGGAACCGAAAGAAGGAAATGCCTGACAGTAATTTCCGTCGTCGAAAAAACTGAGGGCGAGTATCGACGCCATAGTAACCGAACCCTGACCGCCTCTGCCGTGTATTCTGATTTCTTTCATCATAATATATTTTTTCCTTTTTTAAATTTTTATATCGACGTTTTAAAAATTATACACTTTTTAAACCCTAAATGTCAAGCATATTCCGTAAAAAAAGCGGTATTTTATCTTCGATGCCGTATGCCATTATGTGTATTCCGTGAACTAAAGGCTTAAGTTCTTTTGCGGTTCTTGCGGCAATTTCTATACCT
The DNA here is from genome assembly GCA_049965795.1 of Candidatus Acidulodesulfobacterium sp. Classification (GTDB taxonomy): domain Bacteria; phylum SZUA-79; class SZUA-79; order Acidulodesulfobacterales; family Acidulodesulfobacteraceae; genus Acidulodesulfobacterium_A. The sequence continues at coordinate 38,919 of JBMFVW010000010.1, forward strand.
TTTTGCAGCGGGTCGGCGGCGTTTTCCAGCTCGTTTATAATCTGGTCGGTAATATAAATTCCGGGAATAAATTTATTCATATAGCGGGCGGTTTTAGCCGATTTGAGTATGTAAATTCCTGCGATAATTTTTATGTTTTTAAAATTTTTGTAGAAATCGTAAAATTTTTCAAATTTGTTTGCGTCGAAAACAGCCTGAGTCTGAAAAAAATCGCATCCTGCATTAATTTTTTTTTCAAATTTTATAAGCTGGGGTTCTAACGGCACGGATTCGGGATTGACGGCAGCCCCTATGTAAAAATCGGTATGACCGTTAAGTTTATTTCCGTTCATATCTGTTCCGGCGTTAAGACCCTTTACTATTTCTATTAAATTAACGGAATCGATATCGTAAACGGCTTTTGCATGTTTATGGTCCCCGAACGAAATATAATCGCCGGTTAAGGCAAGAACGTTACGCACGCCGAATGCGGCGGCTCCGAGAAGGTCGGATTCTAAAGCCATGCGGTTTCTGTCCCTGCAGGTCTGCTGGAAAATAGGCTCTCCGCCGTTCTGTTTTATATAAATGGAACCGGCTAATGAAGACATTTTCATGTTTGCGCCCTGATTATCGGTAATATTGAATGCCGCAACCTCATTCTTCAATAAATCGTAAGTCGATTTCATTTTTGTAAGGTCTGCGCCCCTTTCGGGCGATAACTCGGACGTATATACGAAAACGCTGTTTTCTAAATTTTCTTTTAATTTATTAGGCATATTTATATATTTTTTGCGGCAGATTCGTATGAACCGAGAATTTTAACGAATATAGTATATTCCTCTATGGATTTTAAAGCTTTTTCCAATTTTTCGTCGGATTCGTGACATGTTACGTCTATAAAAAACAGATAATCCCAGTTGTATTTTTTAGACGGCCTCGATTCTATTTTAGTAATGTTGATTTCGTTTTCGTAAAAGGGCTTCAATATTTTGAAAAGAGCTCCGACCGAATTTTTTATAGAAAATAAAATAGAGGTTTTATCTCTGCCTGTTTTATATGTTTTCTCGCCGTTTGAAATAATTAAAAATCTTGTAAAATTATTGCTGAAATCTTCTATATGCGGCAAAAGAACATTTAAGCCGTAAATTCTGCCGGCTGCTTCCGAAGCTATAGCCGCCGCGCCTTTTTCGTTAAACGCCATAATGCAGGCGTCTGCCGTCGAAAAAGCGTCTATAAGCTCTGCGTTTTTAAAATTTTCTTCCAGAAAATTTCTGCACTGTCCGAAAGCCTGAGGATGCGAATATATTTTTTTAATATTTTTAATATCGTCTTCTTTTGAAAAAAGAAAATGGCTTATAGGAATAACTTCTTCGCCTATTATTGTAACGTCCGAATTTACGAACATATCGAAAGTTGCGTTCACCATTCCTTCTATGGTGTTTTCCACCGGAACGACGCCGTATTCGGACAGTCCTTTAGAAACGGAATTGAAGACTTCCGGAATTGTTTTTACGGGCATTAACATCCTTGAAGTCCCGAATCTTTTTATGGCTGCAAGATGCGTAAACGTTCCTTCGGGACCGAAATAGCTTATTCTTATTCCTGACTGAACGGTTATGCAGGCGGACATAATCTCCCTGAAAATACTTTGAAGATGCTCGTCTTTTAAAGGTCCTTCGTTATAGCTTATTACGTTTCTGTAAACCTCTCCTTCCCTTGACGGATTGTAGTATGCCTTGTTGTTGGACGACTTAACATGCCCTACTTTAAGGGCAATTCTTCCTCTTGCATTAAGAAGTTCGACTAACTGCCTGTCGATAGCATCTATCTCTTTTCTAAGTTTTTTTAATTCTTCCATTTTTAATTAGCACCGTATAACAATTTAACAAACTAAATTCTAAATTAACTATATATTAAAAATTAAATTATTTTATATAATTTTCGTAAAAAATGCAAAATAATTTATTTTTTTTAATATATTTTCATTCATATTTAGATTTGCTCATTATATATTTGCCTGCTGCAAACACCGCTATAAGAAAAACGGTTATTATTCCGAAAACAAACCTTATAGAATAAATGCCCGCTATATAGGAAAGAAAAAACGGCCCTATTATGCCGCCCAAGTCGAAATTTGACTGGTATATCGTATTGGCGGCAACCATATCTTTCATATCGACGGTTTCGGATATCCTCATAGTGCCTATGGGGAAAATTAGAGCATGGGGTATTCCGAATATTATCAGCCCGAATGCGTAAAAACCGATATTTTTTGAAAATACCATCAAGGCGAAAGAAAGGACGGATACCAATATGGAAATATTCAGGATTTTGGTTTTATTCTTAATAATCCCTTTTTTTGTGGAATAAAGAAGAATCAGCCTCGTAATAAGCGACGAAATAAAAAAGAGGGAAAACAAAAGGGTTATTTCAAAATATTTCAGATGAAAATTATCTCTTGCAAATACTCCGCCGAGGGCTACTACCGAAGCAAAGGCTATACTGAACGAAGTGTTATAGAAAATTACTTCCAGAAATCCGCGGTTTTTAAATAATAAAGAAACAGAACCCTTTTTGTCTAAATCTTGAACGTTATGTTTCTCTTTTAGTTTATCTTTGATTAAACTTTTGCTTTTTAAATGAATTTTCAGCGCAAAGAAAAACGCCGTTATGCCGAAAATGCTCAGCATAATATATATCCAGCGTATAGGCAGAACGGCAAGAAGCGCTGAACTTAAAAGGGGCCCGAAAACAAGCGCAAGGCTCAGCATTAAAGAATATATCGTGAGATTTTTTTCTATTGCGGATTTTTCCGAAACTAAATGAACTAAAGACAGAAGAAACGGCATTATTATCGCCGTCGCAAAACCGGATATTACGACAAATATTAAAAATTCGGCATAATCCGCCGAAAAAAAATATCCGAGTATTGCCGCCGAAAATAATAAAAGTCCGATTATAACGAACTTTGAAACGGCTTGAGGCTTTATTCGTATGCTGATAAGATATCTGACCGCAAGAGTGCTTACGGCATAAACTGCGGTAGTAATTCCGACGTAAAAAAGATTTTTGCCTAGAACATACCTTACGAACAGCGGATTAATAGACTGTATCAGGTTGGTATTAGCCCTTTGCAATAATATAACTAAAAAAACGAAAATAATAGCGGGCATAATTTATCGGTTTGGCTTAGTTTGCAGTTTAGGCTTTTCCCGCGTTTGGATTTCCGTCTTTAATGTAGGAAATTATTAAAGAAATTAGTTCTTCTTTGGCTTCCGTCGCAAAAATATTCTGCGCATGCGCCGAGCCTTTAAAAAAATGAATAGTCTTGGGAGATTTAGTCATAGCATACATTTTTTTAATGCCGTCTGCAAACTTTTCTTCTTCGGAGCCTATGTAGTGTATCGGCACGTCTATAAAATCCACTCCCTCTGCATACACAGGCGATAAAGCTATTACAGATTTTATTTCCGAAGGCTTATAAAGTTTAGATGCGTTTAAAACCGCCGCGCCTCCCATGCTCGAACCCAACAAAGTAATATTTTTCACGAAATCCAACCCCTGCGCGAACTTAACCGCTCCTATAATGTCTTCGCCGTATGCGTTTAAACCGGCGCTTCCTTCTTTTGAATTTCCGTATCCCCTGAAATCAAAAGTCAGGGACGATATTTTATTCTTCAACAAAACGTCGCACAGGTCGTAATAGCTTTCTTTATTAAAAACTCTGCCGTGGGCAAGAATTGCTATATCGGGATAAGAACCGAACAAGGAACCGTATATATTGCCGCCGTCGGCGGCTTCAAAGGCAACTTCTTTAAAATTTACGTTCATATAGATTTACCTCGAAAAAATTAAACTATGCATAACATTCAGGCATTATATTTTTAATGCTTTTATGCTTTTTTTACGATATGGTTTTATTAAATTATACCATAAATTAAAGCAGCGGAAAACAAATTGAACGGATACTAAATTTATCAATATATCAGTATTTGAAAACAGGCCGTTTATTTGCGAGAACCTCGTTGACCCTGCCGACTTTTGTTTTTTGAGGCGACTTAGCCGCTTTAGACTTTTTAGTCTTCAATTTTATCTCTTTTACCGCTTTTATAAAATTGTCCAAAGTTCTTACCGATTCGGTTTCGGTAGGTTCTATCATAATCGCCCCGTGTATATTTTTCGGAAAATAAACCGTCGGGGGATGAAATCCGTAATCTATCAGCAGTTTAGCAAGTTCCATGGTAGATATTCCGCTTTCTTCGATTGATTTGTCGCTGAAAACGCATTCGTGCATACATGTCCCTTCTTCGAAAGGGTCGGAACCAGGCAGTATTTTGCCGAGTTTTTTCTTGACGTAGTTTGCGTTAAGCACGGCAATTTCGCTCACTGAAGCTATATTATCCCGTCCTAAGGAAAGAAGATAGGCGTATGCCCTTATTAACACGGCAAAATTGCATAAAAAAGGCGTCATTTTTCCTATCGGGTTCTTCCTGTCTTCGGACAGTTCGTAAACAAAATTTATGCTCTTAAAATTTTTGTCGGCATTAGAGGTTTTTTTCCCGATATTAATACCGGCGATATTAGAACCGGCGGTTTTCTTAACGTAAGGAACAGGAAGAAATTCCCTCAACGATTCGACTACGCCGAGCGCTCCGCTTCCCGGTCCGCCTCCTCCGTGCGGAGTGGAAAAAGTTTTATGAAGATTAAGCTGAATTAAATCTATTCCCATATCGGAAACTTTTACATTTCCGAGAAAAGCGTTAAAGTTTGCGCCGTCCATATAAACAAACGAACCGTTTTTATGCATAATTTCGGCGATTTTTTTTATATCTTTTTCAAAAACCCCGAAAGTATTCGGATTTGTTATCATAATTCCTGCGACGTCTTTTGAAATAAACTTTTTCAATTCTTCGGCATCGAGCGTTCCGGCTTTTCCGGTTTTAATTTCTATCGGGGTAAATCCGGCAAGAACCGAACTTGCAGGGTTAGTTCCGTGGGAACTATCGGGAACCAATATAATTTTTCTGTTTTCCCCGTTTAATTCGAAATATTTTTTAATAACTTTAAGTCCCGCAAACTCGCCTGCAGCGCCTGCCTGCGGTGCAAAACTGAATTCCGCAAGCCCCGTAAGTCCGCATAAAATATTATTAAATTCGTCGACTATTTTTAAAACCGGCTGAATTAAATTTGCCGGCGTCAAAGGATGAAGGTTCTTGATATTTTCGAGGGACGCTATTTTTTCGTTGATTTTTGGATTATACTTCATGGTGCAGGAACCGAGCGGGTAAAAAACCGTATCGACGCACATATTCCAGCTCGACAGTCTGGTAAAATGCCTTACTACGGCAGGTTCGGATACTTCGGGAAGCCCGGGAAGATTTTTTCTTATATGTTTAGAATCTATATATGCGCTTGCGTCTTTTCTCAGATCGGTTTTTTTTAAGCCGCAATCCGGTATTCCGATACCGCTTGCTCCTTTAGAACTTTGATCTATCAATGGATCTTCGTCGAAAAAGATACCTTTTATTCCCGGAAATTTAGCCATTCAAAACCTCTTTTGCATTTTTTGCGTATTTTTCTATATCGCTTAAACGGATATTTTCCGTTGCGGATATTAAAACGGCATTATCGGAAAGCGCTATACCGGCTACAATATCTCTTGCCGCCATTTTTTCTATAAATTCCGGTGCGGTCGTTTTATTATTATGTTTATTTGGGTTAGTTTTAAATTTAAGGGAAAATTCGTTAAAAAAATCTCCGCCGTAAAGCGGTTCGAATAAGCCGGTTTCTAATAATTTATCCCTTAATATATGGGCAAGTTTAAGATTTAACAAAGCTATGTCTTTAAAGCCGCTTTTAGAACATAGGGAAAGATATATAGCCGCCCTGACGGCGTTTAAAGAACTGTTGGTGCAAATATTTGACGTTGCCGCCCCTCTTCTTATATGCTGTTCCCTCGTCGAAAGAATAAAGGCGTAAGCGTCTTTATTCTTTCCGTCTTTAGTTTTTCCGACTATTCTCCCGGGCATCTGCCTGACGTATTCTTTTTTTGCCGCAAAAAGACCTAAAAGCGGTCCGCCGAAATTCATATAGTTCCCGAATGAATTCCCTTCTCCCGCAAAAATATCGGCGTTATAAAATCCCGGGGGATTAATTATGCCGAAACTGTAAGGTTCCGTAGACGAAACTATAAAACTCTTAGAATCGCAGCCGGAATGTATAATTTTTTCGAGGGATTCCAAATCTTCAATTACTCCGTAATAGTTCGGCTGCTGAATAACGACTGCCGGCACTCTGCCGTTTCCGTTTGAAAGCTTTTGTTTTAACTCCGATATATCCGTCCGTCCGGTTTCGGCGTTTAATTTTATTTTTTCTATTTTTAAGCCCGTGCCGCCCGTAAAAGTTTTAATTACGGAATAATAACTCGGATTTATTCCTTCGGAAACCAATACGGTGTCGTCTTTATGATTTGCCGGCATACCGCTGTTTGCCGACGACAGCCTTAAAGCCATTAATACAGCTTCCGCAAGGCTTTCCGCACCGTCGTACATTGATGCGTTTACTGCGTCCATGCTTATTATTTCGGCAATGAAAGACTGAAACTCAAAAAGCGCAAAAAGAGTGCCCTGGCTTACTTCGGGCTGATAAGGCGTATAAGGAGTATAAAATTCCGACCTCGATAGAAGGCTGTCTATAACCGACGGAACAAAATGATTGTAAATTCCTCCGCCGGAAAAAACTGCAGTTTTATTTATTGAAGGAACGTCTGAGTCGATATTCGAAAATAGCCGCCATAAAGCATTTTCATCTATGCCGTCGGGAAGTATATCGGACAAATCGCCGCCGCCGATTAGAGGAATGTCTCCCAGTATCTTTTTGAAAAGTTCTTTTTTGTCTTTAATACCCAGAAAGCGGTATAATTTTGCAATATCTTTTTTTGAATTGGGAAAGTAGCGGAAATTATTCATGGTGGGAAGATTCCGCAAAAGCCTTATATTTATTTTCGTCCATTAATCCTTCTACGTCAGATTCGTTAGATATCTCAGCTTCCGCTATAAAACCCGCTCCTTTAGGATCCTGATTAATAAGCTCCGGAGTATCGTTTAATTTTGAATTTACGGACAGTATTTTAAGGTCAACCGGAGCATAAATTTCCGAAACGGATTTAACCGATTCTATTTCGCCTATTTTTGCGTCTTTTTTATAAGTTTTTCCGGTTTCGGGCAGAGAAATATAAACAACGTCGCCGAGTTCAGACTGGGCAAAATCTGAAATACCTATGCGATATTTATTATTAGAATCTTTGCTTAACCATTCATGCGATTTAGAGAAATAAAACGACCCGCTTTTAATCATTTTTAACCCCTTAATTTAATATGATATTTTATAGTAAAATTGCCGATTATATTATTATAATTTTGCTCTTGCTTTTTTTTATTTTTAATTACTTTTGTTTTTAATTGCCCGTTTTGAGATTTTTATGGAAAGGCGGAGATACCACTTCGGCTTTTTCAAAATTTCCCCTGATATCTATGAAAAAATTTTTCAAATATGAAAGATTTACGCCGGCGTCCGAAATATAAGCGCTTCCTATGGGAAATTTGTTTGAAGGACTGTATGTTCCGCTTGCGATGCAGCCTATAGGCTTAAGATTTTCGTCTAGTATTCTCTGTGAATGTCTCGGTATCTGTTTGCCGGAAAGTTTAAAGAAAATCAATCTTTTTTCTTTGTTTTTAATATTTTTTAGAGCGTCTTTTCCTATAAAATCTTTTGTATCCGAAAGATACTTTTCGAGTCCGGCGTCATAAGGATTAATAGTTTCGTCCAGCTCGTGTCCGTAAAGGGGAAGAGCCGCTTCAAACCTTAACGTATCTCTTGCACCCAGACCTACCGGAAGAAGATTGGACAGGTTGGAATTCTGCAGAAGATAATTCCATAAAACAACGGTTTTATCAGCAGGTACGAATATTTCAAACCCGAACTCTCCCGTATATCCGCTTCTGGATATCATCGCTTCTACGTTTATATCTTTAAACATAGCGCAGCCGAATTCAAAATGTTTTAAATCTTTAATATTTTTAGGCTGAAATTTAAAATCGAATAATCCGCATTTTCCGGTTTTAACGGCATCGCTTATCAGAGGATATATCAAATCCCTCGATTTTGGTCCCTGTACCGAAAGAAGCCCAGTTTCATCGCTTATATTTTGCGTAGTGACGTCTTTGCCTTTTTTTTGAAAATCGCTCTGCACGTGATGAATCCAAGCAAAATCTTTCTGCGTATTTGCCGCATTCACGACCGCCATATATTCGTCGTCGGAAAATTTAAAAACGGTAACGTCGTCGATAATTCCGCCTTTTTCGTTAAGAATTAACGAATATACTATCTCTCCGCGTCCGATTTTCGAAACATCCGCCGTAAAGACATAATCAACGAAAGCCGAAGCGTCTCTGCCTTTTATAGTTATTTCTCCCATATGGCTTATATCGAAAATGCCCGAATTTTTTCGGACGTTTAAATGCTCGTCGATTATACTTTTATAGTAAAGCGGCATGTAAAAGCCTGCAAATTCTACAATTTTTGCTCCAATTTTGGCATGTTCGCCGTATAACGGCGTTTTCTTGATTTCCGAATTATTCATAATTATAATTATTATACCTCTAAATTTGCATTGCTGTTTTATGCTTCAAATTTATGCTTAAAAAAAAAATTATATTAAAATATGCCGCCGTAAACTAATTATCCGTTCTTACAATTATTATAAATAAATCAAAAAAAATCAAGTTTATTTTACCTTCCCAAATTTGCCGATAATGAAAAGTGTCAGATTACCTAAATACGGGGACAGAATTCAATTCTGTCCCCGTCTCAAATTAGATAAATAAATCCGTTACGACAAAAAGCCCGCAATTTAAACAAGTTAAATTGCGGGCTTAAGCATCTGAAACTTTATTTATCGTAAAAAAATTATGGTTTTAAATAAGCATATCCCTCAGATTCCCTTAAAATAATTTCTCCCTGTGCGGAAGGAACGATTTTTATGAAAGAATAAAGCTTTGAAACTGGGATATGAAGCTCATAAAGGCTGTTTGCGCACTGAACAAGTTCTACTCCCATTTTTTTAAGCTGAAGCAAAGCCTTTTCGCGTCCGTTTCCTTTAAAATAAAGATGCGTTCCGGCGCTGAAAGCCTGAAGTTCAATTTTAATATGTCCTTTAAGTCTCGGATCGTTTAAAGCATTGTGGATATTATCGATAATTTTATTCATTTTTATTTTATTATTTGCGCTTATTACGTATATCGCATGATAAATTTTTCCGGGAACATAAGGAGCGCCCATAGTAAATTTAGGCGATATCGATAAATTTGGATAATATTTCCTGACTCCTTTTATGTTGTGCCAGCCGTACCAGCCTGACGGATGCGTGACCGGAGCAGTACCTCTCCACCCCGCAAAAGCGTTAGACGTTAAGGTAAAAACCATTGCCGAAAAAACTAAAACAAAGATGCTTAAAAATGTTCTAATTCTTCTACTTTTCATTCTTTTTTCTCCTTTTAAATTAAATTACGTTAAAATTAACTGCCGACTATTATCCTTTATAGCTAAAATTTTCAGAAAACTTCTGGCCGCTTATATCGGTCAGAATAAGTTTGTAATTTCCGGGTTTTAAAGATTTTAAAGTTTTTTCTCCAAGCGGTAAATTAATATCGGCTTTTGCGCCAAGCTGCATCACCATGCTGTATTTATTGATGAAAGCTCTGTTTATATATCTGTTATGAATATCCGTAACGGGTAATTTTTCTATAGCTTTTTGATTAAGCATATAAACAGACTTGCCTGCGGAGTTATTAACCTGCATTTTAATAATATATGCAAAAGCTGCTCCGCTGCCGCCTGTTCTGTAAACTACAAATTTTAAGTTATTGCCGGATATATTTGCGCCGGAAACAGATACTGCTAATTTTTTACCAAAATTATGCAAATTTCCCCATACTCCGCCTTGAAACATTTGGTTAGTTCCCATAGTTACCAAAATAGCAAACACTGCAAATACAGCGTTCCATTTTTTTATACCTTTACCCCACAAAGGTCCGTTGCCTATAAGTCTATAAACAAAAGAATTTGCAGCATTAGGCCATTTGCTTCTTACTAAATCGTCTAACGACCATGTGCTTCCCGCAAAAAGAACAAGCAGTCCTATGGTCATTTCTACGGAACCTACCTGCCATTCGTCAAGACAAGTGGCTCCCAGCCATCCGGAGCCGAATAGTATCCCGAAAGCCAGTGCAACCGCACCTAAACCGCCGAGTCTCGAAAACAGACCGAATATCAAAGACAGGCCTACTAATAATTCAATTACGGTAAATACGTTTAGAAATACCGCCAATGCCTGAGGATGCAGGATTAAAAGATGTATTAAATTTCCAACGCCCATGAAATTGCTTGCATGGGGAAGGAATGTATTAAACTTGTGCCCTACCCATAAAGGCGAATTTGGCTGAAGTTTTCCGCTTGCAAGAACCACTCTTCTCCAAGCCGCAGAAAAAAACATCCATCCTAAAACTAATCTTAACGGAATTGCGGCATAACCGAGATAGCGGTATATGAGACTCTCTTCCTGCATATTAATATTATCGTTTGCCATAATTTTCTTTTCTCCTAGTTTTTTAATATTTATGAAACTAAGCAAGCAATTTGTCCTTTACCGTCTTTTAAAAATACGTAAGCGGTAAAGGACAAATATTTTAAATCGTTAACATTAATTAATAAGTATTTTTAAAATTATTTTTTGGAGCTTTAAAACCGTAACGTTCAAATATTTTAAGAGATGTTTTTGTTTTTAAGAAGTTAAGCCATTCTTTAGCGGCGGTTGCATTTGGAGCGCCTTTCGTCATTGCAGCGCCGTAAAGAGCTGTTGTATTCTGGCTTGCAGGTATTTTAACTCCGGTTATTGGATTGCCTATCATTTCCTGAAATTTAACTTCGGAGTACCAGTTAACGCCGGCATCCGATTTTTTTTCCATAATCCTCATAGGCGTCTGACGATGATGAATATGGGTCAAGAATACTCTGCCCGATTTAACCCCGTAATTATAAACAGCCTGCTCTAATTTTTTACCGCCTGCTTTAACAAGCGAAGCTTTAATCTGTTTTGCTATTCCTTCCCATGCAGGATTAGGCATAGATAAAGTAATTTTAGGATTCATGAAACTTTTTAAGCCGGTTATATGGAACGGGTTCCCTTTATAAGTCATTATTTCAAGGTCGTTTGTAACATAAGTTACTATAGGACCTTCCGTCATGCCTATTTTATTGGTATATTGAAGTTTTTTAGCTCCTGCCATATATACGTCGGGAACGACGCGCATAGTTAAATTGCCCAAGGTAATTGTATCGTTATGCTTCCACATTCTGATTAAAATTCCGGGAGGAATAGTAATATAAAAAACGTGTTTAACATTAGGATACTTTTTCATAAACGCTTTTACAAGGTGAGGCAGAACAAAAAAAATGTTGCCGCCGATATACAGCGTCAAACTTGATTTGGGATGCAAAATTGCAGCCGTAATATTTCCATGATAATCAGGATTGTTATCTACGGTTTTAGCATTGAAAATATAACCCTGATGAACCGACGGGTCTCCGTTTTTGCACCACGGCGGATAAACTCCCTTAATGCCGAGAGCAAAAGAAGAAACGGACATTGAAGCCGTTAAAGCAAAAACCAGTGCCAAGCTTAACGCCAGCATTTTAAACAAACGCGTTGTACGCATAATTCTTAACCTCCAAAGTTAATTTTGTTTTTTTTACAAGGCATGAATATCTTTTCGATTTTTTTATAATACTACTATGAAGATTACGTGTCAAGAAAAAAAATAAGTTTTAAAAACAACGTTTTATTTTATTGATTTTATGCTCAAAATATCACATAAACCTATATTTTATTATAATTTACAATTTATTATTCTCTATATATGCCTATAATTATAAGCACAATATAAATTGAACAATATATCTATATATCATATCATTGTTTTATTTTTATTAATTATGTCCTATTTTAAAACCCCGGTATCCTTGGAAATCTTTTTAATTTTGAATTCTTATAATACCAGCCCCAAAATTTCTTAAGCATATGCCCGACGACCGGCAGCGCAATTACAGTTTCTTTGTTCGTATCTCTTTTTACGTAAACGGCGCCTTTGCCGTTGTCCATTACACACAATATATGCACGTGTTCTTTATATCCTTTATAATTATTGGTTCCTGTTTCTTTTGCGTTTATATTATAAGCTGCAATACCTGCCATCATCTCGGCTACATGCCCCTGCTTTCCCCTAAAAGGAGGTCCGTCAAGACTGGCAGAATCGCCTATTGCGTAAATATTTTCTAAACCCTCTACCATTAAATAGTCGTCTGTTTTTATAAATCCGGCTTCGGTAAGCGGCAGTTCGGAATTATCGAATATTTCGTGCTTGCCCCCTGCGGGAACAAAAATAATAAGGTCGCTTTCAAGCTTTGAATCGTCTTCGAACACGACTGCGCCTGCTTCGAATCTTTTTATTTTTTTGCCGAAATATTTGTTGATTTTAAGATCTGCGTAAAAACGGTCAAGGAGAGCATAAGCTTTGTCTCCAAGCCTTTTGCCCGGCGTTTCCATAGGAGCAAAAATATTTAATTCGAAATTATCGCGCAATCCTTTATCTCTAAGCAGGTTATCTATATTAAACAGCTCTTCGAAAGCAGGTCCGCCTCTCATAGCGGAAGGATCTTTCGGGTTTCCGCCTATTCCTACGGCTATTCTGCCCTTTCCGGCTTTAATCAATTCGGCTAATTTTTCTTTTATTTTAAGCGATTCTTCAGGCGCTCCGCATATAGAATAAGTATTTTCTATTCCTTCGGGTTTTGCTTTTCCGGCACCGACGGCTATTACGAGATAGTCGAAATCGTAAGAACCGTTTTTGCATTCGACTTTTTTCTCTTTTGCAGAAATTTTAACTGCGGAGTCTATTATCAAATTAAATTTATGCACTGCGCTTAATTTATTTAGCGGCAGTATGGCATCCTTAAAATCTATAGCTCCCGTGGGAATCCAGATCGACAGCGGATAAATATACATATAATCCCTATCCGAAATCAAAGTAACGTCGAAATTATATTTTTTAAGCTTTATGGCGGCTTCGACTCCCGCAAAACCGCCCCCTATAACAAGTATTTTTTTCATAACCGCTCCTTTTTATTTAAATTATTAAATCATTTAATTAAATTTATTTAAATTTTATAATAATGTAATAGTATAATAATATAATAATTTTATATATATCATTATTCATATATATATATATTATTTCATTATAAATGCAAATAAAATATAATGCAACATATATAAAAGAATTATACCTCATATTTTGCATTGTCTATTAAATAAACAAAAACTCGGGCTGCGTTTTACGCAGCCGTGAGTAAGAAAATAAACAAACCTGACAGCTTTTTCCATCATTATATTGTTTTATTTGCATTTGATTTATTAATGAAAAATTTTTTAGGACATAGTAATATTACAAGCATATTAATATATCTCAAATATAGCAATAAAGATATGGCGGAAGCCGTAGATAATGCAAACACTTTTTAAGGGACTTAATTAAGCTTTTATAGCCGTCCGCAATTGGTATGAAACAAGGAAAAAACGTTTTGCGATGAATATAAAAAAATACGAAATTTTTTTTATTTTTATTAAAAAGGGTGGTATTTACAAAGTATTTATCCATTTTTTCTTTTTTCCTGCTTTATGGTATAATAC
>JBMFVW010000011.1:0-50927 GCA_049965795.1 Candidatus Acidulodesulfobacterium sp.
CCTTTCTCGTCAATTTCCGCAGGATTGTTTTCTATTGCAAAACCCATGGTAGTAAAAGACTCTTTTGCAATTTTTTGGAGTTTGTCTTTTTCGACGCCTAAGTCTTTAAGTTTTAAGTTAAGATTTAAGGCGGCGAGTATCTCTTTTGTTTTTTCTATCAAAGACATTGCATATTCATCGTCGCTTTTACCGGCTCTTTTTATTCCAAAATGGTGAGCTATCAGCATATAATCCCTTTTGCATACTTCAAGATTATATTTCATCGATTCTAATGCCAGAACTGCCAGCCCGGCTCCGTGAGCTATATTTGGATAATTTCCGGATACCGGATGTTCCATTGCATGCATTATCCCGACGCCGGAAATATCTATTGCAAGTCCTGCAAGAGCAGAAGCAAGCGCCATATTTCCCCTTGCTTCAATATTTTCGGGCTCGCTATAAGCTTTAAGCAGATTGTCTTTCAAAAGATAAAATGCCTGCATGCAATATGCCGATGAAAACTCGTTTTTTGCTTTTCCGGTAAAAGCTTCCAAGATATGCACAAAAACGTCAAAACCTGTTGCAGCCGTAACATTAGGAGGCATTGACGAAGTAATTTCAGGATCTATTATGGCTTCTTTGGGATACATACATTCATAACCGAAACCTGGTTTTTCGCCCGTCGCCGTATTAGTCATAACCGAATACCTGTTTACCTCGCTTCCCGTTCCGGAAGTTGAAACTACGGTTACAACCGGAATAGCATCATTTGCCGGAGTTTTTAGATATTCCCATACAGGTATACTCCCCTTAGCGGCAACTGCTATGGCTTTTGCCGAATCAAGCGGACTTCCGCCTCCCAAACCTATTATAAGACCAATCCCCTTTTGCTTTGCTATTTTTGCTGCTTCGTCTATTTCCGTTATAGTGGGATTAGGCGTTATTCCGTCATAAACCGTTACGGTTATTCCCGAATCTGTTAAAATTTTAACAAGTTTATCTAACGTTCCGGTTTTTTGCATCGAATTTTTTCCGGTAACTATTAATACCTTATCGGAATATTTTTTGGCAATGTTCCCTGCTTCGGAAATAATGCCTGCTCCAAAATGTATTTTGACAGGATTGTAAATAGTAAAAGATTTCATAATTTTACCTCTTTTTATACAATAGTTAATATTATAATTGTAGAATATATTTAAATTTATATTATATCACATTCTGCAATGGATTTAAATTTTTAAAAATTCCCTTAAATTACTGATATTTAGTTAATCATGCACTTTTTCCGAAATAAGAATATGCCTCCTAAACCTATAATATTTTTAAGTGAAAAGAATTGTTACAAAAATTTAACATAATTGTAATAAAATTGTAATAAAAATCTGTTATGATAATTAAAGCAATAAATTGCGTGATAAGACAAATCAAAATTTTAAATTTAATTATGGAGGAGATGTATGAACAAAAGCGGTAAGAAAAAAATGCTGTTAGGAGTTGCGGCAGTTTCGGCCGTAGTCGGATTGTCTTTTCTTGTTTCCGGATGCGCCAAATCGAAAGCCCCTGCGGCAGGCTCAAGTTCAAAAACGCCGGCGGGAACGCTGACTATTTCGGGATCTACCATGCTGTACCCTTTAAACTCGGTATGGGCGGTCAAGTATCATAAACTGCATCCTGACGTTACGGTTTCTGTTGCCGGTACAGGTTCCGGGTTCGGAATTTCAAATGCGGCAGACGGAAACATTACAATAGGTGCTTCCGATGCTTATCTAACTAAAGCTTTCAAAAAAAGGTATCCGAATTTAATTAACGTTCCGGTTGCTCTCGACGATGCGCAGGTTATCTACAATATTCCAGGAATACCGGACAACGTAAATCTTAAAATGACGCCTAAATTAGTCGCAGAAATCTATATGGGCAAAATTAATAACTGGGATAATCCAATATTTAAAAAATTAAACCCTAAATATAAGTTTCCGAACTTACATATTTTTGTAGTTCATAGAGCCGATGCAAGCGGAACTACTTTTGATTTTACGAGTCTTTTAACGGATACTTCTAAAGCATGGGCAAAGAAAGTGGGAAGAAGCCTTTCTCCCGATTGGCCTGTAGGAAGCGGTTATCTTGGAAGCGATGCGGTAGTGGCGGCAGTTAAAAGTACGCCCGGCGGAATAGGCTACGTCGGTCTCGGTTGGGTTTTGGAATATCATCTTGCAAGCGCTGCAATGTTAAACAAAGCCGGCAATTACGTCATCGGTTCCGTTAAAACCATAGCCGCGGCGGCTAACTCCGCTTTAAAACAGGGCGATTTTCCGTCCGATTTTGATAAATCTATAGTTTGGAACGTTTCGGCGAAGAACGCCTATCCAGATTCAAATTTCGAATTCTGGATGATTAAGAAAAAACAGCCGAATCCTTCTACTACCGAATCTATAAAAGACTTAGTAAACTGGGCGCTTGGACCGGGACAGGCGGCAAAATATACCGTTAAGACAGGCTTTGCTCCGCTTCCAAAATCAGTTTTGCCTAACGTTAAGAAACTTTTGGCGCAGGTAAAATAAATATTCAATTAGTGGCGGTGACGGAATTGAATTCTGTCACCGTATTTTATATAAGAAAAGGTGTCAGATTTTATTCACTCCTGCGGCATACGGAATAGCCGGTTAATATAGAAAGTTGTTTGCGGAAAATAAAATCTGGCACCTTTTCATGTTTTCCTAACTGTTTCTATCGGCAATTTAAGGGAGTTATTTTTTTTAGAAAAATTAAAAATAATATGCTATAATTAAAAAAATTAATCTATACCTAACCTGAATAAAAAATATACGCTATAAAACTGGCATAATACTTTAATGTTTAACTTAAAATATAAAGACGATTTTTTTAAATTCATTCTATGGGTGTTTGTTTTCGCCGTAGTAGTAATTTTTTTAATAGCCGTTATAGTTATATTATATTACAGTTATCCTTCAATAATCAGGTACGGCATATCTTTTTTGTGGAAAAAAGAATGGAATCCGCCCGCGGAAATATTCGGAGCTTTAACTTTCCTTGCCGGTACTTTTTTAGTTACGTTTCTCGCTTTAATTTTTGCCATTCCCTTAAGTTTAGGCACCGGAATTTTTTTACAGGAATACTGTCCGCTTTTTTTAAGAGGAATTTTTACAATTATTATTGAAATGCTTGCAGGCATACCAAGCGTTATATTCGGCGTCTGGGGCGTTTTGACGGTAGTTCCGTGGATAAGAGAGTCGGTCGAGCCTTTTTTTAGCAGACATTTTTCCGGAGTACCTTTTTTAAAGGTTGAAGAAAATATAGGCTACGGTGTTCTTGCAGCAAGTATAATCGTAGCTTTTATGATATTGCCGATTATAGCTTCCATAACTAAAGATTCTTTGTCATCCGTTCCTAAGCTGGCTAAAGACGGAGCGCTTGCTATGGGTGCCACTAAGTTAGACGTCATAAAAGACGTTTCTCTTCCATATGCATTAAACGGAATATACGGAGGAATAATTTTAGGGTTTGGAAGGGCTATAGGAGAAACAATAGCAACCGTACTTTTAATAGGAAACCAGGCGGTAATACCAAAATCTTTATTCAGCGTCGGTTACACCATATCTTCAATGCTAGCCAATACTTTTACTTTTGCTGTTATCAGCCCCATTTATGCGTCTGCGGAAGTCGAACTGGCGCTCGTTCTTTTGCTGATAAGCCTTATAGTTAATATCGTAGGGCGAAATATTTTGAACCGAGTCATAGGCGGAAGATTCAGCAGGTCCCAGTTTGGCGGCGGTTGATAAAATACAAACAATAAAAATATGAATAATAAAAAATTTGCATACTTTAAATATAATATATAATAATGGAACATCAAAATTACGAACCGGTTTTTCCTGTCGATAAAGGTTATCTTAAAAGAAAAAAAATATATAACAACCTTGCATTTTTGTTTGCAACGGCGGCTTTTTTAATAGGGGCTTTCCCAGTTTTTCATATTATTTATAAAGCTATCGCTATAGGCTATAAATATCTTAATTTTAATTTTATTTCTACTTTGCCGACGGGTTTTCCTATAGGTGCCGAAGGCGGTATATTAAACGCTATCATAGGCGACGTATATCTTGTCGTTATAGCATCGGCCGTCGCCGTTCCTCTCGGCATAGGTACGGGTTTATATTTATCTCTTTTCGGGAAAAAAAGAACGAACTACTTTTTAAGGCTTTTAAACGAGCTTATGATAGGGATACCTTCTATAGTATGGGGTATCGTAGGGTTTTATATATTTTCCACTAATGCGGGTTTCGGTTTCCATTTTGGATTTTCGGCCCTTGCAGGCGGTTTTACCCTGGGTTTTATAATGACGCCGATAATAGTATTGCTTACGGAGCAGGCCATTAATCAGATTCCTGCAAGTTATATAGAAGGAGCGCTTGCTCTCGGCGCTACGAAATTTCAAGCTACAAAATCGGTCATACTTAAAGCGGCTCTTGGCGGTATATTTATCGGGATATTGCTTGGGGTTATGAATATTATCGGCCAGACCGCGCCGCTTTTATTTACTAATTACTATAACACCGGTTTGCCGACAGGAGTTACCGGTCCAGGGGGAGCCGTTGGAGACATGGCTATGCTTATTTTTATATATATTCATGAACCTTCGAGGATATTGCATTATAAAGCCGAAGCGGCTTCGGTAGTATTATTGCTGTTTATATTTTTATTAGATCTCGGACTGAGGCTGATAAACTATTTAGTTAAAAAATTTATTTTATAAAATTTTATCTTACAAATTACATTAAAAACAAAAAAGGAACAATATTTTATGTCAATTGATAATAACGGCTTAAAACCGGTAAATTCGGCAGACAGCAGCAAAGATAATATCATCGTAAACGTAAAGGATTTAAATTTTTATTACGGAAATTATCATTTGCTAAAATCGGTAAACCTTTATTTTAAAAAAAATTCGGTATGTACGCTTTTAGGACCATCGGGATGCGGTAAATCTACTTTTTTAAGAACTCTGAACAGGATGAACGATTATACGGAGGGTGCAAGACTGACCGGCGAAGTTTTGATAGACGGAAAAAATATATACGATAAGTCGGTTGACGTCGTGGAATTGAGGCGAAATATAGGCATGGTATTTCAAAATCCTAACCCTTTCCCTAAGTCTATATTTGAAAACGTCGCTTTCGGATTAAAAATTCACGGCATAAAAAATAAGGATTTTATTGTGGAAAGAGTCGAAAAGTGTCTTAAGTATGCGGGTCTTTACGATGAAGTCAAAGATAAGCTTAGTAAATCCGCTTTATCTCTTTCCGGAGGACAGCAGCAGAGATTATGTATAGCAAGAGCTATTGCAACTAACCCTTCGATATTATTAATGGACGAACCGACCGCATATCTTGATCCGGTTTCAACCAGTATTATACTTGATTTGATTAATTCTTTTAAAAAATATTATACTATTATAGTAGTCAGTCATAACGTTCAGCAGTCGGGCAGGATTTCAGACTACAGCGGGTTTTTTTTAGACGGTGAACTGATTGAATTCGACGAATCCGGAAATTTCTTTACAAGGCCTAAAGACAAAAGAACGGAAAATTTTATAACAAGCAGATATTAAAAGTAAAAGTAAAAGTAAAAGTAAAAAATATAAATTTAAATGGAGAGGGGTTACGGTGAATATTTTAGATAGCGAGTTGATGAAATTGAAACGCGGCGTCGTTGAGATGGGTGAAATAGTTGCAAGCCAGTTAAGCAGCGCAACTAAATTTTTATTTGAAAGAGATAAAAATCTTGCCGAGCAGACTATTAAAAACGATTTAAAAGTTAATTCCCTTGAAGTCGGCATTAACGAGAGCTGTATAAAACTGCTCGCTCTTTACCAGCCAGAGGCTGCGGATTTAATGTTTATAACGACCACTATGAAGATAATAACCGACCTTGAAAGAATGGGGGATTTATGCGCTTCTATATGCCAAATAGGATTAAAGCTTACCGACGGACCGTCCTTTTCGGAACAATTTAAATGCGTTTATTCCTATTTTGAAGACGTTGCGGCAAGGGACGACGAGATGCTTAAAATGGCTATTAAGATGTTTTCGGACGGAGTTAAAGAAAACTTAGGGCTTAAAGACGTAATTATAAAAGACGAAAACGTTATAGATCTGCTTTCGCATAAAATTGTAGTAGATATAATCAATAATTCGATAAAAAATTTAAATACCTTAGAAAATAATATAACCTATATATTTATAGCCCGCAAATATGAAAGATTTGCCGACCATGCCCAAAAAATTATGGAACTTTTGCTTTATATGGACCTCGGCAAAGATTTAAGGAATCTGCCGGAGTATTAATTTTTCAATCCCATGCCGAGAGCATTGTAAACGCTTATGGCGTCTTCCTTTACGGATAAAGTTTGATTTATAAGGTTGTATTCCGAATTAAGCAAATTTTCTTTATATGTAAGATAAGTTATTTTAGAGGAAATTCCGGTTTTATATTGCACTTTATAAATATTGAAAAGTTTTAGGGCATAGCGGTAATTTTTTTCGTAACTTTTTAGAGTCTGATCATCCTTTTGAAAATCTGCAAGCGCGCTGTCGGTTTCGCTGAATGCGTTTATTACCGTATTTCTGTAATTTAATATAGCTTGCTGATATTGCAGTTTAGACCTTTTATATATGCTTATATTAGTTTTATAATTAAATATCGGCGCAATAATATCTAATCCGAAATTCCAAACGCTGTTTGCATCGGTGATAAAATTATCTAAACCGGGGCTTGCATACCCGTAACTTCCCGTAAGGTTAAATACCGGAAAAAAATTGGCAAGGCTTTCTTTTTTGGCGTAAGCGTATGCAAGAACGTTATATTCCGCTTCTTTAACATCCGGCCTTTGAGTTAAAATTTCGGATGGAATATTCGGCGGTATCAGCTTGTAATAACGGTTGCCTTTAAAGTTTAAAACGTTTTTTATATTAGATTTAACCGTCAGCTTAAAACTTTCGGGAAATTTCCCCAAATAATATGCAAGCGTATTTTGCGTAATATCTTTTTGCTTTATCGAATCGTTAAGGTCGGTTTTTAAAATTTCAAGGTTTGTTTTTGCATTTACTATCGGTTGGGCGTCGGTCAGGCCGTCTTTATATTGTATTTCATAAAGTTTTAAAATTTCTTTTTCGGCTTTGTACTGTTTATTTAAATTAATAATTGATTCTTTTAAAGCCTGAATTTGAAAATATGCCTGCGCAACGTTGCTAATAAGAGTCAGTTTGACTACGTCTGCATCTTCCTTGGACACCGAGACGTTAGCTTTTGCCTGTTTAACCGCATTGTTTACCTGATTCCAAACGTCTAATTCATATGAAGCGTTTAAACCTGCCTGATTTAAATTGTAAATAATAGTAGGGGAACCGGAGGAAGATCCGCCGGAAAATATAGAAGTTTCGTAGCCGGGCATTTTATTTCTTGTTGATTCATAGTTGAAGTTGACCGTTGGAAATAAGTTAGATTCGTTCTGCGAAACGTATGTTTTTGCGACCTGTATATTTTTTATAGCGATAAGATAATTTAAATTGTTTTTTAATGCCTTTGATACTAAATCGTCAAGTTTTTCGCTTTTAAAATTTTTCCACCAGTCGTTTTTTATTTTAAAATTTTCGTTATTCAGCGCATATTTAAATCTCTTTGGGATTTTAACGGTAATTTTTTTTGGATGAGTAAATAAACTGCACCCGCTGAAAATAAACATGGACCCGAAAGCAGTAAAAAAAAATAAGAGTAAAGTTTTTTTAATTTTCATAGTTTTTTAGTTTTAGTTTGTATTTTTTTATGTTGTTTTTTTATTGACTGAATTTTAAATTTATTATATTCTAATTATACTGACTATAAAGTCATATTGTCAATTAAAAAATTTATAACTTAACAATCTCATTTTAAAGGTACTAATATGATTAAACGTTTTATAATAGTTTTGCTTGTTTTGATAGTTATTTTCGGAGGAATATTCGGATACAAAGCTTATAAAGGTTACGAAATGGGGCAGTTTATGAAAAAAAGGAAGTTTCCGCCGGTATCGGTGTCGGTGGCGATTTCTAAAATAGGAAACTGGCAGCCTTATATACATGCCATAGGCAGCGTATCCGCTATTAATTCGGTTAACGTAACGACTCAGGTTGCAGGACAGGTTAACGGCATATATTTTAAGTCGGGAGAATTTGTCCGTAAAAATCAAGCATTGGTAACTCTCGACGATTCTCTTCAGCTTGCTCGGTTAAAGCAGTATGAATCTCAGCTTATAGTAAATAAATTTAATTATGCGCAATATAAAAAAGCTTATGCGCAAAACGCGGTTTCTAAAGCTTCCTACGTATCGATGCTTTCCGCTCTAAAGCAGAATGAGGCGCAAATCGCCCAGTCGGAAGTTACTATAGCTGATATGACGATAAGGGCCCCTTTTTCCGGAATAGTAGGAATTAGAAATTCAAGCTCAGTAAATCTCGGCCAGTATATACAGCCCGGAGCAAATATAATACCGCTTTATTCCGTTAATCCTATATATGTAGATTTTACTATGCCGCAAAACGACCTGCACAGTTTAAAAGTAAATCAAAAAGTTAAGATTGAGTTGGATTCTTATCATAAAATATTTTACGGCAGGATAAAAACTATAAGCATAGATGTCAATACCGTTTCCCGCAATATAACGGCAAGGGTCATAGCGGACAATAATGGAATGTATCTAAGACCGGGAATGTTTGTCGCCGGAAGAGTTTTTATGCCCGTAATACATAACGTCGTAACGGTTCCGGCTACCGCGGTAACTTACAATCCCTACGGCGATTTTGTTTACGTAGTCGTGAATAAAAACGGCGTAAATATAGTTAAAACTGATTACGTTAAAACAGGAGAAGAAAGAGCCGGAGCAGTAGTTATACTTAAAGGTTTAAAAGCCGGCGAAAAGGTAGTTACCGCAGGGCAGGTAAAACTGAGAAACGGTATACCGGTAGTTATAAAAAACGAAGGTGGAGATAAAAAAAGTCAAATTAATAGCAACACCAATAATAGAAGAAAGGTTAATAAAAAAGTAACTAAAGGTAAATAAATAAATGAACGAATTAAAACCGCAAAAAACGAAAAGTTTCACCGGCATATTTATTCAGCGCCCCGTTCTTGCGATAGTCATAAGCCTTGTTATATTAATACTTGGGGCTAGGTCGCTTTCAGAGTTGACGTTAAGAGAATATCCTAAAGTAAAAGATACCCTTATAACCGTTCAAACGGCCTATCCGGGAGCAAGCGCGCAGGTAGTGCAGGGTTTTATTACTATGCCTTTGGAAAGAGCCATAGCTTCTTCGGAAGGCATAGATTATATGACTTCTACGAGCACGGAAGGCGTAAGCACTATTCAGGTTTTTATGAAATTGAACTTCAGTTCCAACGCCGCTCTTGCCGAGGTGCTTTCTCAGGTTAACTCTGTATTGAACCAGCTTCCTAAACAGTCGCAATTGCCGGTTATTACAAAAACAAGTGTAACAAACCTTGCTTATTTATATTTGGCTTTTACTTCAAATACGCTGTCGAGTTCCCAAATAACTGATTATTTAACTCGGGCGGTTCAGCCTAAAATTCAGGCTGTAAGCGGAGTTGGGCAGGTTCAAATATACGGCAACAAGCAGTTCGGTATGAGAATTTGGCTTAATCCAAAAAAAATGGCGGAATTTAACGTTACGCCTATAGACGTTTCAAGCGCCCTTGCAAATAACAATTATATAGCTTCCAACGGTTATACAAAAGGAAATTATGTTCAGGTTAACATTTCAGCCGATACGCTTTTAACGAGCGTCAAACAGTTTAGAAATTTAGTCGTTGCAGACGACGGAGGAACATTAGTAAGAATTAAAGATATAGGAACGGTAGAAATGGGAGCCGTAAGCAACGATGCCGGAAATATAATGAACGGCAAAAGAGCCGTAGTTATGGGTATTTTTACTACTCCTTCTGCAAACCCATTGACGGTCGTAAAAAAACTTACCGGTATGATACCTTCGTTAAGAAAACAGCTGCCTGCCCATATGAAACTCAGGGTTGCGTTTAACAGAACTATTTTTATAAGCAGTTCTATAAACGAGGTTATTAAAACGGTAGTCGAAACACTTATAATAGTAATAATAGTTATATTTTTATTTCTCGGTTCCGGCAGAAGCGTTGCAATTCCCGTAATAGCCATACCGCTATCCATAATCGGCGATCTGTTTATAATGTACTACTTGAACTATTCCATTAACTTACTGACCCTTTTAGCATTTGTACTGGCTATAGGTTTGGTTGTGGACGATGCTATTATAGTAGTAGAAAACGTGAGCAGGCATATAGAAGAAGGCAAAAAACCTTTTGATGCCGCTATTATTGCGGCAAAAGAGCTGGGCGTGCCTATTATCGCTATGTCTATAACTTTAGTGGCGGTTTTTCTGCCTATAGGCTTTATGGGCGGTCTTACCGGAGCCCTCTTTACCGAATTCGCTTTTACTCTTGCCGGAGCGGTTCTTATTTCCGGAATTATTGCCTTAACCCTTTCGCCTATGTTGACTTCTAAATTTTTAAAAGAGGATATGGGTAAAAAGGGGCTTACCCATTTTCTTGACGTAACTTTTGAAAAAATAAAAAATATATACTCTAAAATACTTCACGGCGTTCTTGATTACAAACCTGTCGTGGCATTGGTCATAATAGTTGTTTTAACCGCCGCCTATTTTTTGTTTATAACAACAAAAAGCGAACTTGCCCCTACGGAAGATCAGGGCGTCGTTTTCGTCCAGGGTACCGCATCGCCTACTTCTACTTATAAAAATTTAAAACATTATGCAAAACAGATAGGGCGTATTTATGATTCTTTTCCGCAAATGAACAGGTATTTTATGGCATTAGGAGCTTCCGGAAACAATACGTTAATATCGGGTATGATTCTTAAACCGTGGAGCAAGCGAAATTTAACACAGATGCAGCTTACTCCTATGGTTCAGGAAAAATTAAACTCTATAACAGGTTTGCAGCTTGCGGCGTTTGCACTTCCTAGTCTTCCAGGCTCGCAGGGTCTTCCGGTTATGTTTGTTATAACTTCTACCGATAACTATCTTGAAATGAGAAGCGTTGCGCTTAAACTTGAGCAGAAAGCAATGAAGAGCGGACTGTTTTTGTATATGGATAAAGACCTAAAATACGATGAACCGCAGATAAAAATTATTATAAATAAAAACAAAGCACAGAGTATGGGCATTAATATGGCAACGATAGGGGATACGCTTTCTACTATGCTGAGCGAAAATTACGTAAACTGGTTTGAAATGGACGGCTACAGTTATAAGGTTATACCGCAGGTAATCCAAAAATACAGGTTTGATCAAAATTTGCTGAAAAATTATTACGTTACAGCTTCAAACGGCAATATGGTTCCGCTGTCCAGTTTTATAAGCTTTAAAACCGTTACCGTGCCGGAATCGTTAAACCAGTTCGACCAGCTTAATTCCGTTACTATTTCCGCTATACCCAAACCTGGAGTAACTATAGGGCAGGCGTTAAGTTTTCTTGAAAAAGCATCTAAAAATATTTTTCCAAAAGGTTTTTCGTATAATTTTGCCGGTCAGTCACGTCAATTCGTTCAGGAAGGTTCGGCTATGATAGTAACTTTTTTCTTTTCCCTGATTATCATTTATCTCGTTCTTGCCGCTCTGTTCGACAGTTTTATCGACCCTGTTATTATATTAATAAGCGTTCCCATGTCGATAACGGGAGCGTTAATATTTTTAAGTTTAGGTTTTGCAACTATTAATATTTATACAGAAGTCGGACTTGTTACCTTGATAGGTCTTGTAAGCAAACACGGCATTCTTATTACAAAGTTTGCAAACGATTTGCAGAAAGAAGGCGTTGATAAACGCACGGCGATAGAGCAGGCGGCATCTATAAGGTTAAGGCCGATACTTATGACTACTTTTGCAATGGTTTTCGGCGTCGTCCCGCTTCTTCTTGCTACCGGAGCAGGCGCAGTCAGCAGGTTCGACATAGGTTTGGTCATAGCCGCCGGATTAGGCATAGGCACTTTTTTAACTATATTTATAGTTCCGACCGTATATATGTTTTTCGGCAAAGACTTAAACAAAAACAAAGAATATAGCAATTAGCTATTATAACCCAACGCTTTTTTCTATTTTCGAAGTCTTGGATCGACGAGAGCGTAAGCTATATCGGCTAAAAGGTTGCCGATAAGAGTTAGTACCGCGCCTATAACGAGTATTCCCATAATAGTCGGGTAATCTCGCGCAAGAACGCTCTGATAAAAAAGCCTTCCCATTCCGTTTATATCGAAAATAGTTTCTATGATAACGCTCCCTCCTATAAGACCCGGAACGCTTAGCCCGAGTATTGTTATAAACGGAATCAGGGCGTTTTTCATGGCATGCTTGTATATTACGGTGCGTTCTTTAAGCCCTTTTGCTCTTGCCGTCAAAATATAATCCTGCCTGTAAACTTCAAGCATATTACCCTTTAAATATCTGGAAAGTCCGGCAATACCTCCGAATCCGGCAACGAATACCGGCATGACGAGATGTTTTGCTATATTTGCTATTTTGCCCCACCAGGGAAGAAAATTATAACCGGTAGAGGTTATGCCTCCTATAGGCAGGATATGCAAATCTATTCCGAAAAAAATAATTAAAAGAAGCGCGACCCAGAAAGACGGAGCAGCAAAACCAATAAAAACCAATACAGTTGTAATTTTATCAAATAGTGAATCATGCTTAACGGCAGACATAACGCCAAGAGGAATAGAAAATAAGAATATAAAAAACATAGCAAGAGAGTTTATGATAATTGTTATGCCTATAGTTCTTTTTATTTCGGTAATAACGGGTTCGTGGTTTGCTGTAAAAGAAACCCCGAAATTAAGCGTAACTATCCTCTTAAGCCAGTCGTAATACTGGGTTAAAAGAGGTTTGTTTAAACCGTAAAGTTTTGCGAGCAACTCTCTTGAAGCGGCTGAAACCTTCGGATTTAGACCAAGCTGTTCCGTAAGGGGATTGCCGGGCGCAAGGTGTATGACGAAAAACGATATTAAAGTGATGCCTATTAAAATAGGTATCATAAAAAAAATTCGCTTTATAATATATATTCCCATAACTTGAGCGTTACCCTAAAAAATATTTTATTTTCTAAAGCTATATTATATATTATAATATTCGATAATTAAAATAATTAAAATTAAAAATTTGTTTTAAATCGTCAAATCATGAACGAAATAATAAATGCTTTTAAAAAAAATAAACTTGCCTTATACTCTTTGATTTTTATTTTGCTTATTATCATGGCAGCCTTATTTGCGCCTTATATCTCTCCGTATAATCCGGATAAAATAAACGTAAACGCAATACTTCAGCCGCCGAGCTTAGCACATCTTCTCGGAACGGATCAGCTTGGACGGGACGTTTTTTCAAGGCTTATTTACGGCTCTAGAATTTCCGTAGAAGTGGGTTTTATATCGGTTTCCATATCCCTATTTATAGGGATAATTATAGGCGCGTTTGCAGGGTATTATGCCGGCTTGACCGACGGTTTTTTAATGAGGTTCGTAGATATCATGCTGACTTTTCCGTCTTTTTTTCTTATTCTTGCCGTAAGCGCTATTTTAAGACCGTCTATAATAAACATAATGATTATAATAGGCTTAACGTCATGGATGGGCGTAGCCAGGATAATCAGGGCGGAATTTATGCAGAACAGGGAAAAAGACTATGTTTTATCCGCAAAAGCGGCAGGGGCTTCAGACTTATATATTATGTTTATCGAAATTTTACCGAACGTCGTCGCCCCTATTTTAGTATCTGCTACGCTTGGAATAGCCGGAGCAATTTTAATACAGGCGTCATTGGCTTTTCTCGGAATAGGCATTATGCCGCCGACGCCTAGCTGGGGGGGAATGCTTTCGCGAGGGAAAACTTATATAATGGTTGCCTGGTGGCTGACGCTGTTTCCGGGCATTGCAATTTTACTTACCGTCCTAAGTTTTAATTTAGTCGGCGAAGCAGTAAGAAATGCTCTAGACCCCCGCTATTCGGCAGAAAAATAAATATTTAAAAAAGAGCTTAAAAATGCTAATATAATATATGCATTATATATATATTCAATACCTTAAGCATGCAATATAAAATATTTATGCATTTCTTTGCACGGTTAAGCAAAATATCTGACGCCTTTTCCTGATTAGATAGCTTTCTATTGCAGGATTAATGTATATATTAAATATTTAATTAAATTTTAAAGAGGTTTTTAAGATGAAATATTGCAGACTTCCGAAGGTAATTATTTTATTTTTATCCGTTATTTTTATTTCCGGCGTAATGCTTACAGGTTGCGCTACTACGCGCAATACCGTAGGAAAGCCGATATTAACTTCAAGAGTCGATAAGATAATAAACGGAACGACGACAAAATCGCAGATAATTTCCATGTTCGGGCCGCCTTATTCTATAAAGAAAAATCCGTTCAAACCCGGTGTAGTTACTTATAAATACAGATTCAGATATAAAAAGTACGTTCATTTAGGAAATGAAATTCTTACAGCTTCTACGAGAAAATTTAAAGAAAAATTATATGTAGCTATTAAAAACGGAATAGTAATAAGCCACAGTTTTACAACTACCGGAAACACTTCGCTAAGGAGGATTTTAAAAAAAGAAAAACAATGAAAATTAAATTTACCAAACTTCATGGAGCCGGCAACGATTATCTTTATATAGACGGCATTAGCGATATTCCTTCCTGTTTAAATGCCGATAGTGACAATAATTTTTTTAAAGAACTTGCCGTTAAAATAAGCGACAGGCATTTTGGAGTAGGTTCCGACGGTATTATTATAATTCTACCGCCTTCTTTAGCCGATAAATCTTCTAATCATTTAAAATTAGCGTCAGGCGTTAAACCGGATTTCAGGATGAGGATGTTTAATGCAGACGGTTCGGAAGGAGAAATGTGCGGCAACGGAATAAGATGTTTTGCAAAATATGTTTACGATAAGCATCTTACTGATAAAAAAATTATAAATATCGAAACGCTTGCCGGAATTAAGACGGTTGAAGTATACTTATCCGAAGGGACAGGCAAAGTTAAAGAAGCAAAAGTTTTTATGGGCGTACCGGAGTTTAAATCGGATAAAATTCCCGCAATTTTTCAAAAACCGGAAATTTTAGACGAAAAAATAGCTGCAGCTAATAAAAACTTTACCGTATCCTGCGTTTCAATGGGGAATCCGCATTGCATTACTTTCGTAGAAGACGTAAAAAATTTTGACGTTCATTATTACGGCCGCGTTATAGAAAATGATCCTATGTTTCCTAAACGGATTAATATAGAGTTTGTCCAGAAGCTTGACGACGGAAACGTACTGGTAAGAACATGGGAAAGAGGTTCGGGCGAAACTTTGGCATGCGGTACCGGCGCATGCGCTGTTTATTCCGTAATGAAAAAAACGGGTAAAATAGACTTGGATAAAAAGGAGCTTAAGGTTAATTTATACGGCGGAACGCTTAAAATATCCGGAGATTTAAATAACGGAATATATATGGTCGGTCCTGCCGAAGAAGTTTTCGGCGGCTATTTTAATTTTTAATTATGAAAAAAAAGATTTTACTCGTTTTTATCGTATATTCTTTTACCCTGCTCAGCTTTTTTTTATGCGGCACTGCTTTTTCTTATACGGATTATTTGAGCAAAAATGCGGAACCCTATCTGAATTATAATAAAGAAGCTGTTTTTAAAAAAGCTTTTAACAGTTTTGTTTCGGGCAGATATAAAACTGCAGCGGGCGAGTTTTGGCTTTATTTGCACCGCAGAGGCACGACGCTAGGTAATTTTGCGCTTTATTATCAGGGATTGTCTTTTATTAATCTTAAAGAATACGGAAAAGCGGATTTTGTTCTTATGAAACTCGCAATTTCTTATCCAGATTTCATCTTTTATAAAAATGCCATTTTTTATCTCGCCGTTTCGGAAGAAAAAACGGGAAACTATGTTTCCGAAATACACCATTTTAAATATATTATTTCGAATTCAAAAAAGTCTTCCGTACGATCTTATGCAATGTATGATATGTATAAGGCGTATTCCAAACTGAAAGATTACAGGCTTGCGGATGAATATTTAAAGCGGCTTTATATCGATTATCCTTACTTTTGCAAAATTCATCGTATAAAAATAAAAAAATCCGCTTTGAATATTTCAGAAAAAATTAAGCGCGGACAAGATTTATATTATGATTCGTATTATACGGAATCTATTGCTCTTTTAAAGACGGCCTCTTTAAAAAACACAAAAGCAAAATTCATTATTTTGAAAGATTTGATGAAGATTAAAAGCCCTTTGTTTTTAAATAAAGCCGATGAATGTTTAAAATATAAAAGAAATAAAGAATGTTACGAATATTACGGAGTAAAAAATTTAAAAATATTAGATTTAAAAGCCCGTTATTATTATATTCACGGACAAACTCAAAAAACGTTTTTAATTTTAAACTCTATATCGGAGAAATATGGATTTCTTAACCGAAGGCTTAAAAATATTTACAGGAATATTTTATGGAGCTATGTTTTGAGAGATCTTAAATCCGGAAAATTATTGAACGCGGCGAAAAGGCTTAAATCTTTTTTTATTATCGACGATTCCGTAAACCAAAATACGGCAAGATTTCTTTTTTGGTACGGCATTATACTTGAAAAATTAGGCTATAAAAAAAGAGCTTATTTTTATTTTAACTTAATAAGGGCATCAAGAATTTTAAGGTATTCTTATTACGGTATCATGTCAGGTATATTTGACCGCAGACTAACAGTCGCCTCAGGTTACTCTGCAACGCCTTTGAACGACGGCGGTATTCGCAGCTATAGCATTATATCTTTAAAATATGCATCCGAGTTTAAAAAAGCAATAAATAGTAATCATGTCTTAAATTTAAGATTTAAGAGGCTCAAAGCGCTTTTGAATTTAAATATTTATTCTCTTTCTTATATAGAACTGCGCAAAATTGCGTTAATGAAACATAATAATAAAAATTTTGACGTTTTTTTAATATATTTACTTTATAAAAAAGGATATTACGGGTCGGCAATCAACCTCGCTTTTACTTTAATTTTTAAAAATGACGCATACAGACCGCTGCTGTTAAATAAAAAATTCTTAGAAATCCTTTATCCAAAGCCTTATTACGGTTATGTAGAAAGATATTCTTCAAAATACGGTATTCCCGTAGATTTAATATATGGAATAATGAGGCAGGAAAGCCTTTATAATCCGGCATGCTATTCCAGCGCAAGCGCAATAGGGCTTATGCAGATTATTCCGTCAACAGGATACTATATAGCAAGCCATACGGGATGCTATAATTTTACCCCTTCCATGCTGTACAGCAAGCATATAAATATAAGTTTCGGCTCGTATTATTTAAAGACTCTTTTAGATCAGTTTAACGGAAAAAAATATCTTGCTATAGCCTCTTATAATGCCGGACCGGGAGCTGTTTCATACTGGAAAAACAATCTTTTAAAAAATTATGCAATGCCTCTTTTTATCGAGCTTATACCGTTTAATCAAACAAGGACTTATGTTAAAAGAGTTTTGGCAAATTATTACGTTTATAATTTTCTTTATAATTAATAATCGATATGAAGAAAAATGCCGATTTTGACGATACTTCAAGCAAAAATGCCGAAGAAAAAGCAAGGCAGAGGATAGAAGAGCTTACCGATACCTTGAATTATCATAATTACAGGTATTATATGCTCGAAGATCCAGTTATCTCAGACTTTGAATTCGATAAACTAATTCGCGAGCTATCGGATCTTGAGCGAAAATATCCTCAGTTCGTCAGGCAGGATTCCCCTTCTAAGAGAGTCGGCGGCGCCGTCAGCGAAAAATTCAGCCAGGTTAAGCATAAAGTTCCTATGCTCTCCTTAGATAATGCTTATTCGAGTGCAGAAGTTTTAGAATTCGACGCAAAAGTAAAAAGATTCCTTGGATATGAGGCTGAAGAAAATATAGATTATGAATGCGAACTCAAATTTGACGGACTTGCCGTTGAAATTGTTTATAAAAACGGCATTTTCGTTCAGGGTTCTACAAGGGGCGACGGCGTTACGGGAGAAGACGTAACGGCAAACTTAAGAACTATAAATACGATACCGTTAAAACTTTTAAAAGATATAGACTATATAGAGGTTCGCGGAGAAGTTTTGATGGATAAAAAATCTTTCAAAAGCCTTAACGAAGAAAGATCGAAAGAAGGCTTAAGCCTTTTTGCAAATCCAAGAAACGCCGCCTCCGGCAGTATAAGGCAGTTAGATCCTGATATAACAAAGAAGCGCAATCTAATAATGTTTGCTTACGGGGTCGGCGATTATTCCTTGAAAGGCGAATCCGACTTTAATACTCAGTTTGAGATGATGAATTTTTTAAAAACCGCGGGCATAAATATAAATAAAAATATTAAAGTAGTAAATGGCATATCCGGTGCGGTAAATTTCTTTGACGATATAGCCGGATTAAGAGAGTCTCTGCCTTTTGAAATAGACGGTATAGTTATAAAAGTAAACGATATTAAACTTCAAAAAAAATTGGGCGAAATATCGAAAAGTCCAAGGTGGGCGGTAGCGTATAAATTCTCCGCCAAGCAGGAAGTTTCGGATATAATCGACATAGAAGTTTCTGTAGGCAGGACGGGCATTTTAACCCCCGTCGCTATTTTAAGGCCGGTCAATATCGGCGGAGTATCGGTAAAGAGAGCTACGCTTCATAATCAGGATGAAATAGACAAGAAAAATATCAACATAGGGGATACCGTTCTAGTCGAAAGATCGGGCGACGTTATTCCCGAGGTAGTTAAAGTAATATCTAAAGGCGGGTATGGCGGAGCGTTTAAACTGCCGGCTTCCTGTCCATGCTGCGGTTCTTTGGTTGCAATAGACGGCGCGGCGCACAGATGTATGAACGAACTTTCTTGTCCGTGCCAGATTAAGGGTGCTATCGTTCATTTTGCATCAAAAAGAGCTATGGATATAGAAGGATTAGGAGAAAAGATAGTCGATAAGTTAGTAGAAAAAGGTTTAATAAAAAACGTTGCGGATATTTATTATTTAAAGCGCGGAGATTTGAGCGGGCTTGAAGGTTTCGGGGAAAAGTCTGAAAAAAATCTTTTTAATTCTATTGAAAAATCTAAAAATATATCATATGATAGATTTGTTTATGCGCTCGGCATAAGACACGTCGGAGAACATATAGCCGATTTATTAGTCCGGTATTTCGGAGATATTGAAGGTATAAAAAAAGCGGACATAGAGGAACTGTCTTCCAAGTTTGGAATTGGAGAAGAAATAGGAAGGTCTATTTATAATTTTTTTAGATTAGATTCTAACATAGAGGTTATAAACAGGCTTTTTAATGCCGGCGTTTCTCCTTATAAAACTGAAGTTCAAAGCAGAAACGAAAATAATTCCGTTTACGGAAAAAGTTTTATTTTTACCGGAACTCTTAAAGATTTTACGAGAGGGGAGGCCGAGGATATGGTAAAAGCGGCCGGAGGCATCATAGAAAAAACTATTAAAAAGAAATTGGATTACGTAGTCGTCGGTTCAGATCCGGGTTCAAAATATGATAAAGCCGTAAAACTTAGTCTTAATATAATAAACGAGGACGAATTTAAAAAAATACTTAATATTAATAAAATATCTTAATCCAGCAATATAAAATATTTATATATTTCTTTTAAATTTAAACTTTTAATAGCGGGTGTATTTATGTCAAAGTCAAAGTACTATGTTTTAGCAATGTTTTTTTTATGTTTAACCGTTTTTATCAATATGTCTTCGGCGCATGCGTTTCTTACTCCAAGGCTAACGAGGAGTATACCGGTAGGCAATATGCCTTACGGAGTTTCTTTCTCTTCTAACGGAAACTATGCTTTAGTTACAAATGCGGACGACGATACCGTATCCGTCGTAAGTATGGCCACCAAAGGCGTCGTAGCTGCAATAAAGGTCGGAGTTCATCCGACAGGCGTAGCGATTGCTCCTTCGCTGACTTTTGCGTATGTTTCAAATACGGCTTCCGGAAGCGTCAGCCTTTTAAATATGTCCACATTGACTAAAGCTTTAAATATCCATACCGGAGGAACGCCGTTAAATATCGTTTTTACGCCGGACTCCAGATACGCGTTCGTTACCAATATGCACGATAACGACGTAGATGTTATAAATACCGTTCAGAATGCCGTTATTAAAAGAATAAAAGTAGGCAAAGAACCGCAAGGAATCGCAATTTCTCCCAACGGTAAGATAATAATAGTAACTAATGCCGGCGGTTCGTCCGTTTCAATAATAAACGTATCGACGTTTTCGGTTATAAGGAATGTGCATACAGGATTGAATCCTACTTCGGTTGCTTTTTCTCCTGCCGGAGCTCCGGTAAAATATTTCTATGTATCATCCGGCAAGAGAAATAAAATATATGTATATAAAGAAAAAAACTTTGCTTTGGTAAAAAAAATTAAAACTTTATCAGATCCGTCTTCCGTAGCTTTAACCCCCGACGGAATGATGTTATTTGTAGTAAATTATCAAAATATGGCCGTAACTATATATAATGCCGTTCATTTTAATCATATCAAAACTATTAATATGCCCGCCGGGCCTATTAACGCAGCGGTCGCTCCAGACGGCAGCGCAGCGTTGATAACGGTAACACGTGCGGCAAGCGCGGCTTTTATAAGAATAAAGAAAACGAATACGGTTTATGCAAAAATGGGTCCGGCTTCTCCTGTTACAGTGGGTACGGCTCCTTCCGGCATTCCGGGTCAAACGCCTGCCGAAGCGGCAGCCGCTATAACGGCTCCGTCTTCGTCTCCTGCTCCGGCTTATACGGCGCCTCCGTCAAATTACGTTCCTCAGCCTTTCGGAAAACTTGCTACTGTTTATACCGGCAAAGGACCGACTGCGGAAGCTATAACCCCGGACGGAAGATATCTTTACGTAATAAATACTCAGGCATCAACATTGAGCATAATAAATATTGCAAACGATGAAGTTGTTAAAACCGTTAAAGTCGGGAATTATCCGTCAGCCGTCAGAATTTCGCCGGATGGACATTACTGTTTTGTAGTTAATTCGGGTTCAAACACCGTAACTATAATTTCTACGGGAAATTACTATTGATTAAAAGAAATCTTTTTATATTTTTTAAAGCTTTACCGTTCATTTTATTTATACTGTTTACTCAAAAAAGGTTTGTTATTTTTGGAGGCAGGCGGACTTTAAGTCAAAAATATCACTTAAAGTCCGCAAAATGGCTGACCCGTATAATTGCTTCATTAGGTCCTACCTTTATTAAACTGGCTCAGGTTATTTCTACTCGAGCAGATTTTTTGCCGCCCGCTTATTTAGACGCCTTAGCTACCCTGCAGGATGAAGTTCCGCCGGTCTCTTTTACTAAAATTAAGCCGATAATTGAAAAAGATTTCGGAAAAAACATTGACGAAATATTTGAAAAATTTAATGCAAATCCTCTTGCGGCGGCATCTGTAGCACAGGTGTATTCTGCGGTCTATAAGGACAAAGACGTTATAGTCAAAGTAATAAGACCCGATATCGAAAAAAACGTTTTGATAGATATAAAAACTTTAAAAAGCGTTTTGAATCTGTTAAAAATATTTTTTCCGCAGAATAAATCTATTCATTCCGTTTCGACGGTTTTAAGAGAGTTCGGTGTTACTATTTACGAAGAAATGGATTTAAACCATGAAGCAAAAAATATAAAAGAATTTAAGAAGATCGAAAAAGAATTAGGCTTTATTATAATACCGGAAACATATCCTGAATTAACTTCAAAAAATGTTTTGGTTATGGATTTTCATATGGGCACTAAAATAACTAACTTTAAGAAAATTAAGGAATTCGGTCTCGAACCTAAAAAAATAATAGACAAACTTATAGAATTTTATATTTATCAGGCTTTAGTAGCCGGAGTAGTGCACGCCGACCCTCATCCGGGCAATATCTTGGTAAACGAAAACGGAAAAATAGTTATGCTGGACTTCGGACTTGTCATTCACATGTCCGAAGATACCAAGCAAAATCTTATTAAAGCCGTACTTGCCGGAGTCAAGGAAGATATTCCGGGAATAATAGATGCGTATTATGCGCTCGGCATTATTAACAAAGAAGTTTCGCGCCAGCTTTTAGAAAGCATGGCGGCTAAACTGTACAAAGTTTTAAGCCAGAAAGATATTTCCGGCAAAAAAATACAAGTTATAATAACTGAAATAATGAAGAGTTTTTATGCTTTTCCCTTTGAGCTTCCGCAAAATTTAGTATATATATTTAAAACGGCGGCTCTGCTCGAAGGCATAGGGACAGCCTATAATCCCTCTTATAACCTGGTAAAAGATATTATTCCGGTAGCTAAAAGATATATAAAGCAAACTGAACTCGGAAAAACTTTTTCCCCGATATCTCTTATTAAAAACGGATTTAACCAGATTAAAGAATTTTTTAACGACACCAGAAGGCTTATGCATGCCGCCTATTCCGAAAATTTCAGGGTTAAAATACATCCTACAAATATATCCGCTCTCGAGAATTTTTTAATTCACGTCATAAAAAGATTGATTGCCGCCGTTACCGGAGGTTTTATAGGAATAATATCCGCGCTTATATTTATTGAATATAAAAATATTTATCTGCTTATAGCAGGATTAGCTGTTTCCGCATTTATAGTATTTCTGTCGATAGCGTTTCCTATCAAAACTACCTATGGTTATTCGACTCTTCTTGACGTATTCAGGCATGGAAACGACGAATGAAGGGGGAGCATAAAGTATATGAAAATAGGTAAAAAAATAAGAAATATAGGTGTGATTATTTTAGCGGGCGGTTTGGGGACGAGAATGAAATCCGAAAATCCTAAAGCGCTTTCAGGTTTATTGGAAAACCCGCTCATATTTTATTCTATAAAATCTTTGATGCGGACGAAGGATAAATTTGATGCCGGATTAGTTGCCGAAACAAAGGTAAAATTAGATAAAATAGTTACGGTAATAGGCCACAAAGGAGATTTGGTAAAAAAATATATAGAAAATGAAAAAAGACTTGACATTAAAGGCTTGTCCTTTAATTTTGCCGTACAAGAAAAATATCTCGGAACCGGAGACGCAGTCAAAAAAGGGCTTGAAGTTTTTAAGGACGATATGGAAGAAACGGACGTAATTATTTTACCTTGCGATATGCCCTTAATAACCGATGAAACGTTTGCCGAAACCTTAAAATTTCATATATCCAACAATGCCGATTTAACGGTTTTGTCTGTAGATGCCAAAAATCCGTATTCATACGGCAGAATTTTAAGGGACAAAAATGGCAGCATAAAAAAAATAATAGAAGAGAAAGAGTTATGCGATTATCCTCAAAAAACCGCTCTTATAAAAGAAATTAATTCCGGAGTTTACGTCGTAAAACTTAATCTTTTAAAGCAGTTTATTAATGAAATTAAACCTGATAACAGAAAAAAAGAGTTTTATTTTACCGATATAATCGATATATTTTACTGCGCAGGGTTAAAAACTTTATGTTTTAAAGCA
This sequence comes from Candidatus Acidulodesulfobacterium sp., assembly GCA_049965795.1. GTDB lineage: Bacteria > SZUA-79 > SZUA-79 > Acidulodesulfobacterales > Acidulodesulfobacteraceae > Acidulodesulfobacterium_A. The sequence goes on from JBMFVW010000011.1 coordinate 23,657, forward strand.
GGCGACGAAGATGAATGTATGGGCGTTAATTCTAAATATGATCTTCTTAATGCGCAAAAGATAATGCAGAAAAGACTTATTAAAAATCTTATCGAAAAAGGCGTCGATTTTATATCCGACGAAAACGTTTATATAGGCTATAACGTTGAAATAGGCGAGGAATCCGTTGTGTATCCGGGAGTTTTTATTTCAGGAAAGACGAATATAATGAAAAAAGTCGTTTTAGAAAAAGGATGCGCAATAAAAGATTCCATTATCATGGAAAATGCAGCAATAAAGAGCTACAGCGTTATAGAAAATGCAGTCATAATGAATGGTGCCCAAATCGGTCCTTTTGCAAGGATTAGACCGGAAACAAAAATATCGGAAGGCGCAAAAATAGGCAATTTTGTAGAGGTTAAAAAATCTTACATAGGCAGAAATTCAAAAGCGTCTCATCTGAGCTACATAGGGGATTCGGTTATAGGCGAAAACGTCAATGTAGGCGCAGGCGTCATAACATGTAATTACGACGGAGAAACAAAGCATATTACGGAGATCGAAGACGGATGCTTTATAGGCTCCGATTCCCAGCTTGTCGCCCCTGTCAAGGTCGGCAAAAATTCATACGTCGGTTCCGGAACTACTGTAACTAAAAACGTTCCAGAAGGCGCGCTTGCAATTTCCAGAGTGCCCCAAAAAAATATCGAAGGCTGGGTTTCGAAAAAACGAACGGCAAAAAAGACTCAAAAAGATTGAAAAATTTTAAAAAGAAAATTTTTAAAACTTGAAGTAATACTGCTTAATTTAAAAAAGTAAAAAAGGGAGATTTAAGGGCATGTGCGGTATAATAGGTTTTTCAGGTGTCGGTAATGCAGATTTTAAGCAGGGAAATTGCGAAAGTTCGATAGATATAGTTTTAAACGGACTTAAAAGCTTAGAATACAGAGGATACGATTCTTCGGGCGTTGCATATTACGATGAAACCGACAATAAAATAAAATCGATTAAAAAATCGGGTAAACTCGTTAACCTTTCAGCCGAATTAAGCTGTATTAAACCCGTTAAATCTAATATTGCTATAGGGCATATAAGGTGGGCTACGCACGGAAAACCTACCGACGATAATGCTCATCCGCATTTGGACTGTTCCGGAAATATAGCGATAGTGCATAACGGAATAATAGAAAATTATGCAGTTTTAAAAAATAAGCTTATCGGTAAAGGACATAAATTTATTACTCCTACCGATTCCGAAGTAATTGCCCATTTGATAGAAGATTATATGAAAGAGGGAGCTAAAAATTTTTACGAAGCCGTCAGGCTCGCTTCACTGGATCTTTCGGGCGCTTTTGCTTTTTTGGCGATGAATGCCGAGGAAAAAAGCATATGCGCCGTAAAATACGGGCCGCCTTTAGTTATGGTAAACAAAGATAAAGAAATCTATTTTGCAAGCGACGTTTCTCCGCTTATTCAGTATTCCGACGAAGTTATATATTTAAAAAATTCGGAAATAGCATATTTTAAAAACGGTTTGCTTAAATTGACCGATTTTAAAGGTAAAACGCTGAATAAAACCGTTACGAAAATAGACTGGGATGCTTCGAGAGCGGTTAAAACCGGCTTTTCTCACTTTATGCAGAAAGAAATATTCGAACAGCCTTCATGTCTTTTAGATGCTTTTTCTTCCCGCATAGTTTCGGTAAAAAACGGCGGAGCAGATGCCGTTTCAAATAAAGCCGAGCCATTTTCCGGATTTAAGATTATGCTGGAAGACGTAAGATTGACTAAAAAAGATATCGATAAAGCGGGCAGAATAATTATTACGGCTTGCGGTTCTTCTTATTATGCAGGTCTCGTAATTAAATATATTACCGAAACGCTATGCGAAATTCCGGTAATAGTAGAATACGGCTCCGAATTCAGATATGAAAATTTTCCCGTTTCGAAAAACGATATTTTTATCGGTATTTCACAATCAGGCGAAACTGCCGACACCAACAGCGCGCTTGAAATTGCTAAAGAAAAAAAAGCCGGCATACTTTCAATAACTAATGTTCCTGGTTCGCAGATAACTACAATGTCCGACAAAGGAGTAATATATACGCATGCCGGTCCCGAGATAGGCGTAGCTTCTACTAAAGCGTTTACTACACAGATAATGTGTGGTCTGCTTTTAGCTTTGCGCATTAAAGAGATAAAAGATACTGTTCTTTTTGCCGGAAAAAATGTGGACGGCGTTAATTTTTTTGACGAAATTGTAAATCTTCCGAAGAAAGCGGAGCAAATTTTATTTTTAAACGATTCGATAAAGGAAATAGCTAAAAAATATTATAAAAATACAAATTTTTTATATCTCGGCAGAGGAATATTATATCCGATAGCTCTTGAAGGCGCTTTAAAATTAAAAGAAATTTCATACATTCATGCGGAAGGCTATCCTGCCGGAGAAATGAAACACGGACCTATAGCGCTTGTCGATGAAAACATGCCGGTACTGTTTCTTCTGTCTAATAATATGCTTGCGCCTAAAACAATATCAAATATAGAAGAAATAAAAGCCAGGGGCGGCAAAGTCATAGCCGTTGCCGATTACGAACCTGATATAGACGGAATATCGGATATTATTAAAATACCGGCATCCGCCGAAGTCTTAAGCCCTATACTTTACACTATCCCGCTGCAAATTCTGGCATATCATATAGCCTCGCTTAAAGGCACGGATATAGACCAGCCGAGAAACCTTGCAAAAAGCGTAACCGTGGAGTAAAATATTAACCGTGAATAATATACAAGAAACTGATTATCTATCCGGTCTAAACGAAGAACAGCTAAAAGCCGTAACTCACGTGGACGGTCCGCTTTTAATACTTGCAGGGGCGGGTTCCGGAAAGACCAGAGTTATAACTTTAAGAGCCGTCCATCTTATAAAAACCGGCAAAGCAAAGCCTTATAATATACTGGGCGTGACGTTTACGAACAAAGCCGCCCGCGAAATGAAAGAAAGAATAAAAAAAGCGCTTAAATATAAAGATCATGATGAATTTTTCGGTTATGAAGGATATGCAGGCGTCAATAATGCAGGTACGCGTGATAGCGGCGCCGTTCAAGGACTGCCGGAATTTTCTACTTTCCATTCGTTCTGCTTAAAGCTTTTAAGAAGGCACGCCGATTTAGTAGGATATGAAAGGTCGTTTGTAGTTTTTGATGAAGACGATTCGGGGAAAGTGATTTCTAAAATCATAAAGTCGTTAAATTTAAACGAAAAAATAGTAACACCGTCCAAAGTAAAATATTTTATAGAAAAAAATAAAAATTCTTTTATCACTCCGGACGAATCTTTCGGCAACGTAAGGGCATGGGAGAAAGATTATGCCGTGATATATTCCGAATATGCAAAAAAGCTTAAAGAAAGCAATGCAATGGATTTTAACGACCTTTTGTTTAATGCCGTAAAACTCCTGCGCGATAATCCCGCCGTTCTTGAACGTTATTCAAATCTTTACAAATATATTATGGTCGACGAATTTCAGGATACTAATTATATACAGGATAAGCTTATTAAACTCCTTGCGCAGAAACATCAAAACATATGCGTAGTCGGAGACGACGACCAGTCTATATACAGTTTTAGGGGCGCTACCATAGATAATATTCTGAGTTTTGAAAAAACTTATTCAGACTGTTCGGTCATAAAACTTGAAAAAAATTACCGTTCCACCAAAAACATACTGAATGCCGCATCTGCTTTGGTAAAAGGAAATAAACTAAGAAAGGATAAAACTTTAAAAACCGATAAAAAAGGCGGCGGCAGTATAATTACTATCTATCAGGCAAATAACGATTATTCGGAAAGCTATTATATAGCAAAAGAGATAAGGCGGCTTATAAGGGAGGACGGATATTCAAACAAAGATATAGCTATATTATACAGGGCAAATTCGCAGTCGAGAGTTATAGAAGACAGGCTGTTAAAAGAAAGCATAAGATATAATATTTACGGCGGATTAAAATTTTATCAGAGAAAAGAGATAAAAGATATTTTGTCTTTTATAAGGTTTGCCGTTAATCCGAGAGACGCCGTCAGTTTTGAAAGAAGTATCCAGTGCGTTCCGACCGGAGCCGGCGAAAAAACTATTAAAAATATGCAGGATATAGCCGCTAAAAACGGATACGACATTTTAAATGCCTTAAAAAACGGACTATTTTCGTCGATAAGGGGGCTGGGAAATATCCAGATTCAAAGCATTTTAAGCGCAGATTCCGACGAAGAGGATTCAGCCGCCAATTCAAATTCTTCCGGCATAGTAAACTATTTTGACGTTATATTAAAAATAAAGCATATGATAGAATCTGCGATTTCTTTTTCTAAAGAGAATGCCGATTCCGATATTGAAATAAAAACAGGGGATAAACTTGCGGATATAATAAATTTTACATATAAAAATTCAGGCTACGAGAGTATGCTTAAAGCCGGAGTAGCAAAGGCCAACGAACTTGACGGCAACAGAATTGAAAATATAGAAGAATTAATTAACGCCGCGCACGATTTTGACGATATAACCGAATTTCTAGATCAGAGCGCAATAAACGATACTAAAGAAGAGCCGAATTCCGAATACGGTTCAGATATAACAAAGGTATCGCTTATGACTATTCATAGCGCAAAAGGGCTTGAATTTCCGGTAGTTTTTATAGCCGGACTCGAAGAACATCTTTTTCCGCATATAAGGTCTTTAGATAACGAAATGTCATTAGAAGAAGAAAGAAGATTGTGCTATGTCGGGATTACCCGAGCAAAGGAAAAACTTTATCTTACATGGGCAAAAAGAAGACGGTCGGGTAAAGATTATAAATATAATATGCCTTCAAGGTTTTTAAGAGAAATACCGGAAGAATTAATAGAAGAAATAATAGATACTTACGAATATTATTAATATAAGTTGGATAAAACTGACTTATTGTCATTGCGAGCGAAGAGAAGAATGTCTTGTCAGTTTGCGAAATAGGACTGTTAATTAAATAACATAGTTGGCTTTTCCGTAAAAAGGAGGTTTACTGAATGGATATATATCACGTTATGAAACTCGCAAAATTAGATTTAAACGAAGACGAGTCCGTTCATTTTAGTTCGGAACTGACTAAAATACTTGAGTATATAGACATGATACAGTCTGCCGACGTCTCAAAAATAGAGGGTATTCTTGACGAACTTGATTACGACCGGTTAATTTCAAATGAAGATTTAAACGAAAAATTTTATAAAGACTGCCGCATCGACGAGTGTAAAATAGACGATACGTTCGATTTTGAAATTGTAAAATCTAATGCGCCGAGCTTTGAAGTGCAAACCGCAGGTTTAGGCTCGGAAGATGCCGTAAAGGAATCAGGTTTTTTTGTGGTGCCGCAGGTTATAGAATAATATCAGATTTGTTACGGGGACAGAATTCAATTCTGTCCCCGTAACATAAATATAAAAAATTAAGAGGATAGCACAACATGGACGATTTATGCAGGTTGACTATAAGCGAACTTGCCGGTCTTTTAAAACGTAGGGAAGTTAAAAGCGCAGATATTCTTAATTCTTACATAAAAAGAATAGAAGCGGCAGAGCCGGAAATTTCCGCTTATCTTTACAACGACTTTGAAGAAGCCGAAAGAAATGCCGAAGCTGCGGATAAAATTATATCTTCCGGTTCAGATTATCCGGCGCTTACCGGAATACCTCTTTCCATAAAAGATATTTTTTTGATAAAAGGCAAAAAAACCACATGCGCGTCAAAAATATTAGATAATTTTATAAGCCCTTACGATTCTACCGTTGTAAGAAAACTTAAAGAAAATAATTACGTTTTTTTGGGTAAAACCAATCTTGACGAATTTGCAATGGGTTCTTCGACAGAAAACAGCGCATATAAAATTACAAAGAATCCTTACGATTTGAACAGAGTTCCCGGCGGTTCAAGCGGCGGTTCGGCAGCTTCGGTTGCGGCCGATTTATGCGCGGGTTCTTTCGGAACGGATACGGGAGGTTCTGTAAGACAGCCTGCCGCTCTTTGCGGAATAGTCGGATTAAAGCCGACGTACGGCTTGATTTCAAGATACGGAATAATAGCTTTCAGTTCCTCTTTAGATCAGGCGGGCATTCTCTCTAAAGATGTTACGGATGCAGCTATAATGCTTGAAACCGTTGCAGGTTTCGACGAAAACGACCAGACCACGAGAAAATTTAACGTAAAAAAATATACCGAAATAGTCAAGAAAGCCGATAAATCTGTCTTAAAAGGATTAAACGTCGGAATTCCTGCAGAATTTTTTTCCGACGGCTTAAACCGCGAAATAAATTCAAAAGTTTCAGAAATAAAGGTTTTACTGAAAGAATTGGGTGCAAACATAGTAAACATATCTCTTCCGGACACCAAATATTCGGTATCCGCATACTATATAACCGCCACGAGCGAGGCAAGCTCGAATCTCGAAAGATACGACGGCATAAGATACGGTTACAGATATAAAAAAAATGACGTTGACGGAATACAAAGCTTAGACGACCTCTACAGAAAATCTCGTGAAGCCGGATTCGGAAACGAGGTTAAAAGACGTATAATACTGGGAACTTTTGCGCTTTCGGCGGGTTATTACGACGCTTATTATAAAAAAGCTTCATTAGTCAGAAAACTTATTATAAAAAATTATAAAGATGCGTTTGCAAAAGTTGATGTCATAATCGGACCTACCTCTCCAACTCCCGCATTTTTAATCGGAGAAAAAACGGCTGACCCTTTAAGTATGTACCTGTCGGATATTTACACTATTTCAGTTAATCTTGCATATCTTCCGGGTTTAAGCATACCTATAGGCGCCGTAAAAAATCCTACGAAACCGGACGGCGTTCTTCCGGTAGGACTGCAGCTTATATCGCCGTGGGCTACGGAAGACAGACTGCTTTCTTTTGCAAAAATTATAGAGGACGAAGTTAAGTTTAGAGAAAAAATAAAAATGAGGATTTAATATGCAAGGAAATAGCGATTCGTTTGAAGCGGTCATAGGGCTTGAGGTTCATTCTCAACTGCTAACCAAAACAAAAATGTTTTGTTCTTGTCCGAATATTTTCGGCAAGGAACCAAACACTAATGTATGTCCTGTCTGCCTTGCTCTGCCCGGCGCACTTCCGGTAATAAATATTGAGGCGGTAAGGCTTGCGGTAAAAGCGGCTCTTGCTTTAAATATTAATATTAATAAAAAAAGCCTGTTTGCCAGGAAAAATTATTTTTATCCAGACTTGCCGAAAGGTTATCAAATATCCCAGTATTTGGATCCAGTTTCTTCAAACGGTTATTTAGATATAGAAACCGAAGATGCTTCTAAAAAAAATAAAATCAACAAAAGAATAAGGATAAACCGCCTTCACATCGAAGAAGACGCAGGAAAATTAATTCATATAGGAAACCGGTCGTACGTCGATTTAAACAGAGCAGGAACGCCGCTTGTAGAAATAGTTTCCGAACCGGATATAAGTTCTGCGGCAGAAGCGGCAGCTTATTTAAAAGCACTCAGGGAAATACTTGTATATCTCGGAGTTTCGGACGGGAATATGGAAGAGGGCAGTTTTAGATGCGATGCTAACGTTTCCGTCAGGCGTAAAGGAAACCATCAACTCGGAACAAGGGCGGAAGTTAAAAACGTAAATTCTTTTAAATTTGTAGAGAAAGCCATAGAATATGAAATAGAAAGGCAGATAGATCTGATATTAAGCGGCGGAAAAGTAATTCAGGAAACAAGGCTGTACGATTCGAAGGAAAATCTTACAAGGTCTATGAGAGGAAAAGAAGAAGCTCACGATTACAGATATTTTGAAGAGCCGGATCTGCCGCCTTTAGTTCTCTCAGATGAATTTATTAACGAAATAAAAAATTCTATTACTGAACTTCCTGCAGAAAAAAGGCGCAGATATGTTTCGGAGTATAAACTTACGGATTACGATGCGGAAGTGCTTACGCAGGATAAAGAAATTGCCGATTATTTTGAAAATTTAATTAAAGAAAATTCAGGCGGAATAGAAGTAAAAAAATTGGCAAACTGGGTCATAAACGAATTTCTTTCAGAGTTAAAATTACAAGAATCCGGAGAAGTAAGACGCTTAGCTGCCAAAAATTTTCTTGAGCTTATAACTGCGGTAGAATCTGGAAGTATAAACAGAAATACAGCCAAAATCGTTCTTGCCGAAATGCTTTTATCCGGCAAAAGAGCTTCCGACATAATAAAAGAAAAAAATCTTGCCCAGGTTTCGGACGATAAGGGAATAGAAGATATAGTAAAACAGGTAGTTTCTGAAAACCAAAAAGAATTTGCCGACCTTATAGGCGGGAAAGACAAACTGTTCGGTTTTTTCTTAGGCGAAATTATGAAAAAAACTAAAGGCAAGGCTAATCCTAAAAAAGCTAACGAGATATTGCGCAAATATATAGACGAAAATAAATAAGACATTTAAGTTTTTTCGGAGGCAGAAAAATGGCTTTTTACACTTTAAAATTAAGAAACGACGATGTAGTCGAAATGATAGACCAGAGAAAACTCCCCCTTGAAGTAATTTACGTCGAATTAAAAACCTATAAAGAAGTTTACGATGCAATAAAAGATATGATAGTCAGGGGCGCTCCTGCAATAGGAGTTTCCGCCGCTTTCGGTTTATATCTTGGCGCTAAATCTTTGCTTGAAACACCGGAAGTAAAAGATTACGAATCTTTCAAAAAAAAGTTCTCCGATATAGCCGGTTTTATGTTCTCTGCAAGACCGACCGCCGTAAATCTGGGATGGGCGGTCGATAGGATTAAAAAGATTGTTTTAGACGAGGAAATTAATAATTCAGATTTAAAAACATTGGTTGAACGTATTAGAAAAGAATCCGTCAAAATTTACGACGAAGATATAGAAATCAACAAAAATATGGGAAAGTACGGAGCTGCTCTTTTAAAAGACGGATATAACGTTCTAACCCATTGCAATGCGGGAGCGCTTGCGACTGCAGGCTACGGGACTGCGCTCGGGGTTATAAGGGCGGCAGTTTCCGAAAATAAAAAAATTTCCGTTATATCCGACGAAACGAGACCTTTTCTTCAGGGCGCGAGGCTGACGACTTGGGAGCTAATGGAAGACGGTATCCCCGTTACCCTTATAGCCGATAATTCCGCAGGTCTTTTAATGAGGAAAGGCAAAATCGACGCCGTAATAGTAGGCGCCGACAGAATTGCTTCCAACGGCGATGTTGCCAATAAAATAGGCACTTATCAAGTTGCCGTCCTTGCAAAGGAAAATAATATTCCCTTTTATGTTGCAGCGCCGCTTTCCACTATCGATGTCAATATTAAATCTGGAGATGAAATTCCTATAGAAGAGCGCGATATCAACGAAGTAGTTTGCGTATTCGGCAAAAGAATAGCACCTGAAAACGTAAAAGCGGCTAACTATGCTTTTGACGTTACGCCCAATAAATATGTTTCCGCCATAATCACCGAAAAAGGCGTATTGTGTCCGGATTATAAAAAATCTATTGCGGACGTTTTCCGTAAATGATAATATAATAAAGCGCTTATAATTATAATAGCCGTTATGCATATAACGTTAATGATATAAATAATACATTAATTAATAAAAATATATAAATAAATTTAATTAATTTTATTATATAACTGCAATAAAATATAAATAAAAATAAAAAGAGCGAAAAACCATGAAAGACAAAAAAACGGCAGGTAAAAAAAACGGAAGTCCGTTTGAAGGTTCAAAAGTATGGATGGACGGAAAATTCGTAGATTATAAAGATGCAAAAGTTTCCGTAAACAGCCATTCTCTTCATTACGGTCTGGGCGCCTTTGAAGGAATAAGATGTTACGAAACAAAAAAGAAAGGTTCCGCAGTATTCAGGCTGGACGAACACATAGACAGACTTTACGACTCCTGCCATATTCTTCAGATACCTATTCCATACGAAAAGAAAGAAATTAAAAAGGCTGTTATAGAAACCGTTTCGGTAAATAAATTTAAGGAGTGCTATATCAGGCCTATAGCGTTCATCGGAGACGGCGGAGGATTAGGCATATTCCTGAAAAATTACGATACAAGGGTGGCGGTTTCGGCCTGGTACTGGGGAGCATATCTCGGCGAGGAATCCTTAAAAAACGGCATTAAAGCTAAGGTTTCTTCATATGCCAGATTTCACGTCAATACTTTTATGGGCATGTCTAAATCTACCGGCCAGTATATAAATTCAATTCTTGCCAAAAAAGAAGCCGTAAGCGCAGGATGCGACGAAGCTATAATGCTTGATACTTCAGGATTTGTATGCGAAGCAAGCGGAGAAAATATATTTATTTATTCCGGCGGTTATATTAAAACCCCGCCGCTGTCTTCCGTTTTGCCCGGCATTACCCGAAACAGCGTTATAGAGGTCATGAGCAAAGAAATGGGTTTGGCTATTAAGGAAGAGAGGGTGACAAGGGACGAACTTTATATTGCGGACGAGGTATTTTTAACGGGAACCGCCGCCGAAGTTACTCCGGTAAGGGAGATAGACGACAGGAGCATAGGCATAGGAAAAGCCGGTAAAATTGCATTGGAACTCCAAAAAATCTTTTTCGATATAGTCAAGGGCGGAAACAAAAAATATGAAAAATGGCTGACTTATGTTTAATTCGTCCTTTTATCTGCTTACCCATAAGTTATCTTTTATTTTAAACCTGTAAGGCAGCATTGAATGTTCTGCGGCGTAATCGACCCCTATTCTCGGCGTCGAAACTATTAAATCTTCGCCGATATTTATATTTCTGTCTTCAAGCCATATTTCTAAACCGTCCCCTTTTTCGCCTTTATTTTTTAAAATATTCTGCTCGCAAATCGGAATGCCGTTATGTTTTAAATTTATTCCAAGCGCTATGGTCAATAGACCTGGACCTGATGTAAACTTTTTGTTATTTTTTTTATTATTTGTTTTTAAATTTTTATTTCTTCGCTCCAGCATAATATCTATGCCTATTTCAGGTTCTATCGCTCTTATAAGAACTGCATCGGCAAAATTCTCTTTTCCCGTTACTACGTTAAAAAGATAATACATTCCGTATATAAAGTAAACGTATGAGTATCCGCCTTCTTTATACAAATTTTTATTTCTTTCCGTTTTTTTGTTTCCGTAACCGTGCGAAGCTTTGTCTATAGCTCCGAGGTATGCTTCCGTTTCGACAATCTTTCCTCCGGTTAAGCCTTTTCCGTCTATATCGGTCAATAAATATTTTCCGAGCAGTTCTTGGGCTATTTTAACTGTATCGCTGCGAACGTAAAAGGATTTGTCTAATTTTTTAAAAACCATCGGAGAGGCGGGCTGATTGCCGATTGCTTAATTATAAAAAATATTTGTTTTTATTGATAAAAATTTGAAAAAGTTCTATAAGCATAGGCAGGGAGTCTGCTATCAAATTAACGTGTCCTCCCGGTTTATGCCGCCAGTTTACGCTGGCCTCTTTAACTTTTATATTATTTAATAAAGCTATATATAGTATTTCTACGTCAAATGAAAAACCTTTAATTTCCGATTTTGCAAAAATATTTTTTGCCGTCTGCATTCTGAAAGCTTTAAATCCGCATTGCGAATCGAAAAAATTAATTCCAAGCAATTTTGATTTAATAAAACTGAATGTTCTGCCGACTAAATTTCTGAAAGGCGGCTGAATTATAACCGCTCCTTCCGGAAGATACCGCGAACCGATAATAACTTCGGTTTCAGGTTCGTTTTTAAAAATATCTATAAAGTTTCCAATCTCATCCGTCCCGGTGGAAAGATCCGCGTCCATAAAAAAAACGTATTCGTTTTCGTCGTTTGCGGAAAGTATTCCTTCTTTAACTGCCGCGCCTTTGCCGCTTTTAGTGATAGTTATTACCCTTAAATCGGTTGATAAAGAATCTTTAAGCACGTTTAAAGTTCCGTCGCTGCTTCCGTCATCTACTACAATTATTTCGTATGAGTATTTTTTCGACTTAAGATAAGACCTTAAAGCTATAATGGTCTGCTTAATTCTATTTTCTTCGTTGTAAGCCGGAATTATAATGGATAAGGCAGTCCTAGAGCTTTTGAAGTTATAATTTTTATAATCTATGTTTTCAGCCATATTTTAAATATTCTTCCTTTATAAATATCTTATAATGTTTTTAATTAATTTACAATTTGAATTTAAAAAATTTATAATTATAGTATAATATAAACAAGATATGATTAAAAATCCAAAATTTACTATTCTTTTATATCATAAGATAGGCATGTACCCTGAAAACGCCAAATTTCCGGGCTTATACGTTGCCGAAGAAAATTTCGACAGGCAGATTAAATATTTGAAAAATGACGGTTATTCTTTTTTAACGCTGTCCGAATTAAAAAAGACCTATGATTATTATTACGCGGATGAAAATAAAAAAAACGGACGGCTCAACGGCATGAGCGAGACATTAATAATAAATAATAATAAAAAATATGCAGCGATAACGTTTGACGACGGTTCTAAATCCGTTTATTCGGGCGGATTCAAAATAATGCGCGAAAACGGCGTAAATGCTACTGTTTTTATGGTTTCCGGACTTATCGGCGGACTAAACGAGTGGGATATCAAAAACGGAGAGAATAAAGACGAGATGCTAAACTTGTCTGAGCTTAAAGAAATGTCCGAATACGGCATAGAAATCGGCGCGCATACGGCAACACATCCGCATCTTACCCAAATTCCTTTAGAAAAAGCTTTTGATGAAATATCGAATTCCAAAAAAAAATTAGAAGAACTTCTAGATATTAAAATAAATTTTTTTGCATATCCATACGGCGATTATAACGATGACGTAAAATCGCTTGCTGTAAAAGCAGGCTTTGAGGGAGCATGTATTACTAAAACCGGCATAGTGAAAAAAGGCGCAGATTTTTTTGCTTTAAAAAGAGTCGCTATAAGGCATAATACCGATTTTTTCAAATTTAAAAGAAAGATTTTTAAAGTCAGGCTTTTTTATTAATTTTATAACAATGATTTTAATTATAAAAAAATCTAAAACATAAAATATGAATGCCTTAATCCTGCAATAGAAAATATTTGTGTATTTTTCTTTGCTCGATTAAACAAAATGTGCGAGGAAATTTTAAATATTACATTATTAAGCGAAGATTTATGAATATACTTATTATAAAATTAAGTTCGATCGGAGACTGCCTGCTTGCGACGCCTGCTGTAGAGTCTATAAAGAAAGGTTACCCGGACAGTTTTATCACATGGCTTATTGAAGATAAATCTAAGGATATTGCTCTATTAAATCCAAATATAGACGATGTTCTCGTCATAGATAAAAAAAATTTTAAATTTAGGGATTATTTGTCGTTAATAAAAAAAATCAGAAATTTCCGCTATGATATAGTTATCGATTTGCAGGGCGTCGACAGAACGTCTCTTTTTTCTTTTTTAAGCGGCGCTCCGGTCAGGTATTACGAAGAATATGCAAAGTTGGGATTTTTATGCAACAGAAAGATAGTAAGAAAGGGCAGACCGCTTGAGCATGCAGTAAATTTTTATCTTTTTTTGGCTGAAAACAGCGGCGGAGTCAAAATAGATAACCCCGAGCCCGTCCTCATTACCTCGACGGAGGATAAAAATTTTGCCGAAGATTTCTTGAAAAACAGTTTTGAAAATATCGAAAATAAAATATTTATCGGCGTAAATCCTACCGGAACATGGAAAACTAAACGATGGCCCGTAAAATATTTTATAGAAATTTCAAGGCTGCTGCTGGATTCTTTCGGCGATAATATACGCATAATAATATTCGGCGGCAAAGGGGAAGAATATCTATCGGATGAAATATTGCAGGCATTAAACGGCAAAAAGACAGTCAGCGCAGTCGGAAAAACTACGCTTAAGCAGGCTAAAGAACTTTTATCTAAAATGGATTATTTTATAACGCCCGACTCAGGGCTTATGCATGTTGCGGCTTCGATAAGCAGCCTTAAAACGATAGCTTTATTCGGACCTACCGATCCGAAACTTACGGGACCTGTAGGAAAAAATTTTACCGTATTAAGAGACAACCTTATATGCATTCCCTGCTTTAAAAAAGAATGTCCTCTTAATAAAACAGACGATAAAAAATCTGCCGAATGCGTATTATGCATGAAAAGAATCACGCCTGATAAGGTATTAGACGTAATTAAAAAGGATTATTTAAAAAAACATGAAAGATATTCTGATATTCGGGCATAATTATATCGGCGACGTATTAACTGTTACGCCTGCAATTAGGGCTTTAAAGCTTAAATTTCCTGACAGCAGGATATTTGCGGTCGTTTCTAAAAACGGTTCCGCGGTTTTGAAAAGAAACGAAGATATTTATAAAATAATAGAAACGGATAAATTTAGCGGCATAAAAGGTATTGCGGCTTTTTTTAAACTATTTTCGACGCTTAGAAATATTAATAAAACAAACGGAAGCAGATTTTATATATGTATTAATTTTCTTACTTCTTTAAAGTTTTCTATCATTGGATTTCTGCTTTCCGAGAAACAGGTTGGACAGGAAAAATTTTTAAATAATTTTTTTTTGCGTTACCGAATAAAATTTGGCGGAAAAATAAATAATATAGATAAATCTTTAAAATTCGCCGAACCTTTTTATATTAATGGAGGCAACAAATATTTTAGCAAAAATTACGTTTACGGCTTAGAAGAAAAAGATATAAAAAATGCCGAAAATATTCTTCAAAATTCTTTTAACGGATACGGAACGGAAATAAATGCCGAAAATTTTAAATTTGTTTTGTTTTCTCCGGGATCTACAAGAAAGTCTAAGGAAGCGCCGCCTTCCTTGCTTTCAGTTTTTGCCGACTTCTTGAACAAAGAAGGATATTTTGTAGTAATTACCGGAAGCAAAAAAAATATCGATATTTCCAAAGAGATATACGATCAGATAGATAATAAACATATGAGCTTTAATTTAACCGGTTTAACCGATATAAACACTCTCGCCGGATTAATTTATCTTTCTAAATTAGCAGTAACGGTTGATAACGGAACCATGCATTTAGCTTCAGCACTTAAAATTCCTACTATAGCGTTATTCGGTTCTACAGATCCGGCGGTCTGCGCTCCTATTTACGATAAAATATTCATAATAGACAAAAAAATAGGATGCTATCACTGCTTTAAAAGTTTATGCAGCAAAGAAGACCATAAAATAAAAAGATATCCTGACTGTATGAATAATATTTTATACGAGGATCTAATAGACGGATATAATTATTTACTAAATTCTCATTAATAATCTAAAATAAATAAAAAATGAAAATTTCCGGTTTTACTTTTATAAGAAACGGCATATTAATGGGTTACCCGTTTAAAGAATCTATCATGTCGGCGCTTCCTTTAGTAGACGAATTTATAGTAGTCGTGTGCGACAGCGCGGATCAGACCAAAAACGAACTAGAAAAGCTGAAAGATTTAAATCCTAAAATTAAATTAATAGAATCCGACTGGAAAATTACAAAAAAAAGCGGAACTATTTTATCCGAAAAAACCAATTTAGCTATAAAAAATATTACCGGAGATTACGGACTTTACGTGCAGTGCGATGAAGGCATCCATGAAAAAGATTATGAAAAGATTTTACGCGTTCTAGAAGAAAATATTAACGATAAAAACGTTAAAGGTTTTGTTTTCGACTATATACATTTTTTTGGAGGCTACTTTTCTTATGCCAAGAAGTCCGAAAAAAGATTTTTTTACGATAAAGAAGTTCGAATCATAAGAAACGACGGAACGGTTTTTTCGTGGGGCGACGCTATGGGTTTTAAAGATATTAACGGCATAAAAATAAACTTGGAAAATAAAAATGCCTTGCCTTTGAACGTTAATATGTATCATTACGGCAGGGCTAAAAATCCGGCAGATATGTATAAAAAAGACAGGGAAATGGAAAGGCTTTATAACTTTCAAATAATTAACAGGCTGAAAAACTGGGTTTCAAATTACGACCCGCGCGTCGATAAGTATATATATTCCGACTTTGGATGGCTTGAAAGAATCGACAGGAAAAATTTAGATTTTCATCCTGCGCCGTTCAGAGAGCTTTCTGCCAAGCAGGACTGGGACATAGACGATTTTAAAACATTCATGAAAGAAAAAAAAGGGGCTTCGCAGTTTTTTAAGATGCTTATTTACAGAATAGTAAAAGATTCGATAAACGAAACTTCCAACGCATATAAAAAAATAAAAGCTTTTTTAAAAATAAATTAATTCATAAATAACTTATAATAACTAAATAACCAAATTACAATCGATTATATATTACCGTGAAAATTTTAGAATTTATTACTCCGTCAAATATTGGAGGGGCAGAAAATTACGTCGTCAATTTATCTGAAAAATTTATAGAAAAAGGACACGAAGTTTTTATTCTGTCTGCAGCTGCCGGTAACGATAAAAATCCGGATTTATCGGTGGAACAGTTTTTTTCTAAAAGCAAATTGCCTTTCAATATAATAAAAGCGGATTTTAAATATAATCCGCTTACTATATTAAGAATTGCATACTTTATAAAAAAGAATAACTTCGATATAATTCATACGCACCTTTCGAAAGCCAATTTTATCGGTGCATTGGCTGCGAAAATAGCGAAAAAAAAATCTATTGCTACTGCTCACGGATTAAACAAAAAAAAACAATATAAACACAGCGATTTCGTTATATGCGTATCTAAAGCAGTAAGAGAAAATTTAATATCGCAGGGTATTGACGAAAAAAAATTAGGGATTATTTACAACGGAATAGATGTTTCAAAATTTAATCCCAAAGCCGAAGGACTTCCGGCGAGAAAAGAATATTTTAATAATCTTAATAGTACCGGTAATGCGGCAAGACAGTTTAACGTCGGTATAATTGCAAGGCTTTCCCGCGAAAAAGGGGTAGATTTATTCATTGAAGCTGCAAAGTTCGTTCTTATTAAAATACCGGAAGCTAAGTTTTTTATTGCCGGCGCCGGCAACCTTAAAGAGTCGTTGATAAAAAGAGCTAAAGATTTGAATATTTTCAATTCAATATATTTTGTCGGATTTATAGAAGGGAATTTAGTATCTTTTTTAAACGAACTGGACGCGGTTGTTTTTCCATCGCTGAAAGAAGGACTCCCGCTGGCTCTTTTAGAGTCGATGTCTATGAAAAAAATCGTAGTCGTTTCGGATGCCGGAGGTATGCCGGAAGTAGTCATAGACGGCAAAAACGGTTATGTGGTTAAAAAGGGAGATATAAATGCTATTTATCAAAAATTAATTTTCGTGTATAATAATAGGTCAGGTTTAAACGAACTTGCCGATTCCGCTGCAGAAACTATAAGGGAAAAGTTTAATATCGAAAATTGTGCGGAGAAAACTTTAGATTTATTTATGAAATTTTTATAAAAATATAAACACATAAAATGACCGTTCCGTTTTCAAAAAATTTGATAGATATAGTAAAAAAATTTAACCAGGCCAGAATACTCGTTGTCGGAGATATTATGGTTGACCATTTCGTTTACGGAACCGTTAACAGAATATCTCCTGAAGCACCTGTGCCGGTCGTTAACGTTAAGTCTGAAAAACTTATGCCCGGCGGAGCCGCCAACGTAGTCAGCAACGTGGCTAAACTCGGCGCAAAAGTTTATATAGCCGGAGTAGTAGGAGACGATTACAACGGCGATATATTAAAAAAATTAATAGGCAGTGTGGACAGCTCATATATTTTAACATTAAAAAATTTTCAAACTATTATTAAAACCAGAGTAATTGCCCATAATCAGCAAATTGTAAGGTTCGACAGGGAAGATAACGGTAAATTTAATGCGTCGGTTTACAGGCGGCTTCTTGAAGGAATTAAAAAAATTGCCGGCGAAATAGATGCGGTAATAATTTCAGATTACGGCAAAGGATTAATAGAAAAAAATTTTTTTTCTAGTTTAGTTAATTTTTTAAGAGAAAAGAATAAATTTATCGCTCTAGATCCAAAGGTCGAAAATTTTAAATTCTATAAAAATGTTTCAGTCTTAACGCCTAACTTGAATGAAACTTCCGGCGGTTCTGGCATTAAAATAAAAGACGAAAAAACTCTTGAAAAAGCAGGCAGGGCTGTTATGAAAAAAGTCAAACCGGATTATCTGCTTATAACAAGAGGGGAATCGGGTATGTCGCTTTATTATATCGACGGAAGGAATCCTTTGCACCTAAAAGCGCGCGCAAAAGAAGTTTATGACGTTACAGGTGCCGGAGATACCGTTATTTCAACGCTGGCTGTTGCAAAAAGCGTCGGAGCTTGTATTGCCGATGCATGCTATATCGCAAATGCCGCCGCAAGCATTGCCGTTTCTCAGCTTGGTACATATGCGGTAGGCGTAAAAGAACTGGAAGAACTGCTTCTTTCCGATTTTCGGCAGAATGAAGAAATATCCGCATAATATATAATAATTTAAAATAACCTGATTTTTATTTAAATGCAAAAACTTATAAATATAGGGTTTGGAAACGTTGTTTTACAGAGCAGAGTGGTGGCCGTGGTTTCGCCGAGTTCTTCCCCCATGAAAAGACTAAGGGAAACGGCAAAGGACGGAAACAATCTGGTGGATGCTACCGAAGGAAGAAAAACAAGGTCGGTCATTATTACCGATTCTGGACATATCATACTTTCGGCGCTTAACACTTCTACAATTATAGCGAGATTAGAAGAAAAAGAGCATCAAACGTAATTAAATATATAATTTTAAAACATCAAAAATATAAAAATGAATAACGATAATGAAGATATTGATTTTAAAAATGAATCGCTTCACGGCGACGGAAAGCCCAAAGGTTTAATTTTTGCAGTGTCCGCTCCTTCCGGTACAGGAAAAACTACTTTATGCGGCATGCTTTTAAAAGAATTTAAAGATATAAAGCCGAGCGTTTCCTTTACTACCAGGGCTAAAAGAGATGGCGAGATAGACGGCGTCAGCTATCATTTTATAAACGACGACGAATTTGATAAAATGATATCGGCCGATGAATTTATAGAATGGGCAAATGTTTTCGGCAAAAAATACGGTACCGCATATAAATCGGTTTATAATCCTGATGCTTTATACGATATTTTATTGGAAATCGACGTTCAGGGAGTCGAAAAGCTAAATAAGATATACAAAAACAAAAATGACGCCGCTTTAAAAAGGAATACTTTAATAACTATATTTATTACTCCGCCTTCTTATGAAGGATTAAAAGAAAGATTAAAAAAAAGAGGCGGGTTAAACGACGACGAATTAAATAAAAGACTGGCTACCGCATACGAAGAGATTAAGCACGGCGAATTTTACGATTATATTATTACAAACGACGATTTAAATGAAGCATATATTAAATTAAAATCTATAGTAATCGCCGAGAGATGTAAAAATTTGAATAAATTTAAAGATTAAATCTTAAAACAATGATATAATAATAAATCATAGTGACGGAATTAAATTCCTGCCACTATAAAAAATTATTGAAGCGGAGGAATTTAAATGGCAAGAGTAACTATCGAAGATTGTTTAAGAAACGTGGAAAATAGATTTGCGCTTGTAATAATAGCTGCAAAGAGGGCAAGGCAGATTATGGAAGGATCCGAGCCGAAAGTCGTTTCAAAAAATAAGCCTATAGTTGTAGCATTAAGGGAGATAGCGCAGGGATATGTCGGCGTTAAACGCCGGAAGTAAATAAACCTTCTGATTTTTTATGAGCATTTCAACAAACGAAAACCTTGTAACGGTTAATCCCTCCAGCGATTTCAGTGCCTTAAACAATATAATAGAGCTCTTTAGAAATAATATAAATACTCTTGACGATATAAGCATAGAAGAAATTCATACCGAAAAGTTTAAACTGCTCAAAAAGGCTTATGCATTTTCCAAAAAAATGCACCAAGGACAAAAAAGAGTGTCCGGCGAACCTTACCTCACCCATCCGATCGAAGTTGCCGCTATAGTTGCAGGCTTAAGGATGGATTGCGCTTCTGTAGTTTCCGCTCTTTTGCACGATACGGTAGAAGATACTTTAACGACGATAGAAGATATTAAATCCGAATTCGGCGAAGAAGTCGCTTTCATAGTAGACGGGCTTACTAAATTAGGCAAACTGAACTTTAAAACATCCGAAGAACTCGAAGCCGAAAATATCAGAAAAATGATAGTCGCAATGGCTAAGGATATAAGGGTTATAATTATAAAATTAGCAGACAGACTTCATAATTTGCGGACTTTAGAAGCTCTTCCGAGAGAAAAACAGATTAAAATAGCGCAGGAAACCTTAGATATTTATGCCCCTTTAGCTAACAGGCTCGGAATATTTTTTATAAAAAGCGAGCTGGAAGATCTTTCCCTTAAATATTTAAATCCGCAGGTATATAAAGATTTATCTTTCAAAATAAACAAAAAAAAGACGGAAAGAGAGAAATATATAGAAAAAGTTACGGATATTCTTAAAGAATATTTAGAAAAACATAATCTTAAAGCGGAAATATACGGAAGGCCTAAGCATTTTTACAGCATCTACAAGAAAATGATGGGACAGCACGTCAGCTTTGAGGATATTTATGATTTACTGGCGCTTAGAATAATAGTGGATAATGAAACCGAATGCTATGAAGCTCTTGGCATAGTTCACTCGATCTGGAAACCTATTTCCGGAAGGATTAAGGATTATATCGCCATGCCTAAGGCAAATCTATACCGCTCTTTACATACGACGGTAATAGGTCCTGAAGGTATGAGGGTAGAAATTCAAATCAGGACTAAGGAAATGCATTTTATAGACGAGTTCGGCATAGCTGCGCACTGGAAATATAAAGAAAACGTAAAGGAAGTAGAAAAAGAAGACCTCGAGCAGTTTAACTGGCTAAGACAGCTTGTGGAATATCAAAGAGATCTTAAGGATCCGCATGAATTTTTGGACAGCGTAAAAATCGATCTTTTTCAGGAAGAAGTTTACGTTTTCACGCCTAAAGGAAAAGTTATAGCACTGCCTAAAGATTCTACGCCTATAGATTTTGCCTACTACATACATACGGAAATAGGCGACAAAACTACCGGAGCTATAGTAAACGGGGTTATAGTGCCTCTTAGGTATAAGCTTTCAAACGGCGATATAGTGGAAATTTTAACGAAAGAAGGACATCATCCTTCAAACGACTGGTTAAAGTATGCAAAGTCTTCAAAAGCCATATCTAAAATAAGAAATTATGTCAGGCAGGAGGAAAGAGAATTAAGCATTGCCGCCGGTAAAGAAAATTTAGAAAAGGAATTTAAAAAATTAGAAAATAAATCTTTAGATTTTAAGGAATTATTATTTTTAACGATGCAGAAACTTTCGTTAAAAACCGAGGAAGAATTGTTTGCGGGCATCGGTTACGGTAAATATTCCCCTCAATATATATTTTCTCTGTCCATACCGAATTATAAAAAGACCGACAAGCTGTCATTAATTACAAAAACGACCGGAAACGTAATAAATAAAATTATTCAAAAAATTAAGCCAAGTTCGACAAAAAACGATGCTATAGTTTCTTCGCTTGGAGACGGACTTCTTTTTAAGCTTGCCGGGTGCTGCCGTCCTATACCCGGAGATGATATCGTAGGATTTATTTCAAGAGGCAGGGGGGTTATAGTCCATAAAACAGACTGCAGGAATATAATAGGAATAGACGAAAGCAGGCTTATAAGCGTTAAGTGGAAAGAAACCTCCAAAAATAAATCAAATTTATCCAAAGCGGAATTATTCGAAACAAAAATAAGGATTATAACCGACGATAAAAAAGGCGTTTTAGCCGATATAGCTTCTTTGATATCTGCCAAAGGTGCTAATATATCAAAAGCGCAGGTCAGAACTCTTATAGACGGAAGAGCGGTTCATTTGTTCGATATCGAAGTTAGAGATAACAAACAGGCAGAATCTATCATTGACGGCATTAAATCTATTAAAGGAGTGATAAAGGTAAACAGGGTAACTTAAAAATTATAAAGCCTTAAATAACGGTAGCGGTTATTATTCTTCATTTTCCAAAACAATAAATACAGATATAAATGAAAGCGAAAGACTGCGAAGCGGGAGAGATATTAAAGCCCGGGCTAAAAAATATATCCTCTCACGCTTCGCCTAATTATTTTACTTTTCGCATTTTTTACACGTGTTTATTCCAAGTAATGTATATAATGCGCAAAAGCCCGTAAGTCCGGTAATTAAAGCTATTAAACCGACTATTATAAGTATAATTCCCAATACTTCTGCGCCCTTAAGCGCTAATGCTCCGACAACTATTAAAACTATTCCGAGAATAACTCTTATTACTCTGTCGGTGCCGCTTTCATTTGTCTTCATGCTATACCCCCTTATTGTTAAAAAAATAATTTAATTAAATTTAAAAATTAAATATGAATATATGGATAATCATATCTATTGATTAGTCTATCATATTTTTTAAAAAAAGCAATTAATTATATTGGCATTTATAATGCTTTAATTCAGCGGACTAAGCCTATTTATAAAACAGCTTATTTATCATTAGGTAATTTTATAAAATTTATTATAGAGTTTATTATTGACTAAAAACGCTAAAAGTTATAGTATATCAGCTGATTCATAGGCTTAGCGATTAAAATAATAGTTAAATAATTAAAAAATTAAATGACGAAAAAAATAAAAAATAGAATTGCATTTTACGTTGATTATGAAAGCTTTAATTCCAAAGAAGCGCCGCCTATCCTTTTTTTTATTTCTTTTTTGAGAAATAAAGGTTATGAAGTAGATTTTTTTGCATCGGAAAAAAAGCTTCTTGAAGGATTTGAAAATGCCGCAAAATCAGTAATGCATTATGATGTATGCCTTCTTTCTTTAATGAGTTCCGATAAATTAAGAAAAATACTCCAGACGGCTATTAAAGTTAAAGAATACAGTCCTTTTACGGTTAACGTTCTTGGGGGAACAGGAGTTTACGGCTATTATAAAGATCTTATAGAAGCAGAAGGCGTAGATATTGCAATAGAAGGCGACGCAGAAAAAATTCTTCCCGCAGTATTAGAAAGTATAGTCAATGTACTGGACCAAAATAACGTTTCGGATTTAAATAATAACGGAGATTATAAGACGGGCGGTATTAATTCGTTAATTTTCCAAAATTATCCGGAAAAATTAACATCAGGAATAACGCGTCAGGAAGCATATTATTGCACGCCCGAACATATGAACTTATTGTTTAAACGAAAAGGGCGCTATCTCTCTCCTATCTTGAAAATACCGGAAAATATTTTTTTTGAAAGAATATTCTCAGGATATACTGTAAAATGTCCGATTTCAAATACCGCCATAAAATTAAACGACGGGAACATCAGATTTTTTGAAAAAATAGACGCTTCGCATGAAGATTTTAGCCTATTTTATTCAAATTATAAAAATATAATGACCGAAGATGAATTTGTCGAGACGATATTACCTTTTCCGACGGAAAGCGAGATAAATGCAGAATATACTGATTATCCTTGGGATATTTACGACGATTTCAAGTTTGAATCCGTCGGTTTATATGCTCAAAGAGGCTGCAACTGGGGACAATGCACTTACTGTTCTATAGTAAACTATAAATACAGAAAATTAAGCGTAAAACTTCTTTTAAAAGTTTTAAAAGAAGCTGACAGCCATAATGTTTACGGTTTTAGTTTCGACGATGATCTTTTTGTCCAGAATAAAATATGGCTTAATGAATTTTTGGACGGTATTATCGCCGGAAAGTTTAACAAAAAATTCAGTTTTACGGCTATGTTTAAAGTAGAGCATATTACGGAGGAAGATATTTTAAATAAGCTGAAGCAGGCTAATTTTACCAAAATTCAAATAGGCGTAGAAAGTTTTCTGCCCGAAAAAATTTCATATTTTTTAAAAACAAAAAAAAACAAAGAACGGTCATATATAGATAAAGCAAAAAAAATTATAGATTATTGCGCATCTATAAAAATCGTTCCTTCGTCTTTTATTATTTTGACTATACCCGATAAAAATTTCAGCTTATTCGATATTGTATCCGAAATGGGAGAAATTATAGATGTTATAATCGACGTTTACGACAGACATAAGGTTGTTTCCGTTTTTTTGTTTAACGACTTTATAAATGCATATCCGAATGCCCCTTTATTAAATCGCCATGCTTACTCTAAATTTATAGTTCCGCTATGCGGCGAAATAAAAAAAGTTAAAAACGAAGAAGGCGCTAATACGGATACGTTAAATTTAAAAACTATAGAAGTGCCTTATCTTTATAAATTTGAAAACTTAAAAATTGCTCATTTTATTGATTTGCTTATAAAAAATAAAAATACAGATAAATCAAACAAGATAAAAACTGCAGAAGAAACCGACATAAACGAAATGTTTGTAAATATAGTCAATATTCTTAATTCTCTTAACGCCGCTTTCGATTTATACGGAACCCCCGAATTTTTATTATACGATATTATAGACGGCTTAATTGCGACATACGACGGAAATGACGATATAATAAAAAAAATTATAACGGAATATTTTAACGTAAGCGATATAAATAAATTTAAAAACTATATAGCTTCGGGCAAAATAGACCGAAATAATGCCGTAGAAATTTTCAGTTCAATAATAGCCGGTTTTGACGAACTAAAAGAGCGGCAGGAAGAAAAAAAGCTGAGAGGCAAATTTATTACCGGCGTTTTAAATGAGAGGTTGGGAGCATTTATAAAGCAATATTATAATAATTTGCAATTATAATATTGCTTTAATAAGTCGTTAAAATTTGTTATCTGCATAAACCGTTATTATATTCTGCCGGTTTAATTTAATGTCGGCGGCAGAGTGTATATTGTGTTATTTATTGCCGCTTTATTTATCCTTATCCTTATTTTTATCCGCAAGCATTTGCAGAGCCTTAAGATAGCTTGTCTTAAGCCTGTTGAAAGATTTAGCCAATAAACCAATTTCGTCGTTTCCTTTTACTTTAAAATTTTCGTTCGATTTTCCCATTGAAACATCCTCGGCTAATTTAGTCATTTCATGAATAGGTTTAATTATGGCTTTATTGATAAAAAACAGCGCTACAATAAATGCCAAAAATGGAAGAATAAATATTGCCAATACTATTATTAAAGAACTTTTTAACGCAACTTTGTCCATATATTTTGTTGGAACCAAGACGCTTAGCGAGCCGACGACTTGTCCTGCTTTCCAATGCCAGCCGTGCGTACTGCCGTATTTTTTAACTATAGCTTGAGTAATAGGGGACTTGTTTTCTGTATTGCCGTGACAAATCATGCATCCATTTTTTGCGACTACCGGTTTCATAACGTAAAAGTAGGAACGTCCCTTAAAAACATGATAGCCGCTTAATGATTTAATATCGGGATTGTTTATGAATTCTTGTATAATTTTTTGCTGAAACGGATTTGCTTTATTTTTTAAATTTAACGGGTTTAAAGTAGGTTCGGAATATATGTAATGGGGAAGAAATTTTTTAATAAGTTTTGCAACGCCAAGAGCTAAAAATGTAGCAGATTCCGCCTGCATAACAAATTTAGGGGTAGCTTTCATGACGGCAGGTCTTAATTCGTTGGAAGTATAATCTCTTGCCGATTTTTCTGCATATAAAACCATAGTAGCTTCGTGTGTCAGTTCGTTTTTTTAAATTTTTGAATATAATAAAAAGAAACGGCGGCAACTAAAAGATTAGCGCCGAAACCGATAATTATCATAATTACGGCAAATTTTGTCCTTAAAGAAGCATTTTTAAACATTTCTACCCCCTCTTTTAACAATACTCAACTTGCTATTTTGATTACGTTCAATTTTTTAACATTAAATTTTAACATAAAAGCATATTAATAAAATTAATTTGATTTTACATTATATTAAATTTTATTTCAATAAAAAAAAAGATATAATTAACCGGTTTATATTTTTATGCAATAACTTTAATAAAAAATATTTATTAAATTCGATAAAAAAATATTATAATTGTATAATCGTCGATTATTTTATATAAAGTTATTCCGAATAAATTCTTGAAGGAAACTAATGAAACAATATTAACGGGAGACCTATTAATGAAAACAGCTAAATTGTTTTTTGAGTGCGAAAAATGCGGACAGCCGTTTGATTTACTAATAAACCGAGGAGATTTTAAACTGATAATAACTGAAAACAAGGAATCGCCTAATACATATGTATATGAATTTAATAGAGAATTTTATTGTTGCGGCAAAAGCATAGAGATAAAAATAAGCATAAAGCGTAATAATTTAAACGAATATGAAAAGCATGACGTATATTATAAGGGGTTGAGAAATTTTAGAACCGATGATAATTTCGACTCGCTTATAAAAGAGGTGCTTTCCAAATAAATCTACTTGCAAGATATATTAAAATATAAATTAAAAAAAGGACGGTCCATAAATGGAAACTGATATGATTAAAGAAAAAATTGAATTAGAAAAAGAAAAAAACGATTTAGAAAAACAAGTCTCAGCAATTATAAATCAAAAGGGAAACGGATTCTTCGATAAATATAAGAAAGAAATAGAGCTTGATATCGAGCTTGCAATTAAAAAATTTGCTTACGAAAAAATAGAAAAAAAAGAAAAAGAAAACGATTTAGACAACATTAAAACCGATATCTTATCATTAAAAGTATTATTGGAATATGCAGGAAGGAATGACTCATAAATACTGGTTTGTATTCATGCGGACTAACAGTGTGATTCTCGCGTTAATATTTTATAGATTAACTATACATGTTCAAAAAGAAACTAAAAAGAGCAACGGCCAAAAATCTTTATTGACAAAATAAAAGGATTAATAGTAATATATATTAGTTTTACTTCCAAATTTTTAGGCGCGTAGCTCAGGGGTTAGAGCACTACCTTGACACGGTAGGGGTCGGCGGTTCGAGACCGCCCGTGCCTACCAGTATTAATAAGGATTTGCTGGTATTGCAATTTCTTCATCATACCCAACTGTCACACAAGTGTCACACTTTTTATCCAAAACCGATATTGCCTGCTTTATATGTGCCTGCGATAAATGTGAGTATCTCAAAGTCATTTTTATATCTTTATGACCTAACAATTCCTTAACCGTCATTAAATCAACTCCTTTCATAACAAGCCTGCTTGCAAACGTATGCCTTAAATCGTGAAAATGAAAATCCAGAATATGGCTTTTTCTCAATGC
>JBMFVW010000012.1:0-48051 GCA_049965795.1 Candidatus Acidulodesulfobacterium sp.
AATCCATAAATGTTTTAAATAACGCTATAGCAGCAAAACAGAAAGAAAACATTGGTATAATAAAAAAGCTTAATTTGTTAAATAATTTGTCATATAAACTATCCTCTGTTTATACGCTTGAATATGCAGTAAAAACATTTGCTGAAGGTTTATGTTCGATAAAAAACCAAAACGGCAGCACAGCCGATTCTCTGCATATAAACATGTTTGACGCAGTTAATAAAAAAACCGTAACTTCCTTGATCTATACAAAAAATAAAAGTTCTTCTGCTGAAACGGATAAAACCGAAAATGCCGATAAAATTATTTTGAAAACGGCAAATATCGATTACGAAGATTATCTGTCGAACTGCAAACTTTTAAAAAACGGAAAAAGCGACAACCATGGCGATACCGTGGACAATTGCGAATTTAAAGGTACTGCCGGCAGCTATATGTGCTTTTCTCTAAAAATAAGCGATGAATTGGCCGGTACTATTTCCATAGATTCCGAAGATAAGCATTTCTTTACTCAAGAAATTATCGATTTGGTAAAAGAGATAATAAACATAGCATCTCCCGTATTTGCAAAACTGATACTGATAGAAACTAATAGGGAACTGGCGCTTACCGATTCTTTAACAGGCATACATAACAGAAGATTTATGTACGAGTTCGTAAAAAGAGAAATAGTAAGAGCGGCAAGGAATTCTGCCGATCTTACTTTTGCCATATTGGATATCGATAAATTTAAAAATATAAACGATAATTACGGTCATAATATTGGCGATATTATGCTTGTAGAATTTACAAACGATTTAAAAAGCGTTTTACTGAGAAAACAAGATATAATAACAAGATACGGCGGCGATGAATTCGTTGTGGTTTTGCCTGATACCGGCAAAGAAAAAGCCTTAAATTTAATGGAAAAATTAAGGGTGTATATCGAAAATAAAATTTATGCTCCGAAAGAAAATTTAAATTTAAACATTACGATATCCGTCGGAGTTTCGGACTTAGAACAGTTTTTTTACGATAAAGGCGCAGAAAATGAGGGAAAAAATATCGACCCGGATGAAATATTAAACGATATGCTTAAAATTGCCGACGATAATTTGTATAGAGCAAAAGAATTAGGCAGAAATAAAGTAGTAGGATAGGATAAAAACATAGTTGAAATAATTATATGAAGTTTGGTAATATATAACGATGGACAAAAACATAGAGATTATAGAAACAATAAATAAAATATCCGAAGAAGCAAAAAGTTCTTTGGATTCCGCTAACGAATTAAACGAATTAGAAGGCATCTTTAAGGCTTTCATGGGAAAGAAAGGCAGGCTTACCGAGATTTTACATAATATTGCTTCGTATTCTGCAGAAGAAAAAAAAATTATCGGAAAAAGATCAAACGAAGTTAAAAACGAAATAGAATCTATTTATAATTTAAAAAAAGCCGAACTTTCTTCAGGCGAAAACAGGAAATTTTCCGCTGAATACAAAATAGACCTTACTATACCCGGAGAACAGATAGAAAGATTTCATAAGCATCCTATAACTGCCGTTTTGGAAGAAGCCGCGGATTTTTTTACGTCTATGGGTTTTAGCATAGTTGAAGGTCCAGAAATAGAAACTACTTATTATAATTTCGACGCGTTAAATATTCCTGCGGATCATCCCGCCAGAGACGTTTGGGATACTTTTTATCTGCTTAACGGCTTGGTGCCGAGAACCCATACGTCGAGCGTTCAGGCAAGAATTCTCGAAAAAAAAGAGCTGCCACTAAGGATAATTGCGCCCGGCAGATGTTACAGATATGAAGCTGTTGACGCTACGCACCTTTTTATGTTTAATCAAATGGAAGGTCTTTTTGTGGATAAAAACGTTAAACTTTCCGATTTGAAAGGAATATTGGAAGAGACGGTTAAACATCTTCTCGGTGCAAGAAAAACACGTTTTCGGCCTGCTTTTTATCCTTTCGTGGAACCGGGTTTGGACCTTGATATTGAATGCGTATTCTGCGGCGGAAGAGGCTGCGGTGTATGCAAAAATACAGGCTGGATAGAAGTAATACCATGCGGAATGGTGCATCCTAACGTTTTTAAATACGCCGGCATCGATCCCGAAGAGTATAGAGGTTTTGCGTTTGGAATGGGATTCGACAGAATAGTTATGCTTAAATATAATATTAACGATTTGAGGCTTCTGTATCAGGGCAGCCTCGATATCCTAAATCAGTTTTAACGTTTTAAGAAATCCGAAATTTCTTCGGAATACGTAATATAAAGTTTTTTTTTAGCCCTTGAAGCCGCAACGTAAAAAAGTCTTGTTTCGTCGTCTGTTAAAATGTCTGCTGCTTTAAAAGTTTGACTTGTTTTAAAAAAATTAAAAAACGGGTGTATTTTAAAATCAGGCGGTCTATTAACACTTGCGAAATTAATTTTATGCATATTGTTTTTTGACGCTCCGGAAATAAATACAACGTCGAACTCTAAGCCTTTGCCGGCATGAATAGTCGATATCGAGCAAAAATCGGCTAAATTCGGAATATCGGTAAATTTAGATCTCTCTCTTTTAGTTCTTACCAAAACCGCGGTTTTTTTTCCGGCTTTAAAATAATCCGCCGCTTTTTTTGCTATAAAATTTTCTTCTTCGTTTTTATTTTTAAAACGGATAATATCAACCGACGCATCCCCTGTTGCATCTTTTTTGGCAATTATTTTTTTAGGATATCTGAATTTTATATTATTTAATATTGAATTGCAAAATTCTACGATCGTCCGGTTCGACCTGTAATTATTTTGAAACACGAATACTTTGCCGGAAGGAAAGAACAGGTCGAAAGTCAGAATATTGAAACAATCTCCTCCGTTAAATCCGTATATCGACTGATCGTCGTCGCCGGCATACATAACCTTGCCCTTACCCGCATCTATTTTTTTTATTAAATAATCGCTTAAAAAATCCAAATCCTGGTATTCATCGACTAATATATATTTAAATCTTGACGATATTTCGTTTGCTATATTGTCTTTTTTAAAAAGTTTAATTATATTTAAAATAATATCGTCGTAAGATATAGATGATTCGTCGGCGTATTTATTAGCGTCGCCGGCTGATACATTAATTTTTTTATCGGAAACCGAAGGTACGGTTTTATAACCGAGTTCGCTATAAAATTCTTTTATTATCGAATAGAAAAAACTATGGTAGGTTGAAATATTTAGAATCTTATCGTTAATAAAAGTTCCGTAACCGCTAATATTTAGTCTTTTAGCTATCCTGTTTTTTATTTCGTTTACGGCGTTATTGGTGAAAGTCAGAACGAGTATTGAATCGGCGGAATAGAAATTTAATAAATATAAAAATTTATCGACTATTACCTTAGTTTTGCCGGCTCCCGCTCCGGCAAGTAAAAGATGAGGCGAATTAATTTCTTTTACGGACACACTTTGAATTTTACTTAAATCGGAAGATAAAGCCGTTATTTTTTCGGCAGACTTGCCATTTCTTTTTAAAACTATTCCGCTTTGCAAATTTTTAGCTGTATTTATAAATATTTTAATTCTATTTATAAGTTCTTTTTTATAAAAATGCATATCGTATAAACTTGTATTTAAAGAAATCTCTTTATTAAAAATAGATTCCGTTTTTTCTTCGGTTATATGTAAATTTTTTAACCTATTGTAAATGTTTATATTAATAATAAATTTTTCCGAATTAAAAAATATTAAATTTTTATTATTAATCTTATGACTAAAGCCAATTTTTTTCATATCGCGGATAAACAAGTCTATAGATTCAGTGTATCCGCCGTTTATGCAGGAAGTTAAAATTCTCGTTTTTAAAAGCATTTTTAAACGCGATTTATAAATATCGATTATTAAATTTTCGTAATAATTTTTTCCGACATGCGGAGCGAAGTATAAATTAGTTATATCTTCAGGTGCATTAAAAGCCGTTTCTGCTGTTATGCCTAAAATAATGCCGTTGTTTAATACAAAATTGCAGACGGCGTTTAATAAAACGGCGTCGGAAAGCGAATTTACCGTTATGCCGTTTAAAAAAACCGCTTTTGACGATAAAACTTTTTCGACATTTTTAAAAGGAAAACTTAACGGGGATTCAATCGTGCCGTAAATATTAAATTTTTTTTTTAAATCTTCGAAAGTAAAAAAATCCCATTTTACATTTAAATCTTCATTTTTTTTAATAAAACTACTGCATTCATTTTCTGAAGAAAGCAGTATTCCTATGGAGTTATATATATTAAAATTGAAATTTTTAAGATAAAGATTTATCATATTAAATTGTCGATTTAATTTTTTAAAGATTTAATTTTAAAAATCAACTGTAAGGATTATTGATAATAATATAAGATAATGTTTCAAAGTAATATAAATATAAAAACCGGCGGCAAAGGAGAATATTTTTATTTAGATTATTATATTCCCAAAAATAAAAAAAATGCGATAGATAAAGGCAAATTAACGCCAATCGTAACATATTCAGACTTAATTTTAAAATATAAAAAGGGAGAATCTAAAGCTATAGCTTTTTTTATAAAAATATTAAACAATATTATATATAATTATTTTTATTTTTACGACTTGATGCTTCCGGTTCCGCCGAGCAATTCATATTTAGACGTTTATCCTAATTCCCAGCTATGCATGTATCTTTCGGCGCTTGGAACTATTTCTACTTACGAAAAGGCAGTAGTATGCACTAAAGGACACAAACCCGGGCATATCGAAAACAATATAGAATTAAAAAAAATGGATTATCATAATATATCATTTGATAGTAAGTATGATTATAAAATGAAAAAAATAATAATTCTCGACGATATTATAACTACCGGCACGACTTTTAAACTTATAAAAAACGGTTTACTAAAAGAGGGGGCAAGCGCGGTAACGGGAATATTTCTCGGTAAAACGCTTACGGAAGAGGATATTGTAAATTTTGCGGGCGGGGATATTTGATGGACGATATTATATGCACTTTAGCTCTTAAAAAAATCAAAGGTCTGCAGAACAGGCATATAATGTTTTTAATTAATGCATTCGGAAGTCCCTGCGAAATTTTTAACGCCGATAAATCCGATTTTATTAAAACAGGTTTAAAAATAGATTACGTTAAGATATTAATAAACCAAAGAATTATAAAGACGGCTTTTTTCGATGCCATAAAAGAAATCGACGAGGCTTCTAAAAACGGGGTTAAAATAATAACTTTCAATTCTTCTTTATATCCTGCAAATTTACGCAAAATTAAAAATAAGCCTTTAGTTCTTTATTATAAAGGGGCGTTAAAAGAGGAATTAAAATTAGCGGCGGCGGTCGTAGGGCAGAGAAAACCGCCCGAATATGCAGTTAAACTGGCAGAGGACATAACCGCAGAACTTTGTTCTTCCGGTTATGCTATAATAAGCGGACTTGCTTTAGGGATAGATTCGGCAGCGCATAGAGCTGCATTAAAAAACAACGGATATACTATAGCGTTTTTGGGTTCGGGACTTCTCTCCCCGGTATACCCTCCCGAGAATAGGGATTTATATAACGAAATAATATTTAGCGGAGGGGCGCTGGTTTCGGAACTTTCGCCGCATGAACATATATCATCCAAAAATTTAGTGGCGAGAGACAGGCTTCAGAGCGGTTCTTCACTTGGAACTTTTGCATTGTCTTCGCCTTTAAAAAGCGGCACTATGAAAACCTGCGGTTTTTCTATTAAACAAAAACGTCCGGTTTTTATTCCGGAATATAATTTAAATATTATGAATTCTTATGATAATGAAGGATTGAAATCGCTTTACGGAATGGTCGGCGTTTTCGGAATAAAATTACGCGGAGATTTTACAATCGATTTAGGTCATGCATTAGAAGAAATGTATGACGTCCGCAATAAACTTTACTCGGAAAAGTTCGTAGAAGACGACCGCCTTATACAGCCCGGACTGTTTGATATGATATAGAGTGACGGTGCCGGAATTTAATTCCGGCACCATAACAAAATATAATGGACAGAATTCAATTCTGTCCCTGTAACAAAATGTAATTGCCGGAATTTAATTCCGGCACCGTCACTAAATAATAACCGGAGGAATGAAAATTGAAAGTAAGCTTAAACTGGCTTAAGGAATTTGTTTATTTTAAAACAGAGCCCGAAAAAGTAGCCTCTCTTTTAAACGGCAGAACTATGGAAGTAGAAAAAATATTTCCTTATTATTCGCAAAAAAAATCGTTTCAAAATATCGTACTTGGCGAAATAAAAAGCATTACTCCTCATCCGTCCAACGATAAATTCGGCATAGCCGAAGTTTACGCAGGAGAATCCTTAGGAATGAAAAGGATAGTTTTTACTAAAGAAGGGCTTGGCGTAAAAGCCGGAGATAAACCTCTTATTGCCACTAAAGGAACCGTATTTGACCATGGATTAAAAATTAGAGACAAGGCTATATTCGGCGTTGTTTCCGAAGCCGCTTTCTGTTCGGAAAAAGATTTGGGGCTGCAGTTAAATATAGATTCGATAGCGGAATTTCCTTTTTTAGAAACCGGTATGTCGGCATACGATATTTTTGAACTTGATGATACCGTTTTAGAGTTCGACCTCGAACCGAACAGACCCGATCTTTTTGGAATCATGGGATTTGCTTACGAGTTGGCAGCAATATTAGATAAAAAGATTGTTTTACCGGAAATATACGAAGGCGTTAAGATAACGGCAGGCGAAAAATATTCTTCAAACAGGAACGAATTAAGCGTAAATATAGCAGGCGGCGAAATCGCGCCGTCTTATATAGCGGTAAAAATATCCGGTTTAAAAATAAAGGAATCGGACTTGCATATAAAAAATAAACTTATAAAAAGCGGCATAAGACCGATTAATAATATTGTCGATTTAACTAATATCATAATGATGGAAACTTCCCAGCCTCTGCACGCGTTTGACGCTTCCAAACTTGACGGAAACGCGATCGACGTGAGATTTGCGGCAAAAGGCGAGACTGCTGCTACTTTAGACGGAAAAGAAAGAATATTGTCGAGTGAAGATATAGTTATAGCCGATAAAAATAAAATTATCGCTATAGCCGGAATAATGGGTTCCGCAAACAGCGAAATAGACGATAATACTACGGATATTATAGTAGAGTCGGCTAATTTTAATATGTCTAAAATAAGAAAGACGTCGAGAACGCTTTCCTTAAGGACAGATGCATCGACGCGTTTCGAAAAAGGAATAAGCCCCGCTTTAAGCATATATGCTATTAAGCGTTTTCTGCAACTACTAGGCAAATATGAAAGTAATATCGATATTACTTGCTATGCTTACGATATAAAGGAAAATAAAACTTCTAAAATTTATGAAATAGACCTGAACGCCCTGTCGGAATTTTCGGGCGATTCGGCGGTAAATAAAAAAGCCGGAGCAGTTTTGTCTAAGTTAGGCTATCATGTAGAACCTTCGGCCGAAGAAAGCAATATTTTTAAGGTTTCGCCTCCTTATTTCAGGACGGATATCGGAGAAACCGTAAATATTTACGAAGATATTTTAAGAATATACGGTTACGATAATATAAAACCGTCAATGCCAATAGGAGTGCTTGCCCCTCCGTTAAAAAACACAAATTTCGAAACATACAGGCTGTACAGAAATTTGTTAAGATATGCCGGATTTACGGAAATAATTTCGCCGTCGCTTACCGGCGCAAAAGAAATAGATATATCGGTTGAGAATTCTTCCATAGGCAGAAATGCCGTTTTAGAGCTTAAAAATTCTATTTCCGCCGATTATGCTTTTTTCAGGATAAGTCTGATACCCGATGTATTAAGATCTGTCCAGCAAAATTCCAGAAAATATAAAAATATTAAGATTTTTGAAATAGGAAAAGCGTATATAGGAGAAAAGACGGATAATATGCCTGTTAACGAAAAAAATGTTTTATGCGGATGCGTCTGTACCGGCATTAAGAGTTCAAGCCGCGATCCGGAATTTTATACAGGGAAAGGCATCGTCGAATTTTTACTTAAAGAATCCGGAATAAAAAAATTTTCGTTCGATAAAACATCTGCGTCAAATGCGTCAAGTTTTTATAGCGAAAATGCATCTTTAGAAATTACCGCCGGTAAAGCCAAGGTCGGAATTTTTGGCGAAATTAAGAAAGAAATATTAGACGAATTTAAAACAGAAAGTAAGGTTTTTGCGTTCGAGTTCGATTTAGACGGTATTAAAGAATATATCTCGAATAAAAAAACTTTCATGCCGCCGAACAGAT
Source organism: Candidatus Acidulodesulfobacterium sp. (assembly GCA_049965795.1). GTDB lineage: Bacteria > SZUA-79 > SZUA-79 > Acidulodesulfobacterales > Acidulodesulfobacteraceae > Acidulodesulfobacterium_A. Next base: position 8,261 of record JBMFVW010000012.1, read on the forward strand.
ATCCGGAGATTGAACAGGACATTTCTATAGTATGCGATAAAAGCACAGAATATGCTTCTATCGAGAAATTAATTAAAGGATATTCCGCGTTAATTAAAAACGTCAGGCTTGAAGATGTTTATACGGGCAGGCAGATAGAGGAAGGTAAAATATCTTTCCTTATCAGGTACGACGCTATTGACGAGGGCAGAACGCTTACTATGGAAGAGGTCAATGAATTAAGGGACGGCTTGATTAACGAACTGAATAACCGTTTCGGGATAACTTTAAGGAAGTAAAAAAATTAAAAAATTGCATTTTTAATTAAAAAAAAATATAATAAAATTTATGAAACCGTAAATTTTTAAAAATATACATAATTTTAAATAAACCTAATAATAAAAAAAATAAAATATGTTTAATAGTATAACGTACGATATATTAGCATTTTTAATAGTAATAAGCATTATAGTTCTTATCCATGAGTTCGGTCACTTCATAGTAGCAAAAAAATTAGGCGTAAAAGTTGAGAAGTTTTCATTGGGTTTTGGCCCTAAAGTTTTCGGCAGGCAGATAGGGGAAACCGAATACCTTGTTTCTGCGCTTCCTCTCGGCGGATACGTTAAACTTACGGGAGAAGACCCGTCTGAAGAATTGCCTCCGGAAGACAGAAATCGTTCATACAGCAATCTGCCGCCTTATAAAAAGTTTCTTATTATATTTTGCGGTCCTTTTTTTAATTTTATTTTAGCGGCATTTATATTTACAATTATTTTTATGTCCGGAAGACCTGTTTTGAAACCCGTTATAGGCGGGCTTATGAAAGGCAAGCCTGCCGTAAAAGCCGGACTTAAAAAAGGCGATGTTATTACAAGCGTTAACGGTATAAAGGTTCGTTCTTGGGCGGGTTTAGCCGAAAATATAGAAAAATACGGAAAAAAAACTATAAAACTCGGAGTGGAAGAAAAAATAGGAAATAAGATTATCCATTCTTTAGTTTCGGTTAAACCTCAATTAATATCGGGTTTTAACATATACAAGCAAAAAACCGATAGATATATCATAGGGATAACCCCTTCAAATTCAAAAAACGCCGTTTTTTATAGATACGACGGTTTCTTCTATTCTTTTTATTCGGCGTTAAAAGAAATATGGTTTATTATTTATATTACTATAGTAAGTCTTTTTTATCTGATAACAGGTAAACTTCCCGCAAGCGATCTGGGAGGACCTATAATGATAGCTCAACTTTCCGGACGAGCGGCAAGTTTGGGAGTTTCCGATTTTTTTTATTTCGTAGCATTCATAAGCGTTAATATAGGTCTTGTAAACCTCTTTCCTATTCCAGCATTGGACGGAGGACATCTGTTATTTTCGATTATAGAAATGATAAAGAGAAGTCCGTTAAGCGTTAAATTTCAGGAAACTGCGGCTAAAATCGGTTTTGCGCTGTTAATATTGCTGCTTTTGTTCGTTTCTTACAACGATATATTGCGCACCATAAAAACTTAAATTTTTTTATATGTTTTTATCTATAGACAGTTCAAACGGCTATTCCAATTTGCTGGTTGCCGATGAAAATTTTAATATTGTTTCGGAATCGATATCGGATTTTCATGAAAAACATTCCGTTCTTATTTTTAAGCAGTTAGATGAAATAATGTGTAAGGCCGGTATAAAATTAACGGATTTAAAAGGAATAGCCGTTATTCTGGGTCCGGGTTCTTATACTGGTATCCGGGTTTCTTTGACGATAGCAAAAACAATGTCTTATGTGCTTAAAACAGCGGTAGTCGGGCTCGGCAGTTTATCGGTTTGCGCGTACAGAGCGGTTAAAGAAAGTTCCGTATCAAAAAAAATTGCCGCTGTTTGCTATGCTTCTAAAAACCGTTACTATGTTTCCGAATTTTCTTCGGAAACTAAATATTTTGAAGGGCAAATTAAAACCAATCTTTTAAGTTTAGAAGAAATACGCTTTTTTTTAAACGATATGGAAGACAAACCGCTTTTGGCATATGGTTTTAACGAAGAAAATGATTGCCGGTTTATTAAAGATGGATTAAAAGATGCCGTTGCCGGTTTGTTATTTTTAGACCTTAAAGATACGCCTTATTTTGCCGCCGAATATGCTATAAAAGATTATAAAAAAAACGGAGGTGCAGTTTTCAATGAAAAATATGCCGAAGAATTGTCTCCGTATTATGTTTACGGCAACGGCCCTTTTTAATGGTTTTATAATTTTATAATATAAATAAATCCGCAGGAGGTATAATTATTATGCAATTTTTGGATGAAACGGAAAGAAAAACGGCTGAAATTTTAGCCGAAAAAGACGAAAATTTCAAGAAGATTTATAAAGAACATATAGAAATTGAAAAGACTTTGGATAAATTCAGCACGAAACCTTTTTTAACGCCCGATGAACAAAAAACTATAAAAGAGCTGAAGTTAAAAAAATTGAACGGCAACGATGTTATGAAAAAAATTATTAAAGAAAAGATTGCGGAATAGGGAAAATTAAAATAAAAATAAAATAATTCAAAGGAATATATATTATGAGAAGCGACAATATTAAGGAAGGAGTGGACAGGACTCCGCACAGGTCTCTGCTTTATGCAACCGGTATGGCTAAAGGAGATATGAAAAAACCTTTTATAGGCATAGCGTCGAGTTTTACCGATTTAATTCCCGGACACGTCGGAATAAGAGATCTTGAACGGGCGGCGGAAAACGGCGTTTACAGCAACGGAGGACACCCTTTCGTATTCGGAATACCTGGTATTTGCGACGGCGTGGCCATGGGACACAGGGGTATGCATTATTCCCTTCCTTCAAGGGAGCTTATAGCGGATATGATAGAAACTATAACCGAAGCGCACAGTCTTGACGGACTTATACTGCTCACCAACTGCGATAAGATAACGCCGGGGATGCTTATGGCGTCGCTGCGTCTTAATATTCCCGCTATAGTCGTCACAGCCGGACCTATGCTTTCCGGGCATTATCACGGAAACAGACTTTCTTTTGTACGCGATACTTTTGAGGCGGTTGCAAAGTTCAGGATAAACGATATTACGGAAAAAGAGCTTAACGACCTTGAAATGTGCGCCTGTCCGGGACAGGGTTCATGCCAGGGTCTTTATACGGCAAACACTATGGCCTGCATGACAGAAGTTCTCGGAATGTCACTGCCAGGTGCAGGTACGGCGCTTGCGGGCTCGGCTATTAAAAAAAGAATAGCTTTTGAGAGCGGAGCAAGGGTTGTCGATATGGTTAAAAGCCAAATTCTGCCGAGAGATATTGTAACGGTAGATTCTTTTAAAAATGCTATAGCCGTAGATATGGCTCTGGGCGGTTCTTCCAATTCCGTACTGCACCTTCTTGCTATAGCCAATGAAGCCGGAATTAAACTTGATTTAAAACTTTTTGACGAAATTTCTAAAAATACGCCTCAGCTTACAAGCTTAAGGCCTGCGGGAGAGTATTTTCTCGAAGACCTCGATTTTGCCGGAGGAATCCCGTCTCTTTTATATGAACTTAAAGATTTTATAAATACTAAATCTATTAACGTAAGCGGTAAGTCTATAGCAGAAATTATTTCCGGCGTTAATTACGTAAATAACGAAGTAATAAGAAAAGCGGACAATCCTTACCGTAAAGAAGGGGGTATAGCCGTTTTATTCGGAAATTTGGCGCCTAACGGAGCTATTATTAAATCCAGCGGCGTAAGCCCTTCGATGATGAAGTTTAAAGGAACGGCGGTAGTTTTTGACAGCGAAGAATCCGCTATGGAAAATATTTCTAAAGGCAAAATAAAAGAAGGAAACGTCGTAGTTATAAGATTTGAAGGTCCCAAAGGCGGGCCGGGAATGCGCGAAATGCTTGCTCCTACTTCGCAAATAGTAGGAATGGGGCTCGGCGAAAAAGTAGCACTTATTACAGACGGCAGATTTTCGGGTGGAACAAGAGGTCCGTGCGTCGGACATATATCTCCTGAAGCTCAGGAAGGAGGACCTATAGCTTTGATAAAAAACGGCGACAAAATAGAAATCGATATTCCCAATAGAAAATTAAGCGTAGATGTTTCCGAAGCCGAATTAAACGAAAGAAAAAATCAATTTACTAAAAAACCGAAAAAAATAGACTACGGCTATCTTTCCAGATACGCCGAAATCGTATCTTCGGCTGATGAAGGCGCAATAGTAAACAGAAATATAAGGAAATAGCCATGAATCATAGCAGAAATAACAACGCAAAGAAAAATTTAATGACTGGTTCCAAAATAATTATCGAAAGCCTTATAAACGAAGGAGTAGATACTATATTCGGTTATCCGGGCGGCGCCGTTTTAAATATTTACGACGAACTATTGAATTACAAAGATAAGATTAAGCATGTCTTAGTAAGGCATGAGCAGGGAGCAGCCCACGCCGCCGACGGTTATGCCAGGGCATCCGGCAAAGTAGGGGTAGTTTTGGTGACGTCCGGTCCGGGAGCTACTAATACTATAACCGGCATTGCCACCGCAAATATGGATTCCGTACCCATGGTTATTATTACCGGTCAGGTGCCTACTAATCTTATAGGCAACGATGCTTTTCAGGAAGCCGATACCGTCGGTATTACGAGACCATGTACCAAGCATAATTATTTGGTTAAGGACATAAAAGACCTTGCAAGAACTATTAAGGAAGCTTTTTATATAGCTTCTACCGGAAGGCCGGGGCCCGTTTTAATAGATATACCCAAAGATATTACTTCAAGCGTATATGAGTTTGATTATCCCGAAACCGTTCAACTGCACGGGTATAATCCTACCTATTTCGGACACCATATACAAATCGCAAAACTTGCTTCGGAAATTTTAAAAGCAAAAAAACCTTTGTTGTATATAGGCGGCGGAGTAATAAGCTCTAATGCTTCCTCCGAACTTTTCGAACTGGCAGAATTGCTTGATTTGCCTATAACTTCGACTTTAATGGGTCTTGGCGGATTTCCGTCCTGCCATCCTCTTTTTTTCGGCATGTTAGGTATGCACGGCACTTATGCTTCCAATATGGCGATATCTAATGCCGATTTTATAGTGGCTATCGGTGCGAGATTCGACGACAGGGTTACGGGAAAAGTCGAAGAATTCGGTAAAAATGCTAAATTTGCCCATATAGACATAGACCCTTCTTCGATAGGAAAAAACGTAAAAATAGAAATACCGGTAGTCGGCGACGTTAAATCAGTTTTAAGCAGTCTTCTTGAAGTTTTGAACGGCAGAAAGGAAGAAATATCTGCCGCTAAATACGAAAGGCTGGGCTGGCTTGAAGAAATAAACGCATGGAAGTACGAGCATCCGCTTACTTATAGAATGAACGACGTAATTAAGCCTCAATACGTCATAGAGAAAATATATGAATTAACCGGAGGAGAAGCTATAATAGCCACAGAAGTCGGTCAGAGCCAAATGTGGACGGCACAGTTTTATAAATTTAAAAATGCCAGAACTTTGCTGACGTCCGGCGGTCTCGGAACTATGGGTTTCGGATTTCCTGCCGCTATAGGCGCTCAGATAGCTCATCCGGACAAAATAGTTTTCGATATTGCCGGAGACGGAAGCATTCAGATGAATATTCAGGAGCTTGCAACGGCGGTGCAGTACAACCTGCCGGTCAAAATAGCCATCATAAATAATAATTTTCTCGGCATGATAAGACAGTGGCAGGAACTGTTTTATCATAAAAGATACTCTTTTTCCGAAATGAACGTTAATCCTGATTTCGTTAAACTTGCCGAAGCATACGGAGCCGTAGGATTAAGGGCTAAAGACCCTGACGACGTAGTTCCGGTAATCGAAAAAGCGCTGTCTATAAAAAAGCCGGTAATAATGGATTTTATAGTCGACAAAGAAGAAAGCGTATATCCGATGGTTGCGCCGGGTTCGCCGATTACCGGCATGCTTTTAGTTTAGCGTCCAATTTGTGGCGGTGCCGGAATTCAATTCCGGCACCGTATTAATAACAATAACATTAATAACTTAATATAATAATTGCGATTATGGACAAAACACATATTCTTTCTATTACCGTTGAAAACGAATCCGGAGTGCTTACCAGGGTAGCAGGGCTTTTTTCTGCAAGAGGGTTTAATATCGACAGTATATGCGTAGCAAAAACTTTAGAAAAAAACGAGTCCAAAATGATAATAGCCACGTCCGGAGATGCGCAAATTCTGGAACAGATAGTTAAACAGCTTAACAGGCTTATTAACGTAATTAAAGTGCAGGAATTTACCGACGACGATTCCGTATTAAGGCAGACGGTTCTGGTTAAAGTTAACGCCGACGAAACGACGAAAGGCGATATTTTCAGGATAAAAGAAATATTTAACGGCAGAATTATAGATGTTTCAAGAAATCATTACACTCTTGAAGTCACAGGATCGGAAAAGAAGATAGATTCCCTTATCGACATTTTAAGGCCTTTAGGAATCAAAGACATAGTTAAAACGGGCATAATAGCTTTAGCCAGCGCCAAAAAAATAATATAAATTAATAACATAAAATAAATAATAAAAAATAGATTGAGGGCGAAAATACCGTCGTCTCTCTAAATAAAGGAGGATTTAATGAATATTTATTACGAAAAAGATGCCGATTTAAAATTAATTCAGTCCAAAACAGTAGCTATAATAGGCTACGGTTCTCAGGGGCATGCACATGCCTTAAATTTAAAAGATTCCGGAGTAAAAGTAATTATAGGGCTAAGACCGGAAGGCAGCTCTTTTTCAAAAGCTAAAAATGCAGGTTTTGAAGTATATCCGGTTAAGGAAGCTGCAGAAAAAGCCGATGTTATCATGGTTTTGCTTCCCGACGAAATTCACGGAGAAGTTTATAAAAACGATATAGAGCCTGGTTTAAAGGCGGATAAATATCTTGTTTTCGCTCACGGCTTCAGCATTCATTTCGGACAGATAGTCCCCCCTAAAGAAGTAAACGTTTTTATGGTCGCTCCTAAAGGTCCTGGGCATCTCGTGCGCCACGAATTTGAAAAGGGAGGCGGGGTGCCGGATTTAATAGCTGTTCATAACGATTATTCCGGCAACACGAAAAATATGGCATTGTCTTATGCGGCCGCAATAGGCGGCGGTAAAGCGGGCATATTGGAATCTACGTTCAGGGAAGAAACGGAAACCGACCTCTTTGGAGAGCAGGCGGTTCTTTGCGGCGGTTTATCGGCTCTTATGACCGCCGGGTTTGAAACTCTGGTAGAAGCGGGATATCAGGAAGAAAGCGCATATTTTGAATGCATACACGAAATGAAACTTATAGTCGATCTTATATATGAAGGCGGAATTGCAAACATGAGATATTCGATAAGCAACACGGCTCAATATGGAGACCTGACAAGAGGTCCGAGAATAGTGGACGAAAGAGTCAAGCAGGAAATGAAAAGAGTCTTGGAAGAGATTAGAAGCGGAAAATTCGCTACCGAATGGATGCTTGAAAACAAAGCCAGCAAACCTTCGTTTAACGCTATGACGAGAAACGGCGAAGAGCATCAGCTCGAAAGAGTAGGAAGCAGATTAAGGTCGTTAATGCCATGGATAACAAAAAATAAAATAGTCGATAAATCTAAAAATTAAAATAAAATGGTAAGATAATACGACAAGATAATCACCACGACGGCCGAAGGCCGCCGCCCCTCCTTAAAAGGAGAGGAATTAATATTAGAAGGAAAATGTGCCAGATTTTATTTTCCCTATATGACAATCTCAATTAATGAATGAAGTTGATTACGGAAAATTAATCTGATGCATTTTCTAATTTATAAATGAGGAGAGTTGATTCTGTTCAACATATGCGTATTTACGATAAACTATGAAATATATAGCTAAAGAAGGATTTCAGTTTATAGTCGGCGGTTTTGTTTTTTCGATAGTTTTTTTAGTTTTATATTTTTATATTAAATTCATAGTAATAAAATATATTTTTTTTTCGCTTTTTATACTTTCGGTCATTTTCTTTTTTTTCTGTATATATTTTTTCAGGGATCCCGAACGAAAGCCGGATTCTGTTTTAAAAGTAGGCGAAATTATTTCTCCTGCCGACGGTAAAATAATATTTTTGCAGAGAGTGTTTGACGAAAAGTTTTTAAAAGAAGAAGTTTTTAAAATTAGCATTTTTATGTCTCTTTTTAACGTACACGTCAACAGGATTCCGTTCGGCGGAATAGTAGAAAAAATAATTTACAACAAAGGCAGATTTTTTTCCGCAAATTTAGATAAGGCATCTTCCGAAAACGAGTTTAACGCGGTAATTTTAAATAAGAAAATAGCTTTTGTTCAGATAGCGGGTCTTATTGCGAGACGTATAGTGTGCAATATTAAGGAAGGAGATGCCGTAAAGTCCGGCGAAAGATTCGGCTTAATTAAATTCGGCTCCAGATTAGATATATATCTGCCTGTAAGTTTTACTTCTTACGTTGAAATAGGCGGTAAGGTTTTTTCAGGCAAAACCGTACTTGGAAAAATAAATGATAGCGTCGAATAAAGAAAAAAAGAATTATTCCCCGATTAAAACCGCCTTAAATAACAACGAGTTATATAAAAACAGTATGACGAAAGGCGTTTTTCTACTGCCAAACCTTATAACCAGCCTTTCGCTTTTGTCCGGTTTTTACTCGATAATTAATTCTATAGACGGCAGATACTGGATAGCCGGATGGCTTATAATAGCGTCTATATTCTTCGACGGAATAGACGGCAAGGTGGCAAGGCTGACCAATACAAGTTCTAAATTCGGGATAGAATACGATTCTCTGTCCGATTTAATAGCTTTCGGAGCGGCGCCGTCCGTTCTGCTGTTTAAATGGTTTTTTATGGATATGGGTAGAATAGGATGGGCTGTTGTTTTCGTATATCTATTAGGAGCGACGTTAAGGCTGGCGAGATTTAACGTACAGGTAAATTCTGTAGAATATAAAAAGTTTACGGGGCTTCCGTCTCCGGCGGCTGCAGGTACCATAGTTTCTACGCTTTTTTTTATTACGAAATTTTCGATACGCACTTTAGTTATAACCAAAATTATGCTTGTTTTAACGGTGATAGTCGGACTGTTGATGATAAGCAACATCGGATACTTTGCTATGAAAGATTTTTCCGTTTTTAAACGCAGGGCATTCGAGTTTTTGATACTGATATTATTTATTCTTATAATTATTATAATAAAGCCTGTCGAATCTATTTTTACTATTTTCATATTATATTCGTTTATTTCTCCTCTATTGTATTTTTATTTCGTTAATGTTAAGATAAAAAAGATTAATAAAGAAATTAAATAGGTTTTTGCAGGAGGATTTTTAATGGGCGGCGACGCTTTTAAAAAGATAAAAATATTCGATACTACTCTTAGGGACGGCGAGCAGTCTCCGGGCGCCAGCATGAATATAGATGAAAAGCTAAACTTAGCGAGGCAGTTGGCGAGACTCGGCGTGGACGTCATAGAAGCCGGCTTTCCCATTGCTTCGGAAGGCGATTTTGAAGCCGTCAGCGCTATAGCCCAAGAGATAAAAGGTATAGAAATAGCAGGTCTTGCAAGGGCAAACGAAAAAGATATATACAGGGCGTATTCCGCGGTAAAACTTGCGGAAAAGCCGGTCATTCACACTTTCATAGCTACTTCCGACGTACACCTTAAATATAAGCTAAAGATGACGCGCGAAGAATTATACGAGCGCGCCGTCAATATGGTTAAATATGCAAAATCGTTCATAGAAAATATAGAATTTTCGGCGGAAGACGCTTCCAGATCCGATTTGGATTTTTTATGCAAAGTAATTAAAGGAGTTATAGATGCAGGCGCTACTACCGTTAATATTCCCGATACGGTAGGATATGCGACGCCCTTCGAATTTTTTAATTTTATAAAAAGCATCAGAGAAAGAGTTGAAGGAATAGAAAATATTGTTTTAAGCGTCCACTGTCATAACGACTTGGGTCTGGGTACGGCAAATTCTTTGTCGGCGATTCTTGCCGGAGCCAATCAAGTTGAATGCACCGTAAACGGTATCGGCGAGAGAGCCGGAAATGCGGCGCTGGAAGAAATAGTTATGGCTCTTGAAGTAAGAAAGGACATATATAACGCAATAACTTCGGTAAATACGCAGGAATTATACAGGTCTTCGCAGCTGTTGACGCATATTACCGGAATATCGGTTCAGCCCAATAAAGCTATAGTCGGAAAAAATGCTTTCGCCCACGAAGCGGGAATTCATCAGGACGGAGTACTGAAAGAAAAAACCACTTACGAAATCATGACTCCGGAACGCGTCGGAAGACAGCCTGACGAATTAGTCCTTGGCAAGCACTCCGGAAAACATGCGTTTAAAGAAAAACTTAATTCACTCGGTTATTTATTAAACGACGAAGAGATAGAAAAAGCTTTCTTAAAATTTAAGAATCTTGCGGACAAAAAGAAAGATATTTACGACGAAGACATAGATTCTCTTGTTTCTAAATCGCATCATTTAGAGAAATATGAATTAAAATACGTAAACGTCGTCTGCGGAGATACCGTTTCGCCGCTTGCAATGGTCAAACTTAAAGTTGACGGAGATTTAAAGCAAGATTCTTCCTGCGGAAACGGACCTGTAGATGCGGCGGTTAACGCAATAGAAAAAATCGTAAATTCTAAGGCTAAAGTAATAGGCTATGAAGTAAAATCTATCAGGGGAACGACTGAAGCACAGGGAAACGTTTCTATTACTATAGAACATAACGGCGCGAGCATTACGGGAAGGAGCGCGCATACCGACATAGTTACCGCAAGCGCCAAGGCTTACGTTAACGCGTTGAATAAGTTGTACGTTCAAAATAAAAACGCCGCAAATAAAACAATCTGCGAAATTGAAATTAGCGCTTGAGAATAAATTGTGACATGGACAGAATTGAATTGTGCCCATGTATTTATTAATGCAGTATGCAATTACTATAAAATGAAGGATTTCTAAGTAACTCCCTCCTTTAAAAAAGGAGGGAGTTAGGCGTCAGCCTGACGGGGTGGTTTTTCTTGTAATTCCGATTGGGATATATATAAATTCGTGACGGTGACAGAATTGCGGAAAAGATGTCAGATTTTATTTTCTGCATTTGATAAAGATAATTAACATATTTAAGTTTATTGCGGAAAATTAATCTGACACCTTTTCCGATATAAATTTATCAATTTGTGAAAGGAGAGCAAAATGACAAAACCCTTAACCATTACCGAAAAAATAATTTTAAATCATACCGATTTGCAGGAAATATCTTCAGGAGATATAGTAAACGCAAGAGTGGATTTAGCTCTGGGAAACGATATAACTGCTCCCATAGCAATAAAAGAGTTTACGGCTATAGGCGTAGATGCAGTATTTGACAGAAAAAAAATAGCGCTGGTTCCGGATCACTTTGTTCCAAACAAAGATATATTGAGCGCAAAGCAGGCGAAAATGATGAGGGAGTTCGCCAAAAAATTCGATATAGAAAACTATTTCGAGTGCGGAGAAGCCGGCGTCGAGCATGCGCTTCTTCCCGAAAAAGGCATAGTTCTTCCCGGAGATCTTGTAGTAGGGGCAGATTCGCATACATGTACCTACGGAGCGCTTGGAGCGTTTGCCACCGGAGTCGGCTCTACAGATTTAGCCTACGCTATGGCATTCGGCGAGTTATGGCTTAAAGTTCCCGAATCTATAAAAGTTATTTTTGAAGGCAAACCCAAAAAATGGGTGTCAGGCAAAGATTTAATTCTTTATCTTATAGGACAGATAGGAGTGGAAGGCGCAAACTATATGGCGCTGGAATTTACCGGAAGCACCTTTCAGCATCTCGGTATGGCGGACAGGCTTACAATATCGAATATGGCTATAGAAGCCGGAGCAAAAAGCGGAATATTCGAGCCGGATGAAATTACCGAAAATTACGTAAAAAGCAGAGCAAAAAGAGATTATATATTTTATAAGAGCGACGAAGGAGCTGAATACATTAAAGTATTAAATTATAATGCCGAAACAATCAATCCTCAAGTCGCTTTTCCGCATCTTCCGGAAAATAGTGTAGATATCAATGAAGCATCTGCAAAAAACATAAAAATAGATCAGTCGGTTATAGGTTCCTGCACAAACGGCAGAATTGAAGATTTAAGAATTGCGGCGGATATATTAAAAGGCAAAAAGATAGCAAAATATACTAGGCTTATAGTAATTCCTGCGACTCCGGATATTTATAGAATGGCGGAAAAAGAAGGGCTTATAGATATATTTATGGATGCCGGCGGAGTCGTAAGCACGCCTACTTGCGGACCTTGTCTCGGCGGATATATGGGAATACTTGCCGACGGCGAAAGGGCGATATCTTCAACGAACAGGAATTTTAAAGGAAGAATGGGCGACGTTACCAGCGAAGTATATCTCGCAAATCCTGCGGTTTGCGCGGCGTCCGCTATACTCGGCAAGATTGCGGGTCCCGACGAAGTAGTATCTTAAAAAGTTAAAAGTTTTTTAATATTTATAAAGGAGCATTATTTATGATATTTAAAGGAAAAGTATTTAAATTTGGCGACAACATAGATACCGATGCTATAATACCCGCAAGATATTTAAACGATTCGAGCGAAGAAAATTTAAAAAAACACTGCATGGAAGATGCTGACGAATCGTTCTCTTCCAAGGTAGCAAAAGGCGATTTTATAGTTGCGGGAAATAATTTCGGATGCGGTTCTTCCAGGGAACATGCCCCTATAGCAATAAAATCGAGCGGCGTTCCCATAGTAATAGCCAAAAGCTTTGCAAGGATATTTTACAGAAATTCTTTTAATATAGGGCTGTTTATTCTTTCCGCGGATACGGACGGAATAGAAAACGGCGACGTCCTTGAAGTAAATACCGATACCGGAGAAATTAAAAATCAAACTAAAAATACCGTTATAAATGCCAAACCTATTCCTAAATTTATGTCGGAATTAGTTAATGCGGGCGGTTTAATAGCGTATGCCAAAAAAAAGATTAAGGAGGGTAAAAAATAATTATGATAAAATTAGCTCTTTTCCCGGGCGACGGAATAGGAACCGAAGTAGCCGAAGAAGCCGTTAACGTATTAAAATTTTTACTCGATTCCCACTCGGTAAGATATGAAATAGAAAAGGGTCTCGTCGGCGGCGCATCGTACGACGAATACGGAAAACCTTTAACCGAAGAAACTCTTAAGATAGCAAAGGATGCGGATGCCGTAATTTTTGGAGCGGTAGGCGGCTATAAATGGGAATCTCTTCCTATTGAACTCAGGCCGGAAAAAGCGCTGCTGTCTTTAAGATACGAACTCGGTTTATATGCAAATTTAAGGCCTTCTAAAATTTACGACGAACTTATCGATGCTTCTCCGTTAAAGAAAGAAGTGGTTCAGGGAACCGACATGATGATTGTAAGGGAACTTACCGGCGGAATATATTTCGGTCAGCCGAGGGGCGTTTTCGATATGGAAGACGGACAGAAAAAAGGCGTCAATACACTTGTTTATACCACTAAAGAAATAGAAAGAATAGCTAAGATAGCTTTTGAAATTGCGAAAAAAAGAAGAAAAAAAGTGTTGTCGGTTGATAAGGCAAACGTATTGGAATGCACCGAGTTATGGCGCAATGTAGTCGCGGAAACAGCCAAAGGTTATCCCGACATAGAACTGACCAATATGTACGTCGATAACTGCTCCATGCAGTTAATAAGGCAGCCGAAAAATTTCGACGTTATAGTAACTACCAATATGTTCGGAGATATTTTGAGCGATGAATCTTCTATGGTAGCCGGATCTATAGGCATGCTGCCTTCCGCGAGCCTTAACGGCAAAAAAGGTATGTATGAGCCTATTCACGGAAGCGCGCCCGATATTGCAGGACAGAATAAAGCAAATCCTTTAGCCGCAATATTATCCGTTGCAATGATGTTAAAATACAGTTTCGATATGGACGATCTTGCCGACAAAATAGACAAAGCGGTAGAAAAAGTAATTAAGAACGGATACAGGACGGCGGATATTTATTCAAAAGCTCATGGAACTAAACTTGTCGGAACGAAAGAAATGGGCATTGCCGTAATAGAAGAATTAAAAAAATGACTATAGTAATTACTTTCTATTGCAGGATTAAGGAAGAGGAAATTATATGAAAAAAGAAAAATATAATGTAGCCGTAACCGGAGCGACGGGTCTTGTCGGCAGGGAGTTTTTGGAGATACTGGAGCAGAGAAATTTTCCTATAGGTGAACTCTATCTTTTTGCATCGGAAAATTCTATCGGAGAAACTATAGATTTTAAAGGCGACGAATATATAGTCGATGCATTAAGGGAAGATTCATTTAAAAAAAAGAACATAGACATAGTATTGTCGAGCCCCGGAGGGCAGATAAGCGCTAAGTTTTCGCCTATCGCCGCCAAAGAAGGAGCAGTAGTTATAGATAATACGTCTTATTTCAGAATGGATAAAGACGTTCCTTTAGTCGTGCCTGAAGTTAACCCCGACGATATAAAATATTATTCCAAAAAAAATATAATAGCAAATCCGAACTGTTCTACAATTCAGATGCTTGTTCCGCTTAAGCCGATTCACGATGTATATAAAATAAAAAGAATAGTAGTATCGACTTACCAGTCTACTTCGGGAGCCGGCAAAAAAGCTATGGACGAACTCTTTTACCAGACTACCGGCATTATAAATGCTCAAGGCGATATTTTTCCCGAAAAATTTCCGGTACAGATTGCATTTAACTGTATTCCGCAAATCGACGTTTTCGCAGACGACGGATATACCAAAGAAGAGATTAAAATGGTAAACGAAACCCGTAAAATAATGCACGACGAAAATATAGGCGTGTCCGCCACTACGGTGAGAGTCCCCGTTTTCTTCTCGCACGGCGAATCCGTTAATATCGAAACTGAAAAAAGTTTCGATATTAAAGATATAAAGAAAATGCTTTCGGAAACTAAAGGAGTTAAAATTATAGACGACGTATTAAGCGAAAATCCCGAAGAGCGTTATCCCTATCAGACTAACGTTGCAGGTAACGACGACGTATATGTAGGCAGGATAAGAAAGGATTTTTCCGTCCCTAACGGACTTAACTTATGGATAGTAGCCGATAACGTCCGGAAAGGAGCGGCTCTCAACGCCGTGCAGATAGCGGAAATTTTAATTAAAAAGTATCTTTGATATTCAATAAATAATGTCTTTAAAATTACGAAACCATGAGATAATTAAAAATTTATCCGTAGTTTCGTTTTTTACTTTGATAAGCAGAATTCTTGGTTTGTTTAGAGACGTTTGCATAGCATATTTTTTCGGTGCGGGAATTACGACAGATGCTTTTTTCGTTGCATTCAGGATACCTAATCTGTTCAGAAGGCTTTTCGGAGAAGGAGGAATATCAGCCTCTTTTATTCCCGTCTATTCGGAAAGTATAATCAAAAAAGGCGGGAACGATTCGCAAGACCTTTTTCAAACTGTTTTTGCCATACTTTTTTTTATCCTTTTATTCCTTTCAATTGTAGGATTTTTATTTTCGTTTGTTTTTGTTGTCGTTACAGCGCCGGGCTTTTTGGGCAAGGCTTTCGAGTTGAATCTTGCGGTTATTTTGACAAAAATAATGTTTCCCTATATATTTTTAATAGGGCTTACCGCATTTTTATCCGGAGTTTTAAACGTTCACGGTTCTTACGCGCCGGGAGCGATATATCCCATAATATTAAATATAGCGCTTATATTATCGGCGGTTTTCTTTAGGCAGTTTTTTCATCCTGCTATTTTTGCGCTTGCCGCCGGCGTTATGATAGGCGGCGCTATTCAGCTTTTATCCCAGATTTATTATATTAAAAAAAAGAAAATTCGTCTCGGTTTCAAGTTTGATTTTAAAAGTGCGGACGTAAAGACCGTTTTTAAACTTCTGACCCCGTCGCTTTTAGGTATGGCGGTAATTCAGCTTAATCTGGTTTTCGATACGCTTCTTGCTTCATTTCTTCCTTCGGGCAGTATATCCTATCTATATTACGGCGACAGGCTTTATCAGTTTCCTATAGGCGTTTTCGCGATAGCTATGCAGACGGCTATTTTTCCTACGCTTTCCGCTTCATTTGCAAAAAATAACATAAAAGAAGTGGACGGAGCTTTTAACTTTGCATCGTCTCTTATGTTTTTTATAATAATACCGTCGAGCATAGGACTTATACTTTTAAGAAGCCCGCTCGTAAAATTAATATATATGCACGGACTGTTTAATTCCGCAGATGCTCAAAAAACGGCGGGAGTCCTCCTGTTTTTCATAATCGGTTTGTGGGCGTCGGCGCTTTTAAAAACGGTGGTTCCCGTTTTTTATTCTATGAAAGATACCAAAACGCCGGTTAATGCGGCGATAATTTCATTGTTCATAAATATTGTATTTGCGGTTTTTCTTATGCGTATTATGGGAGTGTACGGACTTGCACTGGCTTCCAGCATTTCTTTAATCTTTAATTATCTGTTTCTTTTGAGAAAACTGCATCGCAAGAAAAGTATAGGCTTAGGAATAACTTTTTTTAAATCTTTATTGAAAACGTTAGCGGCAAGTTTAGTTATGGGGGCAGCCGTCGAATTTACAATATCGGCTTTAAACAAAATGCATTACGGTCCGTTGCCGGTAGTTTTAATTTCTATAACCGCAGGATTAATTATCTATTTTGCCGCCTCTTTAATTTTTAAGAACGATTCCGCAGATATATTAAAAAACGTAATCGCTAAAAAACATTAATTTTTCTATTTTTTATTTTTCTTATTATTGATTTTTTCGACAGGCTGTTTTGTCCGTGCAGTTCTATTAGTTTTATTGACAGCGTTAACCTTAGCGACGTTACTATTTTTTTTACTTATGGTAGAACCGGTGACGGTTACTATAGTTCCGTAGCCTATCTGCTTATATAGAAGGAGGGCGTCTTGCTCGGAAAGCTCGACGCATCCGGCCGATTGCGGAAAACCGTAATATTTACGGTACATATAGTGAAGAGCCACGCTTTTATGAAAATAGTCTATATATTTTATTCCCGAATCGGAATAATGAACAAGCATTACCGGATGTCCGTCCAAACACTCTATGTTTTTAAAGTGTTTTGATTTTTTTAAAGATGCATAAAGTTTTTTCGTAATAGGCGTCGGAAAAAGTCCCGTCATAGTAGTGTCCGGAAGCCTTAAAAAAACATACCATGTGCCGTTGGGCGTTAATCCTAATATGCCCGTATTCACGGGAAAAGAAAAAATTATCCTGCCGTTTTCATATAGCTCGGCTTTTTCGTTATTTTTCGACTGCTTTACTAATACCCAGTCCCAAGGCTGTTTGTTGAATTGATTTTTTTCTGCACTTTGTTCGAGTTCATATAGCAGTTTGTTGTTTATTTCAGGTTCGTCGTAATCTCCGTCTTTAATTCTCCCCGATTCGTAAAGATATTTTGCAATTGCGCCTATAATCAAAGGATTCTGTTCGTTCCAGCCGTAAGAATAGGCAATTTTTTTAAGATTTTCCGGCATTGGGAAAGAAAATTTATATTTGCCGTCGTAGGACAAAGAAATAGGGAGATATTTTAAGTATCGCAAATATTTTACCGTGCAAAGAAAGACGTTAAGATTTTTGCAATTAAGAGGTTTAGTTAAATCCGGCACATAAACTTTTTTTATTATTGTTTTTATCTGCTCTTTTTTTTTCGACGGTTTGGTAGTTGCAGATGCAGGCTTTATACCCATAATTTGGTTAAAACCCGCATTTTTTATTTCATCTCGCGTTGCCGAAACTGATAACGGGAAAAAGAAAAATTTAACCAAAAAATATAAACCTGCGATTAAAACCGCAATCGATGCCGTTAATAACAATATATGATTTTTGTTCAGTTTCATCTATCTCTTTTTCTATCGGTAATTTCGGGATATATTAGATTTTTGACTTTTTTAACAATAATGTTATAATCTAAAGAAACGGATATTTTTTTAAGTCATTATAATTATACAATATAATATATAATATTGTATAATTTTTTATATATATTTTTAAGAGGTAATTAAAAAAACAAAATTTGCGCAGAGACGATAAACGCATAAAGACCGAAAGCGGTTCTTTTGCTTCGGCAAAGCATGAAAAGAACGATACCGAGAAGATAGAACTTGAAAATATAGAGCTTTTTAATAAATTTTCAAATCCTTCCTCCGGTATTAAGAGTCTTATAGAATCAGAATTCGACGTAGATATGTCCGTCAGGGGCAATACGGTCATCGTTAAAGGATTAAAAAAGAATATACGTACCGCCGTTTTTTTTATAAAGGATTTGCTGAACCTGTTTAAAACAAACCAAACCGTAACCGATGCGGATTTAAAAAGACTGGCAAAATTAAAAATGGACAGTCCGGAAATTAACGTTGCCGCCCACTTATTTCCGTCTATTCTTGTAACCCCGAGAAAGAAAAACATTACGCCGAGGACTCCAAACCAGAAAAAATACACGGATGCAATTTTTAAAAACGACGTTGTTATCGGTATAGGTCCTGCAGGAACCGGAAAAACTTATCTCGCGATGGCTTGCGCTATATCTTTATTTCAGAATAAAGTTTTCGACAGGATAATTTTGACGCGCCCTGCAGTGGAGGCGGGAGAAAAATTAGGTTTTCTGCCAGGAGATATAGCGCAAAAGATAAATCCTTATCTGCGTCCGCTATACGATGCCCTTTATGAAATGACGGAGTTTGAAAAAGCAATGAGGCTTATAGAAACCGATGTTATCGAGATTGCCCCAATAGCATTTATGAGAGGAAGGACTCTAAATAACTCGTTTATAATACTCGATGAAGCGCAAAATGCCACCAACGAACAGATGAAAATGATGCTTACCAGAATAGGTTCGGGATCCAAGATAGTAGTAAACGGCGATATTACTCAGACGGACTTACCTTCCGATAAGAATTCCGGACTTATAAAAGCAAGCAAGATTTTGAAAAATATCGACGGCATAGAAGTGGTGAATTTCGACGAGACTGATGTCCTGCGCCATAAATTAGTACGTGACATAATAAAAGCATATGAAAAAAACTAAATTTTTAGAATTTTTAAAAAATAATTCACTTGAAATCAAAAACCGTTATTCCGCCATTTTAATAATTCTTTTGATATCTTCGGTATTATTGACTTTTCTGCTTTATAACGGTCTGGAATTTATAAAAAATAAGTATAAAGCCGGAGAAATAGCTACAAAAACCGTAATAGCAAAAAGAAATTTCAGATACGTTAATACTAAAGCGACCAATGCAATTTTAAAAAATAAAATAGCCCAAAGTCCGGATGTTTATCTTTATTATCCCGAAATTAAAACAAATTTAACAAGGAAAATAAAAAAAGCTTTTTCCGTGGCAAGAACATATAAGGATGAGCATAAGCCTAATGAAGAAAATCAAAATATTGCGGAAAATATATTCGAGTCTAAATTGGGAGTAAAATTAAACAAAAACGTTCTCGATGAATTTTATCATTTAAATTACAACAAAAACATAGAAAATTATATTTTAAAAATAGTTGCAAGCGTTTATAAAACGGGAGTTCTCTCCAAACCGCCGTCGTCCGGCAAAAACATAGAAATAAAAAACACTGTAACTAATGCTAAGAAAATAATAAACTATCCCCAAATTTTTTTCACTTCTAAAAAGATAAAAAGTTTTGCTTATTATTATACCGTAAAATATTTAAATTTCCTGCCCGATTATATGCGTATAGATATCTACGATATTTCCTACAGCATTATAAAACCCGACATTGTCTATTCGAAATATCTTACGCTGAAAAAAATAGAAATAGTTAAAAAAGCAAATAAGCCTATTCTCATAAGCGTTAGCAAGGGCACGCTTTTGATTAAAGCTGGAGAGCTTATAACAAAGTCGAAAGCTCTTGAATTAAATACGTACGATTCCAGATTTAAATTAAAAAATAATATACCGTCTTTGATTGGATTATTTTTAGTAATAACTATGCTTTTGTCGCTGTCCTATATTTTTCCCTATAGATATATAAAAAAAATCAGAACTACCTTGGATTTTAAAAATATACTTTTTGTCATTACGATTTTATTGTTTTCCATATTGTTGATAAAAGCCGGAATTATATTTTCTAACGCGCTTTCTTTATATTTTCCTTTTATCGACAAGAATGACTTGTATTATCTGATTCCTTTTGCTTTTGGACCAATGCTGGTAAGGATAATTTTAAATTCGGAAATCTCGGTCGTTTATATAGCTCTTTTTTCTATATTGACGTCGATAATTTTTAAAAACTCTATTTTTTTTATGGTATATACGTTTGCCGGAAGTTTTATCGCCTCTTACGAAGTTTTCGACTTTTCTTCGTGGGGAAGATTAATCAGGGCAGGTGTTATTACCGGATTGATAAATGTGGTAATGGTATCGGCTTTTGCGTTAATAGGGTTTAATCTTATAAACGTTCAAACCCTTTATACCGTCGTTTCGGCATTTTTATCCGGCGTAATTTCTTCGGTTATGGTTATAGGACTTATTCCCATATTAGAAAGTCTTTTCGGTTTTACGACAGATTTTAAACTGCTTGAACTTTCAAGCGCCGGCAACCCTTTGCTCAGACAGTTTTCTATAACTGCTCCAGGCACCTATCAGCATTCGATAATGACTTCCACCCTTGCGGAATCAGCCGCGACTGCCGTAGGAGCAAATCCTCTTCTGGCAAGAGTCGCCAGCCTTTATCACGATATAGGAAAAATAACCAAGCCTAACTATTTCATAGAAAATATAGTAAATTCCGAAAATCCGCACGATAAACTTTCTCCGACCATGAGCAGTTTGATTATAGCTTCGCACGTAAAAGACGGACAGGAACTTGCAAAAAAATATAAACTAGGAAATAAGATAGAAAGCATAATAGCCGAACATCACGGTACTTCTATGATAGGATCTTTTTACGAAAAAGCTTATAACGAAAACAAAGGCGGCCATATTTCAAGCGACGCTTTCAGATATGCCGGCAGAAAACCGCAGACCAAAGAAGCCGGAATAATTATGCTTGCAGATTCCGTCGAGGCAATATCAAGGTCTATGTCGAATATATCGCCGTCGAGGCTTGAACAGATGGTCAGAAAAACCATAAATAGAATCTATAACGACGGACAGCTTGACGAATGTGAATTGACGCTGAAAGATCTTCATATTATAGGCGATGCTTTCGTAAAAGTTTTGAATTCCGTTTTTCATCAAAGAATTCCATATATAGAGAGACAGACCGGAGGCGCCGATAAAAGTGAATCAGGCAAAATCGATAATAAATATAACGGATATCCAGAGAAAATCGAAAATAAATCAAAGGTTAGTCCGCTATATCGTTAAAAATTCCTTAAACAAACTTTATTGCGGTTCTTATGAAATAAATATAATTTTTTGTTCCGAAAATTATATTAAAAAGTTGAATAAAACCTATAGAAATCAGAATAAAGCTACCGACGTACTTTCGTTTGAAATTAAAGAATGGGTAAAAGGCGTTTATCATATCGGTGAAATATATATATCGCCTTCCGTTGCGCAAAAAAATTACCTCAAAAACCGCGAGTTTTGGGAAAAATTCGAGTGGATATCACGAAACGCCGATAATTACGGACATAAAGACGACGGTAAAGAAAACCCTGCGCTATATTATTACCTAAAAGGTTTTCGCAGGGAGATCGCCCTGCTTATCATACACGGAATTCTTCATCTTTTTGGATATGTTCACGACGAAGAACACGAACTTAATTTAGACGACGAAAATTACGATAAAGATATGAAAGATATGCAGAATTTTTTATATAAAGAGCTAAGCGGGGAGCTGTAATTATATGAAAAAAACGCCGCAGAGCCGCTTGGAATCTTTTAACGCCGCTATAGAAGGCATTATTTTAGCCACCAAGACCGAGAAAAATATGAAAATACATTTTTCCGTAGCTCTTGCCGCTATATTGCTTGCTCTTTTTTTAAAAGTATCGAAAATAGATATTTTATTCGTTCTTGTTTCCGTTTTTTTTGTTTTGTTTGCGGAAACTCTTAATACTTCCATAGAATATCTTGCCGATTTTATATCAAAAGAACATTCCGAAGAAATTGCCGCCGTTAAAAATTTAGCCGCCGGTGCTGTTCTTTTATCTGCTTTCGGTTCATTCGTCGTCGGATACATAATTTTTTCAAAATACCTTTATTATCTGATATACTATACGATAAATATGATTAAAACCGAAGGTTCGGATATATCCGTAATAATTATATCGATTGTTTTCGTCGGAATTATAATAATAAAAGCAATGTTCAATAAAGGCACTCCTTTAAGGGGAGGTTTTCCGAGCGGACATGCCGCCATAGCCTTTTCGATATGGCTTATAGTATCTTTTTTGACTTTAAATCCCGTAGTATCTTTGCTTACGTTTATTCTTGCGCTAACGATAGCTCTTTCCAGAATAAGCAGCGGTATTCACACAAAAATAGAGGTTTTAACAGGAAGCATTATAGGAATTTTAATTACCGCACTTATATTCAAGCTGTTTTACTTTTAAATACGGGGACAGAATTCAATTCTGCCCTTTCACAACTTAAATAAATATTTAACGAGGGAAAATAATGACTGCAAAAGAACGACAAAAAACCGATAAACTTGACGAACTTATAGAAATAGTTAAAAAATTAAGGTCTGAAGGAGGCTGTCCATGGGACAGGAAACAGACAGAAGAAACTTTAAAACCCTATATCATAGAAGAAGCTTACGAAGTAGCCGAAGCTATAGGTTCAGGCGATAAAATCGAAATAATGGAAGAACTCGGCGACCTTCTTCTTCAAGTCGTTTTTTTATCGGACATTTATGCCGATAAAAAAGAGTTTTCTATAGACGATGTTATAGAAACGGTAAATAAAAAACTTATAAGAAGGCACCCTCATGTTTTCGACGAAAATTTTTCTTTAAAAGAAGGCGAATGTCTTGAAGACGTTATACTTAGAAACTGGGAAAGGATTAAAGGGGAAGAAAAGAAGGAAAAATCGAAAAATAAGCCGGACGTTCCTAAGAAACCGTCTGTATATATTTCGGAATCTATGCCGTCTCTGCACAGGGCATATATGGTTCAGGAAAAAGCTAAAAGGCAGGGTTTAGATTTTGCCGGCGCCGAGGGGGCTTTAAAAAAAGTATATGAAGAGATAGAGGAATTTAAAGAAGAACTGCGTAAAAGCGGCAATGCAGGTAAAGATGAAAATAAAAATAAAATAACCGAGGAATACGGCGATATATTATTTTCGCTCGTAAATCTCGGAAGACTTTTAGATATTCATCCCTGCTCGGCTTTAAACAAATCTACGGATAAATTTATAAAAAGATTCGGATATATGGAAGAGAAAACTGCAAAACCGTTGTCGCAATTAGATGCCGAAAGCTTAGACGAATTATGGGAATCTTCTAAAAAAAAGGAGACTTAATAATGAAGGATATTTTACGGAACGATAAAATAAGGAATATATTCTTAGCAGTCTTGTCGGGGGTCATAATAGCCTTTTTGTTTCCTCTTTTCAACCTTGAATTCCTCGCATGGATTGCGTTAATCCCTCTTTTATATGCCGTCCATAAATCTAAGCGCTTTAAAGAATCTTTTTTATACGGTTTTATTGCCGGCATAGTTTCATACGTAATTATACTTTACTGGATAGTTTATACCGTAAGCAAATTCGGCGGTCTTCCTTACTATATTGCGGTTTTTGCTCTTCTTCTGCTTGCTTCTTATCTGGCTCTTTACATAGCATTGTTTGCCGGTTTTTCTAGAATTATATTAAACCGTTATAAAAGATTGAGCTTTATTTTAATCCCTTCAAGCTGGGTTTTTTTCGAGTTTTTGAAATCTAAGCTGTTAACCGGTTTTCCATGGGAAAATTTAGGCTGTTCGCAGTATTTAAACATACCTTTTATACAAATTTCAAATATTATCGGCGTCTTCGGATTATCTTTTATAATAGTGCTTGTAAATTATGCAATATTCAGCTTTATTTTTTTAAAAAGCGGACTTTCAAAAAAGCAGGCATTATTTGAACTTTTTTTCGTCGTATTTGTTTTTGTTTTTGTAATATTATACGGTTATTATAATATATATTCGGTAAATAAACTCCTTAAATATAAAAAACCGTTAAGAGTCGCCCTGGTTCAGGGAAATATAGGGATGTTCCAAAAATGGAAAATAACGAAAAAAAGAACGACGCATATATATCTTAAATTGACTAAGCAGTCTTTAAAATATAAACCTCAGCTGATTATATGGCCTGAAACCGCGCTCCCGTATATTATCTCGGTTTATCCTTTTTACTGGAACAAGGTTATGGGATTTGCCGAAAAGCATAAAATAAATCTGGTTTTCGGAACTATAGGGTTTAGTTTTTTTAAAAGCAAATACCATTATTATAACAGGGACTATATGTTTACCGATAAAGGAAATTATTACTATTATGACAAGCATCATTTAGTTCCTTTCGGAGAATATATACCTTTAAAAAAACAGCTGCCTTTTCTGGCGCATATTTTAAGGGGAGCGGGAATAGGAAACTTTACTGCGGGCAAAAAATTCAGGATTTTAAAAAACGGCAAATTAAAAATAGGTTCCATGATATGTTATGAAGCTTATTTTGACGGACTCGTAAGGCATTTTCCAAAAAATGGCGCAAATCTTTTCGTAAGCATTACGGACGATGCATGGTACGGGACAACGTCGGCTCCATATCAGGATATGTCTATGACAGTTTTTCCCGCGGTAGAAAACGAAAGGTTTATCGCCCGCGCTGGGAATTCGGGTATAAGCGGAATAATATCGCCGGTAGGGAAAATTTTAGACGAAACTAAGATATTTAAGAGGACTTATATGACAGGTTACGTTAAATTAATTAATAGAAAGACTTTTTTTGCATTATATGGTAATATATTTGCTTATATATCGGATATTGTTTTTATAATTTCAATGTTATATGCTTTTATATTAAAATTGTTTCCAGTATTAAATATTTATAGAAAAAATGAAAGTTAAATTTTAAAAGATATACTTATCCGGAGGTTTTTAAATGTCTGTAAACGCGGCTCAGGGCGATTCGCTTTTTAACGTAAGTCTTTTGGAAAGAAGCCTTAAAGCTCTAGAAGAAAAATTGGAAAAACTGCGGAGGGTGCTTTGAAGTCTGTATATCCGAAAAAAGGCTTAAAGAGATAGAAGAAATTTCTTCAAAAGAAGATTTTTATAAAGATATAAATTATTCCAAAGAAATATTAATAGAAAAATCGGCAATAGAAAACAAACTTAAACCTTTTTATTCAGTTTACGAAGAGTTTAAAAATATAAAAGATCTATACGATATTTCCATAGAAGAAAACGACGAAAAAATGCTCGAAGATATTTTCGCCGGCGTAAAATCTTTAGAAAAAAGCGTATCAGTTTTGGAATTGGATACTACGCTTTCGGGAAAAGACGATAAACTCGATGCTATAGTAGAAATTCATGCGGGATCCGGCGGCACCGAATCCATGGATTTTGCAAACATGCTTTTAAGAATGTATCTTAGGTGGGCGGAGCGCAGAAAATTTAAAACGGCCATAATGGAGTTTAACGCAGGCGAAGAAGCCGGAGTCAAAAGCGTTACTTTTACCGTACACGGTAAATATGCCTACGGTTATCTTAAGGCGGAAAGCGGCGTTCACAGGTTAGTAAGGATTTCACCTTTCGACGCAAATAAAAGAAGGCACACTTCTTTTGCTTCGGTATTTGTTTATCCAGAGATAGACGATTCTATCGACGTCGTTATAGACGAAAAAGACGTTAAAATAGACACTTACCGCTCCAGCGGAGCAGGCGGACAGCATGTCAATACTACCGATTCCGCCGTCAGGTTGACGCATATTCCAACCGGCATAGTCGTCGCCTGCCAGAACGAAAGATCTCAGCATAAAAACAAAGATTCCGCATATAAACTCTTAAGAGCAAGACTTTACGATTATTACAAAAAAAAACAGGAAGAGGAAGAGGATAAAGTAAACAAAACAAAAAAAGAGATATCTTGGGGTTCCCAGATAAGGTCTTATACCCTAAATCCAAACCGCGTTATTAAAGACCACAGGACCGGGGTTACCGTTTATGACGACAAAAGCGTTTTTGACGGGGACATCGACGAATTTATAAGTGCTTATCTGCTGGGCGTAAGAGCCAAGGAATAAGGAAAATTGACAAAGGAGGAAAATCTTGGAACAGGAATTAAATGTTTTGGAAAATAATCGTTTAGATAAATTAAATAAATTGAAAGAAAAAGGAATTAACCCTTTTTCAAACGATTTTGAAAAAAAGGAAAATATAAAGAATATAATAGAAAAATTCGGCGGCAGCAACAAAGACTTTTTTGAAAATAACAGGGTAGAAGTAGAAACGGCAGGAAGGATAATTATTATAAGAAGTTTCGGCAAGGCGGCTTTTTTCAGGATCAGGGACGGTTTTGGGGAACTGCAGTGCTATATCCAGAAAGACGGGATACCGGAAAAAGATTTCGAACTGTTTAAAGAATATATGGATGCAGGGGATATTTGCGGCGTAAAAGGACATCTTTTCAGGACGAAAACCGACGAATTGACTATCAAAGTAGAAAATATCCGCATTTTAACGAAGTCTTTACTTCCTCTTCCGGAAAAATGGCACGGACTTAAAGATATCGAAGTCCGGTTTAGAAAAAGATACGTCGATTTGATAGCCAATCAGGAAGTGAGGGAAATTTTTAAGAAAAGAGCCGAAATTATAAGATTTTTCAGGTCTTTTTTAGACGCAAACGATTTTCTCGAAGTAGAAACTCCTATGATGCAGGCTAATCCGGGCGGAGCTACCGCAAGACCTTTTAAAACCCATCACAACGCTCTTAATTTAGAACTTTATATGAGAATAGCCCCGGAATTATATTTAAAAAGGCTTGTAGTAGGCGGATTCGACCGCGTTTACGAAATCGGAAGGAATTTCAGGAACGAAGGGATATCCGTCAGGCATAATCCGGAGTTTACTATGCTCGAATTTTATACGGCCTACTCCGAAAACAATTCCCTTATGGAATTTGTCGAAAAAATGATGTCGGAACTTGCGTTAAAAATTAGCGGCAATTACGAAATAGAGTACGGAACTGAAAAATTGAATTTTAAGCCGCCTTTTAAAAAAATTAAACTTAAAGACAGTTTAATAGAAATAGGCGGATTTGAAACGGAAGAAATAGACAACGCAGAAAAAGTTTTCGATATTTTGACTAAAAGAAACACTCCGGGCATAAGCAGAACGGACAGTCTCGGAGAGCTATTAACTATTTTATTCGACGAAACGGTCGAACCTAAACTTAAAAATCCGACTTTTATTACCGATTATCCGGTAGAAAGTTCCCCGCTTGCGAGGCGAAACGATAAAGACGGTTCCGTGACCGAAAGGTTCGAGCTTTTTATAGCAGGAAGAGAGATAGGCAACGGGTTTTCGGAGCTGAACGACCCGCTCGATCAGGAAGAACGTTTTAAAATGCAGGTAGAAACAAAAATTAAAGAAGGCTTGCCGGCGGAAATGGACGACGATTATATCGAAGCTTTAAAGCAGGGGCTTCCTCCTGCCGCGGGATGCGGAATAGGCATAGACAGGGTAGTTATGCTGTTGACGAATTCTCACTCTATAAGGGACGTTATATTATTTCCGCTGCTTAAGCCCGTTAAATAATTAATTAAATCAACTATATAATAATAATGAGCTTTCATACTAAAATAGCCCTGCATTATTTAAAGCCGAAAAATAATTCTTTTATATCCCTGCTCAGTTTAATATCGGTAATGGGAATAACTATAGGAGTAATGGCTCTTATAGTAGTTATATCCGTAATGAGCGGTTTCGACCATGCTTTGGAAAAAAAAGTCATAGGCATAGAGTCGCAGGTCATAGTTTTAAATTATAACGGCTTTGTAAATAACTATAAAAGCGCTATAAAAAAAATAAAATCGGTTAAAGGCGTAAAAGACGTTTCTCCCTTTATATACACAGATGTCATGATAACTTCTTCAAGCACTTCTACGGGAAGCGTATTGAGGGGTATAGACGTCCATTCCGAAGAAAAAGTTACCGATTTAAAAAAATATTTGATAAAAGGCAGTCTGTCCGGTTTAAATGCCAAAAACGAAAATGAAATAGTTCTCGGAAAAGTTTTAGCGCAAAATCTCGGAGTTTCCGTCGGGGACAGGGTTACGATAATTTCGCCTGAAGGGCGCATCACTCCTTTCGGAGTTATGCCTAAGACGGAACGGTTTACCGTTTGCGGCATAATAAACAGCGGAATGTATAATTACGATTCTACATTTTCTTTTATATCCCTTAAAAACGCCCAGAATTTTATTGGGCTTTCTTCGCGCACCGTTACCGGACTCGAGGTAAGATTAAACAGATTGGGTTCGGCCGATGGGCTCGCGAAAAAAATTGCGGATAAATTAAACTCAGGCACGACGCCATCTTCTTATTACGCTTTAAGCTGGGAAGAATTGAATAAAAATTTATTTTCCGCCATAAAATTAGAAAAACTTACGATGTTCGTAATACTGTTCCTGATAGTTTTAGTGGCGGCATTCAATATTATCTCGACGCTTATAATGGTCGTTATGGAAAAAAGAAAAGATATAGCGGTGTTAAAATCCATAGGAGCTTCGTCTAAAGATATAATGATTATTTTTATCGCCCAGGGTCTTATAATAGGATGCATAGGAACCGCACTCGGACTCATATCCGGATTTTTAATAGGGTATTTGGAAGAAACATATCACATAATAAGCCTGCCTTCCTCAGTTTATTATATAACCGCACTCCCTGTAAGGATGACCGCCGGCGAATTTATAATTATAGGTTTTTGTTCGATATTCTTAAGTTTTGCAGCTACACTGTACCCTTCTTATAAAGCCGGTAAAATCGACCCTGCCGAAGGAGTAAGATATGAGTAATGCAGCCGTTTCGTTAAAAAAAATAGTCAAGATTTTTAAGGCGGGAAATGAAACCGTAAATATTTTAAACGAAGCCGATTTTGAAATAAAAAAAGGCGATACGGTTGCAATTACCGGAGAATCAGGCACGGGGAAAAGCACGCTTCTGCATATAATGGGAACTCTGCTTAAGCCGGATTCCGGAAACATCGAATATTTCAGCCGATCTGACGTTTATTCTCTTTCCGACGAAAATCTTGCACGTTTCAGAAATAAAAATATAGGTTTTGTTTTTCAATTTCACTATCTTTTAAACGAGTTCAGCTGTTTAGAAAATGCGGCTATGCCTTTACTCATAAGAAAAGAAAATAAAAATACGGCGTTTAAAATTGCAAAGGATTATCTTTGCGAAATGGGTCTCGAAAACAGGCTTAATTTTAAACCGTATATGCTTTCAGGCGGGGAACAGCAGAGAGCGGCTATTGCAAGGGCGCTTGTATGCTCTCCGGAGGTTATATTAATGGACGAACCTACAGGCAATCTTGACCCGCGCCACGCTGAAAAACTTCATGAGATAATTATAGGGCTTAACAAGAAATACGAAAAAACCCTTGCCGTAGTTACTCACGATGCTAATTTTTCCGCCATGATGAGCCGTAAAATAAAAATTTCCGGCGGATTAATAGAAGAGGCAAAATTTGAGACGGGGACAGAATTTAAATCTGTCCCCTTATCCTATAAATGAATTGACTTATTCTCTAATATTTGATAGTTTATTAAAATGAAATTTTTTAAGCAGATATTTTTAGGAATTATTATAGCCGGCGTTTTGATTTTAAATTCGATTAACGCATATGCGGTGCTGAACAATAAGAACGTATGGACAGGTTTTTTTTATCAGAAAGGCTCTCCCGCTTTAATATCCATAAAAAAATCTTTTTCCGAAAGTTTTAAAAAATATTTAGATTCAGGAAACCCTTATTTTGTTTTTGCTTATACTAAATTAAAAACCAAACCTTACTTTAACTACGACAAGAAAATAAACTTAGTGAGAATAAAAAAACTCGGCATAGTTTATCGTTCAAATTATATTATCACAGGAAGCATTTCGAGATTAGGTTCTAATTTTACCGTCCATGCTATGTTTATAGACGTATCGAATGTTTACAAGTCCAAAACCGTAAATTTATCGGGCAGCGGTAAAAAGCAGTTCAATAAAGACGTTAATTTATTATCGTTAAAAGTATCTGATTTTATATACGGCAATATCGAAAAAAATATTACTCCCAAAAGAACCGCTTTTAACAAAACTATATATGCCGTAAGAGTCAAAGGAAACGTCAGAGTCGGTAAAGGTTTTATAATGAACCGCATTGAAGTCGGTAAAGGCGGCGAATATTCTATTAAAAAAATTAACGACAGCGTAAAAAAACTCTACAAAACCGGATACTTTAAAAATATTTTAGTTAACGTTAAGCCTCACGGAAATCAGTTGACGATAACCTTTATAGTTTCCGAAAGACCGCTTATAAAATCTATAAAGTATACCGGAAACGGTTCGGTAAGCGTTAAAAAGATTAAAAAAATTATAAACGTAAAACCGGGAAAACCTTACAGTTCGTATGAAATAGATAAAGCGGTGAAAATATTAAAATTTATATATTCTGCGGAAGGATACTATAATGCAAAAGTAAAAGTTAAAAAGAAAAAACTGCCTGGAAACTATGTTTCTGTAAATTTTGATATTAATCAAAATCAGCCGGTAATGGTTAAAAAAGTAGAATTCAGGGGAAATACGTCGTTTTCTTCAGGTAGGCTTGCTTCGGTAATGGGCATTAAGACGGTCAATCTTCTTACGTGGATAACGGGAGCCGGAAAATTTAAAAAAGCCAGATTAAATACCCAGATTATTAAACTTTTAAGTTTTTATTATAATCACGGATATATTCAAGTCAGCGTAAAAAAACCTCTTTTTATATTTTCAAAAGATAAAAAATACGTAACTATTATTATAAGGATCGTTCAGGGTCCGCAATTCAGGGTTTCGGCAGTAAAGCTGATCATTAAAGGCGTTAAACAAAGTTCTAAGGAATATCCCGCAGTAAGGAGTCTTATCATTACGAAACCAGCTTCTATATTTAACAGAAAAAATATAGAAAAAGAAATTTTAAGTATAACTAAATATTTTACCGATAAGGGGTATGCTTTTGCAAACGTCCAGCCGTCTATTAAAATAAAACGCAAGACCAGTTCCGTATTGGTGTCTTTAATAGTCCATAAAGGCAAAATCGCGAAATTCGGTAAAATTACTATCACCGGAAACGATATTACATACAGTTACGTTATTTTAAGGGCGCTCGTGCTTTATCCGGGCGAGAAATACAATCCTAAGCTTATAAAAATATCGAGGCAGAACCTAAAAAACTTGATGTATTTCAAGCATGTTACTATAACTACGGAAAAAGTGCCCGGCAAGAATATATTAAACGTTAAAGTGCATGTAAAAGAACAGAGTACCGGTAAATTTACCATAGGGGGCGGCTACAGTTCGGCTACGTCTTTTATGGCGATATCGTCGATATCGGAGTCAAATCTTTTCGGAACCGGAATTTCTGCATCTTTTAACGTTCAGGCGGGCGGTCCATATCAATCATATAGTTTTAATATACTTCAGCCGTATCTTACTTATATTTTTGCAAGACCTTTGTCGGCAAGCTTGTCATTGTACGATACATTTAATTCCCTTTATTACGAGTTTGCATACCGTTCGGTCGGCGGTTCCGTAACTTTTGGCTATCCTTTATACGGCAACGTATTGACGGAATATTTCAGATATCTTATAGAACAGGATAATTCCGTAATAATACCGGGACTTGTAAATATTTTGCCTCAAGGTAAAGTTACGACCAGCGAAGTTTCTTTGACGACGGTTTATAATACGTTAAACAATCCTATCGTACCCACCGCAGGCGATATGGACAGTCTTAGAGTAAGTTATGCCGGACCTCCTGTAGGCGGAAACGACGATTTCGTTAAATACGTAATTCAGGCTAATCATTACATTCCGTTATGGTGGGGGACTTCTTTTATGCAGGGAGCTCAGCTTGGTTATATAACAGGTACTAATTCGTCTTATCCCTTACCTATTTATCAAAGATTTTTTGTAGGCGGTATAATGAATAATTATCCTCTTCTCGGATTCATGTATGACTCTGTGGGTCCGTCAGAAGATGGAAATTTAGTCGGCGGTACTAAAATGTTTACGGTTCAGGCGAAATATTTTATACCTATTTTAAAACAAATGAAATTTTACGGATTTTTGTGGTGGAATGCCGGCAATGCATGGCTGCAGAACGAATCTGTATTTCCGGTAAATTTAGTGCAGGCGGCAGGCATAGGTTTTAACTGGTATTCGCCGTTCGGTCCTATTACTATTACTTACGGAAAGATACTCGGAACGCCTATTAACGGCAACAACGATACTAGAATACAATTTAGTCTGGGAGAAGGTCTGCCCGGTATTTAACGGCATTTAATCTTTTAAAATTGTAAATAAAAATATAAAATGCAGTATATAAAATTAAATAAAAACAAGGAGATTTATTGTATGAAAAAGATTATTCTGAATTTAAGTTTAGGAGTTTTTTTAATGCTGGCGTCAACTGTAATATTTGGTTCCGCGAAAGCAAATGCGGCAGGTTCAAATATAGCGGTCGTAAATATGCAGAAAGTAATTTCAATGTCTAATCAAGGAAAAGCTGCAAACAGCGAATTAAAGGCTTTAGTTTCTAAATATAGCGGAAGACTCCTTGCCATGAGAAAAAAAATTGCGTCAATTCAGGCCGATTTAAAAAATAACGGTTCCATAATGTCTGCCTCAGAAAAAACAAAAAAAACAAGAGAATTTGAAACTGATATATCTAACTATTCCGCTCAGGAAAAACATATACAGGGCGTTATGTCGGAAAAAAGATTTGAATTACTAAAAGGAATAGTCAGTAAAGCAACCGCAATTATCGATTCTATCGCAAAAAAAGACGGATATATTTTAGTAATTGACAGGCCCAGCGTTGTTTACAGAGATAATTCCATAGATATAACTAATCAAGTTTTACAGCAGATGAACGCAAAATAAAAAAAGACTTATGCTTTTAAAAGATATAGTTTCTAAGTTATCGCTTAACTCTATAGGAGATATTAACGACTTAGACGTTTCCGGAATAGGTTCGCTTAAAGCGGCAAAAGAGAACGAAATTTCTTTTGCCGCCGGACATAAATACATAAAACAACTGCTTGAAACTAAGGCATGTGCAGTTATAATGGACTATGAATCTTTAAAGTCCGAATTGCCTTCCGATGTTAAATTTGCTATACTAGATTCTAAAAATCCATACCTTTCTTTTGCGGAGGCAACGCAGATTTTTAAAAGCATCTCCGATGAAAAAAGTAAAATTCCTTCAGATAATTTTGAAGGAAAGTATTTTATCGCCAAAACTTCAAAAAAAGGTGAAAATACCTTAATTTATCCTGGAGTTTTTATAGGGGAAAACAGTTCTGTCGGGGCCGGTTGCAGGATAATGTCCAACGTTCATATCGGAGATAACGTTATTATAGGAAATAACGTGCTGATATATCCTAACGTTACGATTTACGATAATTCCAAAATAGGAAATAATTGCATAATACATGCCGGCGCCATTATAGGAAGCGACGGATTTGGTTTTGCAAGGGGGAAATCCGGTTACGTTAAGATAATTCATGCCGGATATGCGGAGCTTGAAGATAACGTAGAAATAGGCGCTAATACTGCCATAGACAGAGGAGCCGTAGATTTTACGAGAATCGGAGCAGGAACAAAAATAGATAATTTAGTTCAGGTCGCTCACAATGTTATAATAGGCAAAAACTGCGTTATTGCGGCACAGACCGGAATAGCCGGCAGTACGGAAATCGGTGATAACGTTACTATGGGCGGGCAGGTAGGCATAGCGGGACATATAGAAGTGGGAAACAACGTTATGATAGCGGCTCAGTCGGGAGTATCGGGCAATATAAACGACGGCGAGATAATCTCCGGCTCACCCGCTTTTTCTATAAAAGAATGGCGTAACTCGGTAGTGCTTTTCAAGAAACTTCCTGAATTATATAAGAAATTAAAAGAAATTTCAAAAAATAAGGTTTGAAAAAATGGAAAAAACAGAAGAAAAGAAAAGCGTTTTAAAAGACGGCGAAATAATAGGCATAGGAGAAATTTTAAATCTATTGCCGCACAGATACCCTTTTCTTATGATAGATAAAGTCGTATCTTTAGAAAAAGGCAAGTCTATTACCGCCGTTAAAAATACCACTATAAACGAACCTTTTTTTCAGGGGCATTTTCCGGGTTATCCGGTTATGCCCGGAGTTTTAATATTAGAGGCTCTTGCGCAGGCCGGAGGCATTTTAGCATACAAAACGGAAGAAAATGACGATTTGCGCGATAAATTAACTTACTTTATGGGGATAGATAAGGCAAGGTTCAGAAAACCGATATTGCCGGGTTATTCGGTATATTTAAAAGTAGAGCTTATTAAAAGAAAACAGTTTGTATGGGTTTTTTCCGGAAAAGCAGAAGTAGAAGGAAGTCTTTGTGCCGAAGCCGAACTTATGGCAACATTTATGCCGAAATAATATGTTTTAACTCTCTACCTTTTAATATATAATTTTTAGCGTGTTTTAAAAAGCATTGCTTTTCAACTGAAGAATAGCGGAGCCGATAAGAAGTCGGGTAGTTGGCGGCAATAGAGCCAAGTGTAAATTTTCTTTATGCCGAACGGAATGGGCGGCTGCTTATTCCGAATTTAACATAACATAGACACAAAATTGACTATGATAGATAAAACTGCAATAATTTATCCAGGAGCTTTAATAGACGATTCAACCGAAGTTGGGCCATATACTATTATAAAAGGCGGCGTGAAAATCGGCAAAAATAATCAGATTGCGTCGCACGTCGTGATTGAGGGCAACACGACAATAGGCGACGGAAATAAGATATTTCAATTCGCCTCTATTGGCTCGGTTCCGCAAGACCTTAAGTATAAAGGCGAAGACACTAAACTTATTATAGGCAATAACAACATAATAAGAGAATATGTAACTATGAACCCCGGGACAGTCACAGGCAACGGGGTTACCGTAATAGGCGACGGAAATCTTTTTATGATGCATGTTCATATTGCTCACGACTGCACAATCGGCAGCAGGAATATTTTTGCGAATAACGCTACCCTTGCCGGACATATAGAAATTCAGGATTTCGCAATATTGGGGGGTCTTTGCGCAATTCATCAGTTTGTCCGCATAGGCGAATCCGTTCTTATAGCCGGCGGTTCTATGGTCGTTCAGGATATTCCTCCTTATCTCGTTGCGTCGGGCGACAGGGCAAAGATTTACGGCATTAACAGAATAGGATTAGAAAGAAGAGGTTTTACCAAAGAAGAAATAGAACAGATAAAAAATGCCTATAAAATTGTTTACAGGTCAAAATCTACGGTTAAAATTGCAATAGAGAAAATAGAGCAGGAAATAGGAAAAACCGAAAAAATTGAAAAATTCACTTCGTTTATAGCCGATTCTAAAAGGGGTATCACCAGATAAAACTTCTTAGATATAATTAAAATATGGAAAATAAAAATATAGGTATAATAGCCGGTTACGGTGAGTTTCCTCTAATATACATAGACGAATTAAAATCTGCCGGTTATTCGGTGAAGGTCTGCGCTATCGAAGAAGAAGCCGACAAATCTCTTGCCGATCGCGCTGACAAGATTATTTACATCAGCGTCGGACAGTTAGGTAAATTAGTTAATTTTTTTAAATCCGAAGGCGTAAGCGAAGTAATAATGGCAGGTAAGGTAAGAAAAACCCTGATGTTTAAAAAAGTCAAACCGGACATTAAAGCCATAACGCTTTTTTTATCCCTTAAAGACAAAAAAGACGACACCATACTTAATGCAATTTGTAAATTTTTGGAAAAGGAAGGAATAAGCATAGTTCCGCAGACTAAATATATCTCTTCCGTTTTTTTGCCTTCGGGGATCGCATCTAAGAGGTCGCCCAACAAAAAAGAAAAAGAAGATATAGAATTCGGAAAAAGTTCGGCAATGCTCATTGCCGGGGCTGATATAGGACAGACGGCGGTAGTTAAAGATAAATCTGTAATGGCTCTCGAAGCAATAGAAGGCACTGACGAGGCGATAATAAGGGGCGGAAAACTTGCAAACGGAGGCGCGGTAGTCGTAAAAGTCAATAAACCTAATCAGGATTTAAGATTCGATATACCTGCCGTCGGACTCGATACTTTAGAAGCGATAATTTCGGTAAATGCCACATGCCTGGCTTTTGAACGCAATACTATAGTCATCAGAAAAGACGAATTTATCAAGAAAGCCGACTCCGAAGACATCGCAGTATATGTTTTTTAAAATGCATAACATACTCGTAGTTTCCGGCGAACCCTCCGGCGACGTTTTTGCCGGCGGTTTAATATCGTCGCTTAAAAAAATTGAAAAGATCAAGACTATTAGCGGTGAAGCAATATCTTTAAATATTTACGCAATGGGCGGCAAAAACAGCGCCGAAGCCGGCGCCGAGCTGATATCCGATATTAAAGAATTATCGGTTATGGGTTTTACCGAAGTGCTTTTGAAATTAAAAACTATAAAAAAAGTATTAAGAAATATATCTTTATGGATAGAGTCTAATAAACCGGACGCAGTTATTCTCGTCGATTTTCCGTCATTTAATTTTAAAATCGCAAAACTAGCGAATAAGCTTAAAATTCCGGTAGTTTATTTCATCCCGCCTAAAATTTGGGCATCCCGTTACGGCAGAATAAAATTTATTAAAAAATATATAAAATTTGTTATAACTATTTTCCCGTTTGAGCAGGATATTTATAAAAAAGAAGGCGTGGAGTCTTACTATTTCGGTAACCCTTTATACGTTCTAAAGAAGAAAGACATTCTAACGGACTCGGCGGATCTATCCGGAGAGATCGAAACAAAAA
Organism: Candidatus Acidulodesulfobacterium sp.; assembly: GCA_049965795.1. Taxonomy (GTDB): domain Bacteria; phylum SZUA-79; class SZUA-79; order Acidulodesulfobacterales; family Acidulodesulfobacteraceae; genus Acidulodesulfobacterium_A. The sequence goes on from JBMFVW010000012.1 coordinate 45,323, forward strand.
AACTTTTAAAAGGAAAATATCCTGTTATATCTTTTTTGCCAGGCTCAAGGAAAACCGAACTTAAATATCATGCGCAGAGGATAATCGATTCTGCTTTGCGGATAAAATCAGTTTATAAAGATGCTTTTTTTATTTTTCCGTTCAGAAGAGAGATAGATTTTTCCTATTTTAAGGAAGCAATAGAAAAAAGCTCAGCCTTAAAATCAGGCTTAAAAAAAGATATGTATATATTTACCGACTCCATAGGTTTTGCCCTTTCTTCAAGCAACTTAATAATAACGGCGAGCGGTACGGCTTCTTTAGAAGCCTGTTTTTACGGAAAACCGGTAATAATATTTTATTATTTGAACTATCTAACCTATGTTCTTGCTAAAATATTGGTAAGAATAAAATACGCAGGACTTATAAACATACTTGCCGGAGAAGAAGTAGTTCCCGAATTGATAGAATCAAAGTTTAATCCCGAAAATGTTTTTAATGAAGCCGAAAAATTTTTAAAAGATGAAGAGTACAGACAAAACTCGCTTAAAAAAATTTCATCTGTGGTTTCTACCTTGGATGCCGGCATCGATCCTTTTGATGCAGCTGCAGACGTAATTTATGATAAAATAATTAGATATGTCCGATAAAACTAAAATGTTTAACAAGAAAAATATAAAAAAAGATTTTTCGGTTTTAAAAAGGCTGATTCCTTACATCCTGCCGTATAAGAAAAAGCTTATTATGGCAGTAATAAGCATGGCTATAGTTTCAGCCCTGACCGGCGCGCTTGCCTATATCGTTAAACCCCTGATAAATAATATATTTATCACTAAAAGCTATGCCGAACTTATACTTATTCCATTGCTGGTAATATTGATTTTTTTAGTGAAAAACATTTTTTACTATGCGGAGTTTTACTATACCGGTTCTGTAGGGCAAAATATTATAAGGTCGCTTAGGGACGAGGTTTATTCGGTGATAGTAAAACTGCCTGTTTCAAAACTTAACAAAATACCTACGGGCGTTCTTATAGCTAGAATAACCTACGATATAAATATCATTCAAAGAACCGTGTCTGATACCGTAAGCGCCGTTATGAAAGACGTCCTTACCATGATAGTTCTTTTGGCAGTCGTATTATATATGGATTTTTATCTTGCGCTGGCTGTGCTGATTCTGTTTCCTTTAGTTATTTTTCCGGTAACGCTTCTTGGGAAAAAAGCCCGAAGAACCAGCACCGATACTCAAAATGAAATGGGAAATATAACAAAGTTTTTAGACGAAACTATTTCCGGATTGCGCATGGTAAAAGCTTATAATATGGAAGAATTTGAAATAAAGAGATTTAAAAAATTATCAGACAATCTTTACAGATTTTTTATGAGAATGACCAAAATAAGGGGGCTTACGGTGCCGTTTGTCGAACTTATAGGCGGAATCTCCGTCGCTTCTATAATATTTATAGGCGGACTTCAGGTTATAAAATTCGGATATACTCCAGGCGAGTTTTTTTCATTTTTGACGGCAATTCTTCTTCTTTACGAACCTGTAAAGAGTTTATCGCGCCTTAACAACAGCCTTCAGGAAGGAATAGCCGCAGGAACCAGAATATTCGGCATTTTAGACGAAAAGCAGGAAGAAACGGGAGGAACTAAACATGTTCCGAAAGATATAGAAGTCCTTGAAATAAAGAATCTTTATTTCGGTTACGACGTTGAAGGGGACGGCAACGGTAACGGCGAAAATCTAAATAACGGCAAAGATAAAGTTAAAGACGATAAAAAAGATGATAATTCCGCCGGCGTAAACGAAGAAAAAGAAAACAATAAATATATCAATAAGGATAATAAAGATAATAAGGAAGGCGATGAGCATTTCGACCTTAAAAATATAAACATAAAAATTAATAAAGGCGAGATAGCCGCCGTAGTAGGTTTTTCAGGAGCAGGCAAAAGCACTATATCTATGCTGATTCCCCGCTTTTACGAACCCTCTTCCGGCGAGATAGACATTAACGGAATAAATATAAAAGAGTTTAATTTAAAAGAATTAAGGGATTCAATATCTTACGTTTCCCAGAACGTCGTCCTGTTTAACGAAACTGTAAGGTTTAACATAGAATACGGAACAAGCGGCAAGAGCATGGATGAAATAGTAAATGCCGCAAAACTTGCATTTGCGGACGAATTTATAAAAAATCTTCCTCAAGGTTACGATACTATAGTCGATGAAGCAGGGTTAAGACTTTCCGGCGGCGAAAAGCAAAGAATTTTAATAGCAAGGGCGTTCCTAAAAGACGCTCCTATACTTATTCTCGACGAAGCTACTTCATCTTTGGACGGAGAATCGGAAAAGAAAATCCAGAAGGCTCTTTTCGGCGTCGCCGGAGGAATTAACGGCGGCGATGCAAACAAAACAGATTCGCAGAATCAATTATCCGAAGGATTGTGCAGAAATAAAATCGTCCTTATAATAGCACACAGGCTTTCTACTGTCAAACAGGCTAATAGGATTTATGTCCTCGAAAAAGGCGAAATAGTCGAAAGCGGAAGCCATGAAGATTTGATAAAACTTGACGGAATATATAAAAATCTTCTTTTAAAACAGATGGAATAGATATTTTTATATGACCGATAAAAATATAGCCGATAATATGAATAAAAACAATTAACTGGACTGTTTCCGTTTTTAATCGCTTTTTAAAAGCATGTTTTGGATACTTTATCATACCTTTTTTCCATTGAGTT
>JBMFVW010000013.1:0-45484 GCA_049965795.1 Candidatus Acidulodesulfobacterium sp.
TAAATCCCTAATTAGTTTGACTTTTTTAAAATAATGGTTTAAAATTAATCATCGACCGCTGTTTGTAAAAATTTAACCGATTGGAATATAATACAAACCGCTTCCGCGAACACAGCCTTAATCGTTTTTCTAATTAAAATATTTCAATAATATAGAAGATAAGTCTATAAAAAATTTTATGAAACAGTTCAAAAAAGTATTAATAGCCAACAGGGGAGAAATCGCTTCCAGAATCATAAGGGCTTGCAAAGAGCTTGGAATTAAAACTGTAGCTATTTATTCCGAAGCAGACAGCCAGGCTCTTCACGTTAAAAAAGCGGATGAAGCTTACTTAGTCGGTCCCGGCCCTATATCGGGCTATTTAAATATTAATAGGATAGTAGATTTAGCTATTAATACCGGAGCGGACGCAATACACCCCGGATACGGATTTTTATCGGAAAATCCGAAATTTCCGGAAGTCTGCGAAAAAAGGGGAGTAATATTTATAGGCCCTTCTTCAAAAACTATCGCGATGATGGGCGACAAAATAGAATCCAAAAGACTAATGAGGTCGGTAGGCGTTCCCGTAGTGGAAGGATCCGAAGGCGGGGTGGAATCGGAGGAAGAAGCTGTTGCCGTAGCAAATAAGATTGGTTATCCCGTCATGATAAAAGCTTCTGCGGGCGGCGGCGGAAAAGGAATCAGGATATGTTTTAACGACGGAGAGCTTGTTAAAAATTTTTCTTTATCCCGTTCGGAAGCAGAAAAAGCATTCGCCAATCCAGAAGTTTTTATAGAAAAATACATAGAAAAGCCGCACCATATCGAGTTTCAAATACTGGCGGATAATTACGGAAATATTATACATCTCGGCGAAAGAGACTGTTCTATACAGAGAAGGCATCAAAAACTGATAGAAATAGCACCGTCGCTTATACTTACCGAAGAAACCCGCAGAAAAATGGGGGAATCGTCTATAAAAGCAGCACGGGCATGCAATTACCGCAATGCGGGAACCATAGAATATATAGTCGATAAAAACGGCAATTACTATTTTATGGAAATGAACACCAGAATACAGGTGGAGCACAGTGTCACCGAAATAGTTACCGGAGTCGATATAGTCGGTGAACAGATACTGATAGCTATGGGTAAAGAGCTGGACATTAGACAGGAAGACGTTTCCATGAGGGGTTATGCCATAGAATGCCGCATAAACGCAGAAAATCCCAGAAAAGATTTTGTTCCGAGCACCGGAAAAGTTACGGCGTATTATTCTCCCGGAGGAATCGGAGTAAGAATAGACGGCGCAGTTTATAAAGATTATGTAATCCAGCCTTTTTACGATTCCATGATTGCTAAACTGACCGTTAGCGGCAGAACTTGGGAAGAAACCGTGCGCAGAGCGCAGAGGGCTTTAGACGAATATGTTATTAAAGGCGTTAAGACCACTATACCTTTTCAGCTTAGAATAGTTCAGGACGAAGATTTTTTAAAAGGAAATTTTGATACGCACTTTATAGACGAAAGGCTTTATTTGAGGGATTATAAGCCGCAGAAAGATCCTTTTGACAGGATACTTGCAATATCTGCTGCTATTGCTGCTTATTACGGAATTTAATAGGAAATTAAAGGAAGGTATTAATATATGGAAGAAAAAACCTACATAAGAAAAATAGGCGTTATGGAAACCGCTCTAAGAGATGCCCACCAGTCTCTTTTGGCTACAAGAATGATTACGCCTGATATACTGGGGATAGCTAATGTTTTGGACAATATAGGATTCTGGTCGCTTGAGGTATGGGGAGGAGCGACCTTTGATTCCTGCCTAAGGTTTTTGAAAGAAGACCCGTGGGAAAGGCTTAGAAGATTAAGAAAAGCATATAAAAATTCAAGGCTGCAGATGCTTTTAAGGGGTCAAAATTTAGTCGGCTACAGACATTACGCCGACGACGTCGTAGAGAAATTTGTTTCTTTGAGCGCCGATAACGGCATAGACGTATTTAGAATTTTCGATTCCCTTAACGATTTTAGAAACATAAAAAAAGCGGTAGAAGTCGCAAAAAAGAAAAAAAAGATCGTAGAAGCGACAATATGTTACACCACAAGCCCTGTTCATACAAACGAGCTTTTTACTCAAATGGCGGTCGAACTTGAAAATATGGGCGCAGATACTATATGTATAAAAGATATGGCGGGATTGCTTTCTCCTGCAAATGCATATAATCTGGTTTCTATGATTAAGAAAAAAATCGGTCTGCCGATACATGTTCACTCTCATTCCACCAGCGGATTTGCATCTATGTCGCTTCTTAAAGCCGTAGAAGCAGGCGCGGATATTATAGATACGGCGATTTCTTCCATGTCCTGCGGAACATCGCATCCGCCCACCGAATCCATGGTTTTTACGTTATCCGAAATGGGCTACGACGTTGATCTTGACCTTGAAAAACTTAAGGAAGTTGCAGATTATTTTAGAAGCGTCAGAAAAAGATACGCCGCTTTGGAGAGCGAATATACTAATATTAATGCCGACATTATAGTAACGCAAGTTCCGGGCGGAATGATGTCTAATCTGGCAAGCCAGCTTAAGGAACAGAACGCGCTCGATAAAATGGAAGAGGTGCTTTATGAAGTGCCCCAGGTCAGGGAAGATTTCGGCTATCCGCCGCTTGTTACTCCTTCTTCTCAGATAGTAGGGACTCAAGCCGCCCTTAACGTAATAACGGGAGAAAAATATAAAGTTGTTACCAGCGAAACTAAAAATTATCTAAAAGGTTATTACGGCAAGCCGCCCGCCGAAATTAATCCGGAGATACAAAAAAAAGTGCTTGGGAACGAAGAAGTAGTAACCGTAAGGCCTGCGGATTTAATAGAACCGGAAATGTCGAAGGAATATAAAGATATTAAAGAGTTCGATATAAACGAAGAGGATTTATTGTCTTACGTATTGTTTCCGAATATAGCTTTAGAATTTTTTAAAGCAAGAAAAGAAGGCAGTCTTCCAGACTATTCAAAGCCTACGGATACGGATGCTCTAAAAAATTTATCGGAAGAGAATAAAATATCCGCAGAAGTTTTAGATTCTTCTATTCTTGCAAAAGACGGAGGATTGGCCCCGAGCGAATTTATCGTTACCGTTCACGGCGAAAGCTATAAGATTAAAATTGCCGGAGCCGGACATAAATCCGACCAAAAAAGACCCTTCTTTTTAAACGTGGACGGCACTCTTGAAGAGGTCGTAATAGAATCTCTTACCGAAATAGTTCCAAGCGCCGGCGGCGAAATAGTAGGCGAAAGCATAGCGCGGTCGAAAAGACCTTCGCCGAAAAGAGAAGGCGACGTTTATGCGCCTATGCCCGGAAGAATTACTAAAGTTATGGTTAAAGCAGGCGACTCGGTTAAAGCAGGCGATACGGTTTTAATAGTGGAAGCTATGAAGATGGAAAATGAAATACATACTCCTATAGACGGAACGGTCAAAGAGATTTACATAAAAGAAGGGGACAGCGTAAATCCCGACGAAACTTTGATTTACGTAGAGTCGTAAACTTATAAATTTGCGGTATAATTTATATAGGACGGTGTTTTAAATTGATTAGAAAAGCTGCGGCAATGGGTTATTTTTATCCTGAAGGATTAAATAGCATAAATAATTTCATAGATTCCTTTAAAGCAGATATACCGGTCACTGGAAAAAAAATAGACGCATTTGGGATTATATCGCCGCATGCCGGCTATGTATATTCCGGAAAAATTGCTTATGAAGGATATTACGGCATCGATATAAAAAACAATATAATCATTATAGGTCCGAACCATACCGGTATGGGAGCGGACTATTCGGTAATGAATAAAGGAAAATACGATTTTAAAGATTTTTCCGTTCCTATTAATTCAAAACTCGCCGACGCTATTATCGACGGAGCAGACAGTCCTTTTATTGCCGACGAGCAGGCTCATTTAAGGGAGCATTCCGTCGAAGTTCAGATTCCTCTTATATATAATTTAAAAAAAGATTTTTCCATAGTTCCTATAGTTGTTTCGTTTATCAGGTACATTGATGTTCTTAACGTTTCAAAAGCTATATATAACGCTTTAAAAAAACTGAATTTAATAGACGACGTTTTGATAGTTGCAAGTTCCGATATGACGCATTACGAACCGGCAGAGTCGGCAAAATATAAAGACGATATCGCAATAAAAGAAATATTGGATTTAAATGCGCAGGGCTTGTACGAAAAAGTAAGGTTGCACGATATTACGATGTGCGGTTTTATTCCCGCTTCTATAATGATTAACGTCGCCAAAATGGCCGGACGAACAAAAGCAAAACTTATAGGATATACCAATTCGGGAGAAGTTACCGGCGATTACTCAAGCGTAGTCGGATATTCTTCTATAGTTGTATATTAGGGAAATATCTAATTTGAGACGGGGACAGAATTAAATTCTGTCCCCGTATTTAGGTAATCTGACACCTTTTCCTATACATTTATTATTTTATTTATTATGGATACAATAAAAACAAGATTTGCTCCGAGCCCTACGGGTTATCTGCATATAGGCGGAGCCAGGACGGCACTTTTTAATTATGTTTATGCCAAACATAACGGAGGAAAGTTTGTTTTAAGAATTGAAGATACCGATTTTGAACGTTCCGAAAAAATATTCGAAGAAGATATAATAGAAAGCCTTAAGTGGATGTCTATAATATCGGACGAAGAAATATTGCATCAGTCGGAACGTCTCAGTATATATAATTCTTACGTCGAGAAACTTTTAAAAGAAGAAAAGGCTTATTACTGTTTTTGCTCAAAAGAACTTTTGGAAGAAGACAGAAATAAACTTACGGCGGAAAATAAAAAACCTATGTACGTCGGCAGATGCAGGGAATTAAAGCCGGACGCAGAAAAGTTAAAGACGCCGCACGTTATAAGGTTTAAAGTGGACAGAGAAGCCGGATCCGCCACGTTTTTTAAAGACTTAATAAGAAATCAGGTTGTAAGTATAGAAAACAAAGAAATAGACGATTTCGTAATAGTAAGGGAAGACGGAATCCCTACTTATAACTTTGCGGTAGTAATAGACGATGCTCTGTCCGGAATAACGCACGTGTTAAGAGGCGATGACCATGTAAGCAATACCCCTAAGCAGATAATGCTGTATAATGCTTTAGGTTTTAAAGTGCCGGAATTTGCCCATGTTTCCATGATACTCGGTCCCGACGGCAAAAGACTTTCTAAAAGGCACGGCGCTACGTCCGTCATTCAGTACAAAAAAGAAGGATTTTTGCCTGAAGCTTTAGTTAATTATCTCATAAGACTCGGCTGGTCTCACGGCAACGACGAAATACTTTCTATGGATGAAATCGTAAAATTTTTCGATTTAAAAAACATAAGCAAGTCCGCCGCTATTTTTAATACCGAAAAATTATTATGGCTTAATTCCCATTATATAAAATTGAAAGACCCGTTTGCCTTAATAAGCCTTATAAACGATATATCGGAAGATTCGCAAACAAAGCTTAATGAAGACATAAAAACGGCGGCGCTTGTAGATTCTCTTAAAACTCGCTCCAAAACTCTCGTCGAATTAAGGCAGAAATTAGATTTTTTCTTAAATAAAAACGTTGAATATAATGCCGGCGTTATTAACGAATTTAATTTTAATCAAAACGATGCGGATTTTCTGTCGGCTTTTAAGAATTTTATAATAACCTTAGACGATAAAATTTTTAGTGACGTAAAAAATATGGACGGATTAAAATCATCTATAGAATCCATAAAAAACTCTTTTAACGATTTTCTTTCGCAAAACGGATGGACGATGAAAGAAAAAGCCATGATTATAAGACTTGCTTTTACCGGAGAAAAAGTAAGCCCGCCCATATACGAAATGATATTTTCGCTCGGAAAAGAAAGATGCGTTGAAAGAATAGAGGCTTTTTTATGCCGTTAAAAATATGCGGAATAGATGAATCCGGCAGGGGCTGTCTTGCAGGTCCGGTAGTATCGGCGGCGGTGATAATAGATAAAAATAAAATTCCTTCCGGTATAAAAGACTCCAAACAGTTAACCGAGCTAAAAAGAAAAGAGTTCTATAAGATTATTTTAAGTTCCGCCGTATCATATTCGATAGGCATCGCTTCTAATTTAGAAGTTGATAAAATTAATATTCTTAAAGCGGCTATGCTTTCGATGGAAAGAGCTTTTGACGGCTTATATGTAAAGCCCGACGTCGTAATTATAGACGGTCCGTATGCACCGGACGGCTTAACTGATATTTCGGGATTAAAAGTAATACCGGTAATAAAAGGCGACGACAGGGTAAAAATTGTTTCCTGCGCTTCCGTAATTGCAAAGGTTTTTAGGGACGGACTAATGTCGGACATCGACGAAAAATATCCGGAATACGGTTTTAAAAAACACAAAGGTTATGCAACCGTCGAACATAAAAAAAATATTAGAAAATACGGTTTTACGGAAATCCACAGGAAAACTTTTAATTGTAATTTTTAGATACAAAGATGGAATTCAATACCGCTCTCTTAACAAATTGAAAAGGATAAATTTAGAGGAAAAGGTGTATGAACGGCAAGTCGTTAAATAAAGCTAAGGGAGACGAAGGAGAAGCGGTTGCGGCAGAGTTTTTAGAAAAAATAGGATACAGAATTATTAAAAAAAATTTTAAAAAAGGCAGACACGAAATAGACATTATTGCCGAAAACGAAAGCGGCAATTTAAATTTTATAGAAGTCAAGACTAGATTTAAAAGTATGTTCGGCAAGCCTTACGAAGCGGTAAATAAAAAGAAACTTTCAACTATTATAGACGTATCTAATTTTTTTTTAATGCAGTCATATGCATCTAATATAAAAAACGATAATAAATCTATAAATTACGGCGTAATTTCCATAGAATATATAGAACGCGGTTCGATTAAATTAATTTTTTTTGAAAATATTCTCGAATGAAAAATAAAAACAATAACCGTGTAAACGTCTGCTTAGCGCAGACTGACCCCAAAACGGGGGATTTAAAAAAAAATATAGAAAGCCATATTGAAATTATTTCCTCTGCAAAAAACAAAGGGGCGGAAATAGTAATTTTTCCGGAACTTTCTCTTACGGGCTATTTTTTAAAAGACTCTGTTTACGATTTAGGCGTCGATATTAATTCCGGCAAAGCCGCAATCTTCGAGCCTATTTATAAAATATCGGAAGAACTAAATATCGCTGTTATAGCAGGTTTCGTAGAAAAAGACGCTGATTTTAATTTTTATAATTCGACTTTTTGCGTTTCTGACGGAAAACTTATTAGCGTCCACAGAAAGGTTTATCTGCCTACTTACGGCATGTTTGAAGAATTGAGGTATTTTAAGCCGGGGGACGGGTTCGGCGTTTTCGGTTTAAACGGCGTTAAAATTTCAGTATTAACATGCGAAGATGCATGGCATCTTTCGTCGTCTTATATTGCCGTCAATAAAGGCGCACATATAATTATAATCAACTCAGCTTCTCCGGCGAGAGGGATAACCGGCGGACTTAATAAATTTAATTCGACGAAAATGTGGGAAGAACTGCTTTCTGTTATAGCTTTCTACTATAAAAGTTACGTTATATACGTGAACAGGGTCGGCTTCGAAGACGGCATAGGATTTTCCGGTGGTTCGTGCATAGTAAATCCTTCCGGCAATATCGAAAGCAAAATGGAATATATAGAAACAGGAGAAATTATATCGGAAGTAAATTTAAACCTGCTTAATAATGAAAGATTTAAAACGCCTCTTTTACGCGACGAAAATTTAAATCTGACTCTTAAAGAATTAGAAAATATAATTAATAACAATAAAGTTAAGTGAAAAGATTTTTATGAAGCATAAAATCGAACTGCCAAAAATAGACGAATTAAATTTTCCATTAATTTATAAGCATCTCGGTAATTTTATTAAAAGCGAGGTTTTAAAGGCTGGAGTAAACAGGGTAGTTCTTGGTTTGTCCGGCGGCATAGATTCGGCGTCATCCTGTTTTTTGGCTGCAAGCGCGCTTGGAAAAGATAACGTAACGGCTTTAATAATGCCTTATGAAAGCAGTTCCAAGTCGAGCATGGAGGATGCTTTAAAAGTTGCAAATACGCTCGGCATTAAATATTACGTTTTAGATATATCTAAGCAGATAAACGAATATTTTAAGAATGAGACCGAGGGAAGCGGAAATGCCGATGCGGCAGGCGTCGGTATAACCTTAAAACTTAGAAAAGGCAATAAAATGGCCAGAGAAAGGATGTCCATTCTGTATGATTATTCATATAAGCTGAATTCGTTAGTGCTCGGCACAAGTAATAAATCGGAACTGCTTTTAGGCTACGGAACTTTATACGGCGACATGGCTTCGGCTTTAAATCCTATAGGAGATATTTATAAAACTCAGATTTACCAGCTTGCGGAGCATCTCGGCATACCAAAAACTATTATAAGTAAGCCGCCGTCGGCCGATTTATGGGAAGGGCAGTCGGATGAATCGGAACTTGGTTTTACCTATAAAATGGCGGACGATATAATGTATCTCTTAATAGATAAAATGTACAAGCCTGAAGTAGTAATTTCTTTAGGTTTTGAAGAAAATATCGTAAACAAAATATACGAAAAAATAAAAAAATCGCAGTATAAAAGACGGATGCCTTTAATAGCGAAGGTTTCGGAACGGACTATAAATATTGATTTTAGATATTTAAGGGACTGGGCATAGTCTTTATGAGCGCATTATACGTCGTTGCGACGCCTATAGGAAACCTGGAAGATATTACTATAAGAGCGTTAAAAGTAATGAGGGAGGCAGATTTTATAGCCTGCGAAGATACCAGAAAAACTAGGATATTAACTTCAAAGTATCATATTAAAACCCGCTTGATCCCATATCACGAATATAATAAAAAATCGGCTGCCGACGCTATAGCCGGCGGCATAATGAAAGGCAGAGATTACGTTCTTGTCAGCGAAGCAGGAACGCCTTTAATATCCGACCCCGGTTCATATTTAGTACGTTTGTGTATCGAAAAAGGAATAAAAGTAGTTCCGATCCCCGGTCCCTCAAGCGTTTTAACAGCGATATCGGCATCGGGACTGAATACTTCGGAATTTACTTTTATCGGTTTTTTACCTAAAAAAGAGGGAAAAAGAAAAAAACTGCTTGCAAAATTAAAGGATGAAAAAAGAGTTTTTATACTTTTTGAACCCGGCAGAAGCGTCGAAAAACTGCTTGCGGAAATAAACGAAATTATGGGCAGCGTTAAAATATGCTACGCAAAAGAGCTTACTAAAATTTATGAATTTATAGAAACTAAAGACATAAAAACTATAACCGAAGAAATTATCAACAGGCCACAACTAACCAAGGGCGAGTTAACTTTAATAATCGATCCTTCGCCTATTGCGGAAACAAACCAAGAATTATCTTAATATTTTAAAATCCTTGAAATTAGAAAGCCCGTCCTGTTCATACAGTTTAACTTCTTTGACTCTTGAAGAGGGCGGTCCGACATGCACGGAAGCAATGATTTCCTTAATTTTTTCTTCCTCTCCCTCGAAAAAAGCTTCAACATGGCCGTCATGAGTATTCATTACATAACCCTTTATGCCGATTCTTTCAGCTTCGAGTTTTGTAAAATTTCTAAAATTTACGCCCTGAACTATTCCTTTAATAATAACCCTGTAAGATTTTAAAGCCATAAATAAATTATTTTTCTTTCTTATTTTTAAGGTTGTGACTGCCGGTTTTAGTTACTGCTGAATGAGCAGCGTCTTTATGTTTAGAATGTGCAGCAGCAAGTTTTTCTTCAAGCATATTAATCTTTTCTTCTAATCCTTTTACTTCGGAACTTCTGGCTATATCGGCTTTACTAAGGGCTTTTTTTACTGATTCGTCAACTATAGACATCAATTTTTTTTTATTTGCATCATATATGTCTTTCATTTTTTGCGAAAAAACTTCGGATTCTTTTTTGCCGAAATTATGGCTGACTATAAATTCGTCTAAAATCTTCTGAAATCTATCCTCGGTAACCCCAAGAACCGTTCCTATAAATTCTGCAAACTTATCCACAGCCTTTTTTTGCGATTCCATAAAACCTCCTTTAAATATTAATTATAATTAAAAGTTACTATAATTCTCTTAATATTATAAGTATATCATTAATATTTAAAAAAAGTTGATTAAATAACTTTCCTTTGCATTTCAGTTTTCATTTTAACTTACTGCTGCTGCTGAACCATATCGAGTCTTTCTATTTTGGCTTCCTTACCTTTTTTCTTTCTTAAGTAGTATAATTTTGCCCTTCTTACCTTTCCCCTATAAAGAAGTTCGATTTTATCGATTAAAGGAGAATTAATCAAAAAAGTTTTTTCTACTCCTACGCCGTAAGAATTTTTTCTTACCGTAAAAGCCGATCTGATGCCGCTTCCTTTTCTTGCAATAACTACTCCTTCGTAAACCTGAATTCTTTCTTTGTCGCCCTCTTTTATTTTTTGATATACTTTGATGGTGTCGCCAGATTTAAATTGAGGAACGTCCGTTCTTAAGGACGCATTTTCGATTTTTTCTACGATATTCATTTAGGTCTCTCCTTTTGTTTATATTTATTTATATAATTAATTAATTTTTCTTATTTGTTCCGTTTTTTTTAATGCTTTTTCCATTCTCCACTTTTCGATCAGCTTATGATTTCCGCTAAGAAGTATTTCTGGAACGGATAAATTTCTAAACGATTTTGGTTTCGTATATTGGGGATATTCCAATATTTTTTTAAAATCGCCGGAAAGACTTTCCTCTTTAAGCGATTCTTGATTACCCAAAAAACCTTTAAAATATCTGCTTACCGATTCTATGAAAACTATCGAAGCTATTTCGCCTCCGGACAGTATATAGCTGCCTATCGATATTTCTATTCCTCCCGTTAAATCTGCAACCCTTGCGTCTATTCCTTCGTATCTCCCGCAAATTATTATAATATGTTCAAAATCGGACATTTCCGAAGCGGTATCCGAGTCGAGCAATTTTCCGGAAGGAGACATTATAACTACCGCTCTTTTTTCGCTTTTATATTTTTTTTTAAAATTTTCTACTGAATATTCGCAGGCTTTAATAATTGGTTCCGCCATTAACAGCTGTCCAGCCCCACCGCCGTAAATTTTATCGTCAACCCTTTTATATTTGCCGCTTGAAAAGTCTCTGGGATTAATAATATTTATTTCCATTAATCCGGTTTTTAAAGCCTTTCCTATAAGACCTGTTTTTAAAAACGAATCGAAATATTCGGGCATTATAGATATAACGTCTATTACCTTCTTCATATTTTTATATTCTATAATTATTTTCGTTTTTAACCGATATTTTAGAACTTTTAATATCTATAGTTTCTATATTTTCAGCCGTCATAGGAATCAGGTAAACTGCCGAATTTGACTTTATTTCCATTATGTCGGTTTCTCCGCCGTAAATTTCAGAAACCGAACCGATATTATTTTTTTTTTCGTTATAACAGTTTAAACCGATTAAATCGGAAATTAAAAATTCGTCTTTATCCAATTTAATATCGGTTTTATTAATATAAACGGATGTTCTTTTAAACTTTTCCGCCGATTCAATAGAATCTACGCCGTTTAATTTAATAAGATAACCTTTATTTACCGGCCTGATTTTTTCAATTTCTAATTTTTGATATGCGCCGTTTTCTTTAATAAAAAGTCCGCAGTCCGAATCCATAAGATTAGACAAGGGGTTGTATAGATTAAATAAAAGTTCGCCTAAGATGCCGTGCGGTTTTATAAATTCCCCTATATCTATATAAACGGGATTCATTTAGCCTGGTTTTTTACCAGCGTCATAACGGTATCGCTCGGTTTTGCCCCCAAACTTACCCACTTGTCGAATTTGTCCTTGTCGATGTTAAACTGGACGCCTTTATCGGCGCACGGATTATAAGTCCCCAGTATTTCGATAAATTTTTTCTGCACGGCTTTTTCTCCGGAAGCCGCTACTATTCTGTAAAAAGGTTTTTTGTGAGAACCGATTCTCGATAATCTGATTTTTACCGCCACTTGAAATCTCCTTTGTTAAACATGTTTTTAATATTATTTATATTTTTTAAAGAACCCAATTTGTTCTTCTTTAAAGACTTCATAATTTTTTTTACTTCCTCGAATTTATTTATAAAGATATTAACGTCGTTGACGGTAGTGCCGCTTCCTACGGCGATTCTTTTGCGCCTTCCGCCGTTTAATATGTCGGGGTTCAGTCTTTCTTTTTCCGTCATAGAATTAATAATAGCCTTAATTTTAACTATCTCTTTTTCCGCTGCTTCAGAGTTAAATTTATCTTTTATTTTTGAAAAGCCTGGTATCATGCCGGCAATCTGGGTAATCCCGCCTATTTTAGACATCATTTTTAGCTGTTCGGCAAAATCTTTAACGGTAAAATCTTTTTTGTTAAGCGATTCTTCTATGGATTTAGCGGATTTTTCGTCTATAGATTCCTGAGCTTTTTCGATAAGGCTTAATATGTCGCCCATGCCGAGTATTCTGTCGGCTATCCTGTCCCCGTAAAAGACTTCAAAATCGCTGAGTTTTTCGCCGGCGCCTAAGAATTTAATCGGTTTGGCGACTGTTTTTTTAATAGAAAGAGCCGCCCCGCCTCTTGCATCGCCGTCAACTTTTGTGAGAACTACTCCGGATATGCCTAAGGCGTCGTTGAAAGTTTTTGCGACCGTAACCGCGCTCTGCCCCAGCATTGAGTCGGCTACAAATAATATTTCGTTTGGATTAAATTTATTTTTAAGAAGTTTAAGTTCGTCCATTAACGGCTCATCTATTTCGAGTCGTCCCGCAGTATCGACGATTATGGTATCGTAAGCATGCTTTTCGGCAATTTCTATAGCGTTTTTAACTATTTCGTCGGGCTTTTGCAGGATTTTCCCGTTTTCTTCGGGCGTTTCGTAAACGGGAATATTTATGCTTGCCCCGATTTTTTTAAGCTGAAGTATAGCGGCCGGTCTGTAAACGTCAGCGGGAACAAGATATACGCTGCGTTTCAATCTGTGAAGATAAAGCGCAAGTTTTCCCGCCGTAGTTGTTTTACCAGAACCCTGAAGTCCTATGAGCATTATAATAACAGGAGGTTTTGCCTTAATATTTAAAGGTTCGTTGTCTCCCAACAGTTCTACTAATTCGTTTCTTATTATTTTAATAATCTGCTGGGCAGGGGTCAGGCTGTCGGCTACTTTTTCGCCTATGGCTTTATTTTTTACGGATTCTATAAATTCTTTTACTATAAGGTAGTTTACGTCTGCTTCAAGCAAAGAAAGCCTGACTTCCTTAAGACTGTCTTCTATATTTTTTTCCGACAGTTTTCCGTAACCTTTAAGGTTTTTAAAAACTTTTTCGAGTTTTGAACTAAGTCCGTCAAACATTAGGATATCTCAATTAATAATAAATAAAGTTTTTTATATAATAGAAAACTAATATTTTATTAGTTTTTTTAAAATATGTCAAATGGAAAAGGTACAACCTTAATCCTGCAATAGAAAATATTTGCAAAAAATTAATCTGACGCCTTTTCCGAAATCTGGCAACATCACAAATAAAACGCAAATTGAATCAGAAGTATCCGAGCTGGCGAAGTTTGTCCATAGCTGATTCTTTATCCTGTGAACGTCCTGAGCGTTCGGCGGCATCTTTTTCCGAAGTTTTATGAGTGCAGGGCGCGCAGTCTATAGATCTGTAGCCCTGCTCGTAAAGCGTGCAGTAAGGAAGATTGTTAAAATTAATATAATCCCATATATCTTTTTCGGTAAAGTGAAGCAAGGGATGGACCCTGAAATGGTGGGGGTCTTTTCTTTTAGAAAAATAGGATTCGTTTGCTCTGGCTTCGTTTTCGTCTCTTCTTATTCCGGTAAACATGGCTTTGAGATGAAGGTCTTTAATAGACTGCTTAAGAGGAATGGTTTTAAGAGTATTGCAGCAGTCGGCTTTATCTTTAGCTACCGGATATTTCTGCCGAAGCGCTTCGTCGTTTGAGTATTTTACAAGTTCGAAGTTCCATGCGGATTTTAATTTTTCCATAAATTCTTTAATTTCGGGGAATTCTGCCGACGTATTTATGGTAATAACTTTAAAGGGTATTTTACCGCCCTCCGCCCGCCTTATTAAATCTAATAAAACTGTTGAATCTTTTCCGCCGGTGAATGCTATGCCGATTTTATCTCCGTATCTGTCCCCCGCTTCTTTAATAATTTCAATGCTTAGAGAAATTTTTTGTTCTAGAAGCGCAAGAGATTCAGCCGCTATATTTTTATCGGATTCCGGCTGGTTAAATATGATGTCGGCACCGCTTTTGTCGGCAGCACTTTTATCGTCGAATAAATTTTCGCTTATAAAAGCATGACTTTCAATTTCGTTTAAAATTTCGATATATTTTGCGGAATCCGAAAGAGAAGTATTTAATAAGTTAATATTTTCTTCGAGCGGGTCGCTTATAAGGTCGAAGAAATAATTTTTAGGCCTGTTATAAATTTCCGAAGTTATCATGCTTTGATAAATATTTTGACGCGTAGTCTGTTTCGATTTAAGCGAATTTAGGAGAAACAGGTATTCAGGTTTGCTGACCCTTTTTCTCATAACGGAATTGAACATTTCTATTATAAAGTCTTCATCTGAAAGATTTATATTTTCGACAATTTTTTTTGCTTCAGACTGCAAAACATTATCGGGAATGAATAAATATTTACGGTCTTTAGTTCTTATAGAGCGTTGAGACAGGAAATATTTGTCTTTAGAAGAGGCGCCGTTTTTGCTTCTGTCGTAAACGCCGGCGGAAAACTGCATTATCTCGTTATACATATTTTGCGTACAAAATTCCGAATAGCAGTATTCCCTTTCTTTTTCTGCAAGCAAAGATAATCCGTCCGTTTCAATTAAACTTAAGCCACCGAAGACGTTTTTATCGTCGAAAACAGTGTTTAAACCGGATAAAGACATTAATGTCGGAAATAAATCGACTATAGAAGCTAATTTATTATTAACGCCTTTTTCTAATTGCGGCGCATGCAGTATCAGCGGTATTTTTATAACTTCGTCGAAAAGTTCGCCCATGTGGCCGAAAACAGGCATATCGTAGAAAACTATTCTGCCTTCTCCGTGGTCTGCAAAAATAGAATAGATATTTTCATCGTTAAAATACCCCATATTTTTTAAAAAACCGTATATAAGCCTAAATCGTCCTTTGTCGAATTTATTTACTCCGTAAATATATGGGGGAAGCATAATTTGTACCCCGTAATTTACCTTCCCGGAAAAATTATTCCAGAGAGTGAAAGGATTATTATTTTGAACGGGTATTTTATATAAAGAGGACATTTTGTTTATGAATGCAAAATAGTCGTCGTTATAATGGTTTTCGTTATAATTTTGCGAAAAAATATAAGGTTCGTGGATGTCGAAAAGATGTATAAAACAGAATACCTTTTCGTTTTCTAAAGCCGAAATTTGTTTAAAAAGCAGATTTATATCGTTTGCATATATAAAATCAAATCCTTTTGTCAGCCCCAGAGGCTGAAAAAGTTCTATAACGTCGGAATAAAATATAGTTTTATAGCCGTTATTTTTATAAATTTCCGCGAGAGTCGCGCAATCTTTCCTTATTTTTTTATAAAAAAAAGGCCTTAAACCATGCTTGGGCTGTAACAATCCGGTAAATAAAGAAGCATGCGCCGCGGTAGTATAGCTCGATGCGGAAAAACAATCTGTAAAAACAGTTGAGTTTTCGGCGATTTCGTCTAACGTGGGGGTATCTACTAAATTTTCGACGTAAAATTGTTTAAGATGCGGCCTGTTCTTAATATAGCTTACGCAGTCGTATCTGAGGTTGTCAACCGATATAAGTAAAACCTTATTGTTCATCCTAATCGAATTTTTTTCTATAATTAATCGCTTCCGACAAAGTGTCTTTATCTACGTATTCCAAATCGGAGCCTATGGGTATTCCTCTTGCCAAAGCAGATATGCGAACGTTGTAAGGCGATAAAATTTTCTGTATATATATTGAAGTAGCTTCTCCGTTTGAGTTTGGATTAAGCGCAAGTATAATTTCTTCAAAACCGCCGTTTCCTACCCTGCTTGCAAGTTCTTTAAGTTTCAAATCGGACGGCGTTACCCCTTCCAGCGGATTTATTAAACCGTGCAATACATGATAATAACCGTTATAATTTCCGCTTTTTTCAAATACGTATATTATTTCGGGATTTTCTACTATGCAAAGCTGTTTTCCGTTTCTCGACGGGTTGCCGCATATGTGGCAGATATCGTCGGAGCTTAGATTAAAACATTTTTCGCATAATTTTATATTTTGTTTCGCATTTTTTATTGCATCCGCAAGACCGTAAGCTACTGATTCGTTTTGGGATAATAAGTAGAACGCAAGTCTTCTTGCCGATCTTTCGCCTATGCCGGGAAGTTTTTTGAAAGCAAATACTATATCTTTGACGTAATCAGAATGGTTTAAAGACATAAAACGGCCCGTTAAAAAAGACCGGGCAGGTTAAGCCCGCCGGTTAGTTTAGACATTTCGCCCGTTACCATATCTTTAGATTTGTTAAGGGCTTCGTTTATGGAAGCTATTATAAGATCCTGAAGCATTTCGACGTCGTCCGGATTTACGACCGTTTTATCTATATTTATTTCGAGAAGTTCCTGTTTTCCGTTGACTTTTGCGGTAACCATTCCGCCGCCGGCGCTGGCTTCCACCGTTTTAGAACCTAATTCTTCCTGCATTTTAAGCATATCGGATTGAAGTTTTTGCGCCTGCTTTAACATCCCGGCGATATTTTTCGACATTGTGTAAGCCTCCAGTATATTGAATTTTTAAATATTTATTTATATTTTATTTAATTTTTTATTTTTTTGCAAACGTTTCAATTTTATCTATTCTTTTAATGTCGTCGCCGAATACTTCTTTTATGCTTTCTATTATTTTGTCGCCCGTTACCGTATTTTCGGCAAAGTTTTTTTGAAAATCTTTTTTATGCGGTTCTTCAGTCATCGGTTCTTCCGCCTGAAAATTTTTTGGTTTTGTTATTTTTTCTTTTTCATTCAACTTTTCGTCCATTTTTGAAAAATGTTCGAATAGTTTTTCATGTTCCAAAAGCTGTCCTGAATCTTTTTTAGGCTCGGTTTGTTCAAACTTTTCTGCCGGTTTAGCCTGTGCGTATCTTTCTTCGTTCTGCCGGTTATATATAATTGTATTTTGTTTATCGGCAGGCTTCGTTTCAATAGGTATATTGTGAGGTTTTAGAGATTCTGCCATTCCGTAACTATGTTTAGTTTGATTTTTTAATTCATCTATTTTTAAAATAAGTTCGGTCACGTTTTTTTTATCCGAAACGTTAAACAGCCTGAAAATAGTCAATTCCATCATTAATAAAGGCGAAGAAATTCTTTGGAATTTAACATCGGCGTTAATCATTACGTCGAGCATATCTAAAAGTTCTTCAAGGGATTTTTGTTCCGCAAGCGGTTCTATAGTTTTAATTTCTTCGTCGGTTAAGTCGTATATAAGGTCTTTATACCTCAATTTTACGATAATTATGTTCCTTATATAATGCGCCGCCTGTTTCATAAACTGCCTTAAGTCGGCTCCCGAATCGTAAATTTCTTTTACCGCTTTCAGCGCCCCTTCGTAATCTCTATCGAATATAGAAGATACTAGTTTTGAAGTTATAGATTTAGACGTAAGCCCCAGCACGCCGGAGACATCTTCTTTAATATTGTTTCCGAAATAAGATATCACGGTATCGAAAACCGAAAGCGAATCTCTCAGCGAACCGTCGGCAAGCGACGCAATTATCATAAGATTTTCGTCAGATGCGTTAATATTTTCGGCTTCGGCAATGTCTTTCAATTTTTCGAATATTATTTTCGTCGGTATCCGTTTAAAGTTGAATCTCTGACATCTGGATAAAATAGTTTCCGGAACTTTATGTATTTCGGTAGTGGCGAAGATAAATTTTGCGTGGGCGGGAGGTTCTTCCAAAGTTTTCAACAGAGCGTTAAACGCGCTGTTGGATAGCATATGGACTTCGTCTATTATATAGATTTTAAATCTTAAACTTTGCGGCGAATAGATTATGTTTTCTTTTAGTTCTCTTACTGAATCGACTCCGGTATTAGAAGCGCCGTCTATTTCTATAACGTCAACCGAACTTCCGTTCTGAATTTGGACGCAGGCCGAACAAACGCCGCAAGGATTAGCCGTCGGACCGTTTTCGCAGTTAATGGATTTTGCGAGTATTCTGGCAATGGATGTTTTTCCGACGCCTCTTGTTCCGGTAAATATATATGCGTGAGAAAGCCTGTCGTTTATTACCGCATTTTTCAGGGTTTGGACGATTGCATCCTGCCCTATTATCTCGTCAAAAATCCTAGGTCTGTATTTTCGCGCAAGCACCTGGTACATTTCATCTATTATATCATATTTAAAATAAATTTGATGGAAAAGGTGCCAGATTAATTTTTATGCATACAAAACTGTCAATTAACAAAGAAAATATTTGTAAAAAATTAATCTGGCACCTTTTCCTATGTTGCTTCCAATTTGTGACGGGGACAGAATTGAATTCTGTCCCCGTATCTAAAGTTGAAAGTTGATTTTTAAATAAAAAATTGCTAAACTTGAAAAACTATGCAAGAAAAAAACGATTTTATAGATTTTAAAGATTTTCCGAAAAATTACGACTATAAGTTCGTAGAGGAAAAAATATCTAAATATTGGGAAGACAACGATATTTATAAATTTTCTCAGGAAGATAAAGGAAAACAGGTTTACTCCGTCGATACTCCGCCTCCTTATGTTTCGTCTGCCCATCTCCACGTAGGTCACGTAATGAGTTATTCGCAGGCTGAATTTATTATAAGATACAAAAGGATGAAGGGTTTTAACGTTTTCTATCCTATGGGTTTCGACGACAACGGTCTTCCGACTGAACGTTACGTAGAAAAGAAATATAAAATCAACAAATCTAAAATTACAAGGGAAGAATTTATAGATTTATGCCTTAAGGAAACAAAAATAGGAATAGATATATACAAGTCGCTATGGAGATCCGTTGGAATAAGCGCAGATTATAGTTTGTCGTATTCCACTATAGACGAAAGATGCAGAAAGACCGCCCAGAAATCGTTTCTCGACCTTTACGGCAAAGGCCTTATCGAACGCCGCAACGAACCTATATTATGGTGTCCGCAGTGCAGGACTTCCCTTGCTCAGGCGGACGTAGTGCTGGAAGAATTTGCAGGCGTACTGTACGATATAGAATTTAAATCCGGCGAAGGCAAAAGCCTTATTATATCTACGACGCGCCCCGAACTGCTCGGAGGATGCGTCGCCGTTTACGCTAATCCAGCCGATGAAAGATATCGTTTTCTGAAAGGAAAGAGCGTCAAAACCCCGCTTTACGATAAAAACGTTCCGGTTAAATACGACGAGTCTGTAGATATGTCTTACGGGTCTGGACTTATGATGGTCTGCACTTGGGGCGATGCGGAAGACGTCAAGAAATGGAAGGAGCACGATTTAGACACCGCAATTATAATAGACAGAGCCGGAAGATTAAACGAATTATCGGGCGGCTATAAAGGATTGAACGTAAGGGACGCCAAAAAAAGCATAGTCGAAGATTTAAGGAAAATGGATTTAATAAAATCAGAAAAACCTCTCAATCATAACGTCGGAGTTCACGACAGGTGTTCAACGCCGGTCGAATTTATTTTAGCCGAACAGTGGTTTATAAAAATTTTGGAAAATAAAGAAAAATTTATTGACGCCGGCAATAGAATGTCATGGCATCCGCAGTTTATGAAAACCAGATACGACGAATGGATTAATAATCTTAAATGGGACTGGAATATTTCGAGGCAGAGATTTTACGGAGTTCCTTTTCCCGTCTGGTACTGCTCGGAATGCGGAGAAGCCGTAGTCGCTTCCGAAAACGAACTTCCGGTAGATCCCGCAGTAAGTATGCCGGTAAACGCTAAATGCACAAAATGCGGCGGCAGCAAATTGATTCCTGAAAACGACGTTATGGACACATGGATGACGTCGTCGCTTACGCCTCTCATCAATTCGTTATGGTCATACGAAGACGCCGGAAGCAAAAAACTTTATAATACTATTTATCCTATGGGGCTGCGTCCGCAGGCGCAGGAAATTATCCGCACATGGCTTTTTTATACGGTCGTAAAATCCGTTTACCATACTGGAGATATACCTTTTAAAGACATAATGATAAGCGGATGGGGTTTGGACAAAAACGGCAAGAAGATGTCTAAAAGCTTGGGAAATTTTGTGAGCCCGGAAGAAATAACCGTCAAGTATTCGGCAGATGCTCTAAGATACTGGGCATCTAAGGCAAATTTAGGACAGGATCTTCGTTTCAGCGAAGAAGATGTTGCAAACGGCAGAAGATTGAGTATTAAAATATGGAACGCCGTAAGATTTTTAATAACGAACGTTGAATCCGATTTTAATCCTTACGAAAAAAATATAAAAGAGCTTAAACTTAGCCGTATAGACGAATGGATATTGACGGAATTCGAAAACATGATGAAAGCTTGCGGCGAACATATGGAGTCTTACGAATATTCTCTGTGTATTAGAACTCTGCAGGACTTTTTCTATAATTCATACTGCGATAACTATCTTGAAATTATAAAAAACGTATTTTGGGACGAAAGCGAAGAGAACCCCGAAAGAAAAAAAACCGTACTGAATATTATGTATTTTATTTCTTTAAATGCGGTTAAAATGTTTGCGCCTTTTATGCCGTTTATAACCGAAGAACTATATCTGTCATTCTATAAAAGATATGAAAAAGATAAAAGCATACATATATCTTTTTGGCCGGAGTTCAGGAACGATTTAGTTTTTAACGATTCTTTGAAATACTCGACCATATTGCTGAATATTCTCGAAGCTTCCAGGAAACTGCGCACTAATTTAAATCTCCACCAGAATCATAAAGTGCATAAAATCTTAATTCAGGCATTAAATCAGGACTATATAGAAATAATAAACGACATTTCCGGCGATATAAGGTCTGCAGTCAGGGCAGAGCGTCTAATATTTTCCGATAAAGCAGATTTTAAGACATCCGACGACAATATTTTAATAGCGTTAGAAAAATGAAATTGACTTTTTATAATTTTAATTTAATAATATAGCATAGATTTTATAATTTTTTTATATAAGATAAACAGGAGAATTTCAAATGGCAAATCCAAAGAAAAGACATTCAAAATGCAGAAGGGATAAAAGAAGGACGCATGACAGCCTTACGCCCGTTAATTATTCAAAATGCCCTAATTGCGGCGAGCCTATCCTTCCTCACAGGATGTGTCCAAGCTGCAAAACTTATAAAGGCAGAAAAATAGTAGCGGAAAAAGCGCAGGAAAAATCTTAAATAAGCAGACGCCTATGCGAAAACTTGGAGACTGTTAATGATTAGAATAGCTTTAGACGGTTTCGGTTCTGATAAGGCTCCGGAACCTGAAGTTATTGGAGCTATAGCGGCGGTTGAGTCGAATAAGGATATAGAAATAACTATAACCGGCGATGAAACCGTCTTAAAGGATGCTCTTAATAAAAACAATTATAACGGCTCCAGGATTAAAATAGTTCATGCGCCTGAACGCATAACTATGGAAGATTCGCCTTCTGCTATAGTAAGAAACAAAAAAAATTCTTCAATGCGCGTCGCTTACGAATTAGTAAAAAAGAATGAAGCAGACGCAATTATCAGCGCCGGAAACAGCGGAGCATCTCTTGCTATTGCAATGTTTGTTTTTAAAAGAATTAACGGAATAGACAGACCTGCTATAGCCACTATTATGCCGGCAGTAGGTGGATATACCGTTTTAATAGACGCAGGCGCCAACGTTGACGTAAAACCGTATCATCTTGCTGAATTCGCTATAATGGGTTCGGAATATGCCTCGTTTATGAAGGGGATAGACAATCCAAAGGTAGGATTATTAAGCAACGGCGAAGAAGCGTCAAAGGGTAACGACCTTACGAGGGAAGCATTTGCTATAATTAAAAATACCGATTTAAATTTTTACGGATACGTGGAAGGAAGGGAAGTGTTTAACGGCAAAGTCGATGTAGTCGTTTGCGACGGGTTTACGGGAAACGTTATATTGAAAGCTGCGGAAACACTGGCAGAGACGATTTTTAATCTTTTAAGGGAAGAAATAAATAAAAGTTTTATGGCAAAGTGCGGTTTTTTTATGGCAAGAAAATCTTTAAAAAAATTTAAAAAGCTCGTGGATCATAACGAATACGGCGGAGCGCCGCTGCTGGGCGTTAACGGAGCCGCTTTTATTGCTCACGGCGGAGCAAGTTCAAAAGCTTTAACGAGTGCAATATTGGTCGCAAAGCATTTCGTAGAAAAAGGCATAATACACAATATAAGCAATAAAATAGAAGCAAATGCCAAAAATATTCCAAATTAATTTAATTACGGAGTTTATTTAAGTTGATATATTCAAAAATAGCCGGCATAGGTTCATTCGTTCCTGAAAAAGTGCTGACTAACGAAGAACTTTGCAATATAGTGGACACGTCCGACGAATGGATTATGTCCAGGACGGGTATAAAAGAAAGAAGAATTGCAGAAAAAGGTTTGACGACCTCCGACATAGCGGCTGCCGCTGCAAAAAAAGCATTAGATGTTTCAGGTCTAAAACCCGAAGACATAGAGCTTGTTCTTGTCGGAACTATAACTCCGGATATGATTTTCCCTTCAACCTCATGTATAGTGCAGAACAAATTAGGACTTAAGAATGCAGCTGCTTTTGATATTAGTGCAGGTTGCAGCGGTTTTATATATTCTTTGTCGGTAGCGGACAGTTTTATTAAATCCGGAAAATATAAAAATGTTTTAGTTATAGGAGCAGATCTGCTTTCAAGAATTACGGATTATGAAGACAGATCTACCTGTGTTTTATTCGGAGACGGCGGCGGCGCCGCGGTATTGACGGCAAATACTCAAAATAACCGCGGTATTCTTTCTACGCATATGCATTCCGAGGGCGGACACGACGATATTCTAATGCTGAAAGCAGGCGGCTCCTTGATGCCTGCCAGTTTCGAAAGCGTCAACGGCCGCGAGCACTATATAAAAATGAAAGGTTCGGAACTTTTTAGATATGCAGTAAATTATCTTAAAGATATAGCGCAGGAAGCAATTGATTTTAACGGACTAAAGCCGGAGGATATAGATTTATTTGTTCCGCATCAGGCAAACATAAGGATTATAGAAGCTACGGCAAAGAAACTAAAATTTCCTATGGAAAGGGTTTTTGTTAACGTGGAAAAATATGGCAATACTTCAAGCGGATCTATTCCTATTGCTCTCGACGAAGCTTATTCTTCAGGGAGAATCAAGGAAAAGGATATAGTTTTGATAGATGCCATAGGTGCAGGATTAACATGGGCATCTTCCATAATTAGGTGGTAGCAGGTTAAACGAAATGATAAAATCTCGTATTTGCGATATTCTTGGAATAAAATATCCTGTATTTCAGGGCGGTATGGCTTGGGCATCTAATTACCAACTTGCTTCTGCAGTTTCTAATGCAGGCGGTCTGGGTATTATAGGAGCTGGTCAGATGCCGCCGGATCTTGTTGTTCAGGAAATAAGAAAAGCAAAAGAAAACACGGACAAACCGTTCGGGGTTAATCTTATATTATATTTAAGCTATATCGAAGAACTTATCGATGCGGTAATAAAAGAAAAGGTCGCGGTAGTTACTACCGGGGCCGGCAATGCGGGACCTTACATAAAAAAGTTTCATGATGCCGGAATAAAAGTTATACCCGTTATACCTTCTACCGCTCTTGCAAAAAGAATGGAAAAAGCCGGAGCGGATGCGGTAATTGCGGAAGGCACGGAATCCGGCGGACATATAGGCGAAACTACTACTATGGCTTTGGTTCCTCAAGTTGTAGATGCAGTTAATATTCCGGTAATAGCGGCAGGCGGTATTGCCGACTATAGGGGTTTTGCTGCCGCATTATGTCTTGGAGCAAGCGGTATTCAAATGGGGACAAGGTTTCTTGCGACTAAAGAGTGCCATATACATCAGAACTGGAAAAATTCCGTTATAAAAGCGTCAGACAGAGATACAGTAGTAACGGGAAGACCGACAGGCCATCCCGTAAGAGTTTTAAAAAACAAACTTGCCAAAATGTTTCTTGAACTTGAAGAAAAATGCGCGCCTATAGAAGAATATGAAAAACTTGGAACAGGAAAATTGAAAGCGGCATCTGTTGACGGAGACGCGGAAATGGGTTCCTTAATGAGCGGTCAGATTGCGGGTCTTATAAAAGAAGAAAAAACCGTAAAAGAAGTTATCGACGAAATTGTTTCGCAAACGGAAGCGTTTTTTAAAAATACAGGCAAATTTATAGCGAATTAATTATAATTTATTTATATAAAATTTATGGAAACGGAAAAATCTTTAAATTTAAATTCAAATATTGCTTTTGTTTTTCCCGGACAAGGTTCTCAGCATATAGGAATGGGGAAAGATTTTTTTGAAAATTTCAGCGAAGCGCGCCATGTTTTGGAAGAATCTTCGGACGTTTTAAAAAAGGATATGAAAGATTTGATTCTCGGCGGCGACGAAAGCGCGTTGAACCTTACGGAAAATACGCAGCCGGCGCTTTTGACGGTCAGTATTGCAATGCTAAGAGTTATTGAAAAAGAATTCGGCTTAAATCCGAAATGCGTATCGGGACATAGCTTGGGAGAATATACCGCAAATGTTTCGGCCGGAAGTTTAGGTTTTAATTACGCTCTTTTAATAGTTAAAAAAAGAGGACTGTTTATGCAGACGGCGTGTCCGGTAGGTTTCGGCAAAATGGCGGCAGTTATAGGTCTTGACGACGTAATAATAAAAAACGTTATAAAAGAAGTAAATGATTCAAAAAATGAAGAAGGCGTTTTTATAGCAAATTTAAATTCTTCTATTCAGACGGTAATATCCGGAATTTCGTCTTTTATAGACGAGACATGCGCACTGCTTAAGGAAAAAGGAGCAAAAAAAATAGTTATGCTTCCCGTAAGCGCTCCGTTTCATACGCCTTTTATGGCTAAAGCGAAGGAAAACCTGTCGTCGTTTATAGACCAAAGCCGTTTTAGCGATGCCGGTTTTGAAATATTTTCCAATGCAACGTCGCTTAATTATTTTAAAAAAGACGATGCGGTCAGACTTCTTTTAGAGCAGATAACGTCGCCGGTTATGTGGAAAGATTTAGTAATAAATATGGAGAAAATATCCGGAGTGACAAAGTTTATAGAAATAGGACCGTCTAACGTATTAAGCGGATTAATTAAAAGAATAGATAAAAATGCGGATGCCGTCTCAATTAATTCAGTTGATTCGCTTAAAGAATTCGAGAAAATAAAATTAGAAAACTGATAAATTTATTAAAGACAGGAGCGTTTTATGTCCGTTAAAATAGACCTGGAAGGTAAAGTCGCCGTAGTGACCGGAGGTTCTTCGGGAATAGGATTGTCTATATCTAAGGTTTTGCTTAATGCAGGCGCAAGAGTTATAATAATCGATATAGACGATAAAAGATTTGAAGCCGTTAAGGATGAAATTAAAAAAATATCGGACGATTTTGATTTTTATATTTCAAACGTTAAAAATTCAGAAAAAATCTCCGATACGGTTAACGCGGTTATATCTAAAGAATCTAAAATAGATATTCTCGTCAATAATGCCGGAATCGTTAAAGACGGACTGCTTATAAGGATGAGCGACGAAGACTGGTTAGACGTTATAGACGTCAATCTTAACGGTATGTTTTATATTACCAAAAATGTTTTAAAACATATGGTTAAGGCGAAGTGCGGAAGAATAATAAGCATTGCCTCTGTTATAGGAGAAATCGGCAATACGGGACAGGCTAACTATGCAGCTTCGAAAGCCGGCATTATAGCGTTTACCAAATCTATAGCAAAAGAATATGCGGCAAGGGGAATACTCGCAAATGCCATAGCACCTGGATTTATAAGGACTGTAATGACGGATAAACTGCCGGAAGACGTAAAAGATGCTATTAAAAAAAGTATTCCTTTAAATAAAATAGCCGAACCTGAAGAGATAGCCAACGCCGTTCTCTTTTTATGTTCGGAACTTTCCGCCTATATTACCGGCACCGTTTTAAACGTCAACGGCGGGATGTATATGTAATATTGCGTTGCCGGAATTGAATTCCGGCAACGCAATAAAATTGAAAAAATAATGAGGAGGTGAAAAATCAATGTCAGTGGAAAGCAAGGTTAAAGAGATTATCGTCGAACAGTTAGGAGTTACGCCCGATGAAGTTACAAACGAAGCTTCTTTCGTTGAGGATCTCGGAGCAGATTCTTTAGATACGGTCGAATTAGTTATGGCTTTTGAAGAAGAATTCGGAATAGAAATATCCGACGAAGATGCCGAAAAAATTAAAACGGTGCAGGATGCCGTTTCATATATCGACGAACATACAAAATAATATAATTTATATTACAATGTACTAAATTATTCTTATTATTATGGAAAAAATTAATTGCAAAAGAAGAGTCGTAGTAACCGGATATTCCATGATTACGGCGCTTGGCAACGACGCTGAAACTTCATGGGAAAGAATGGTTAAAGGAGAAAGCGGCGTAGATCTTATTACGAGATTTGATACAGAAGGCTATGCAACAAAAATAGCCGGCGAAGTTAAAGGATTTGATCCGGAAAAATTTATAGAAAAAAAAGAAGTTAAAAAGATGGATCAGTTCATACACTATGCCGTAGCCGCGTCTAAGATGGCATTAGATATGTCGAGACTTCAGATCAACGATGCCAACGCCCACAAGATAGGCGTTTGGATAGGAGCCGGCATAGGCGGTCTCATGACTATAGAAAAATATCATACAATGCTTTTAGAGGGCGGACCCAAAAAGATTTCTCCGTTTTTTATACCGATGCTTTTGATAAATCTTGCTCCAGGGCAGGTTTCTATAATGACCGGAGCAAAAGGGCCTAATGCAAGTACGGTATCGGCTTGTTCAACCGGCACAAATTCTATCGGGGACGCTTATAAAATTATTGCAAGAGGCGATGCAGATGCCATGATAGCCGGAGGAGCCGAATCTACCGTGTCCCCTCTGTGTATTTCGGGTTTTAACGCAATGAAAGCTCTTTCTACAAGGAACGATGAACCTGCTAAGGCTTCAAGGCCGTTTGATAAACAAAGAGACGGTTTCGTAGTAAGCGAGGGCGCCGGTATATTAATTTTGGAAGAAATGAATTCTGCGCTGGAAAGAGGAGCGGAAATATATGCCGAGATAGTAGGATACGGAGTATCTTCTGACGCATATCACTTATCTACGCCGGATCCGGAAGCTAAAGGGGCATATTACAGCATGAAAAATGCAATAGAGGACGGAGGGATAAAGCCTGATGACGTGGATTATGTAAATGCCCACGGGACATCGACGTATTATAACGATTTAAATGAAACAAAAGCTATAAAACAGCTTTTTGGAGATAAAGCGTATAAACTTAAAATAAGTTCTATTAAATCTATGATAGGTCACGCTTTGGGAGCCGCAGGGGGAATAGAGGCGGTTGCTGCCGTACTGACAGTTAAAACGGGAATTATACCGCCGACTATTAATCTTGAAGTAATGGACGAAGAATGCGACCTGGATTACGTCCCTAATACGGCTCAAAAAGGGGATATAAAGTTTGCAATATCGAATTCTTTCGGTTTTGGCGGAACTAATGCGACTTTAGTATTTAAAAAATGGGAGGGTTGATACATACATGATATATTTAGGTTCCGACCATGCAGGTTTTGAATTAAAAGAATCAATAAAAGAGGCGCTTGAAAAAAAAGGAGTAAAGTATCTCGATATAGGAACGGATTCTTTGAAGAGCGTGGATTATCCGGATTATGCATTAAAAGTGGCCGAAAAAGTCAAAGAAGATAAAGATAAAAACTCTTTCGGAATACTTGTATGCGGTACCGGAATAGGAATGGAAATATCGGCGAATAAAGTTGACGGGATCAGGGCAGCATTAGTTCACGACGAATATACTTCGCAGGTTGCTAAAGAACATAATAACGCCAATATAATAACTATGGGCGGAAGGACGACTACTCCGACGGAAGCATTAAGATTTATAGACAGATTTATGTCTGCAAAATATGAAGGAGGCAGGCATGAAAACAGAATTAATAAAATAAGTTCAATAGAGAAGCTAAATAAATAAAAGATTAAAAAGTATTTATAAAAAAAATAAAAGGTGAAGAAATTGGATTTTAAAAATCTTGAAGAAACAGATATAGAAGTTTACGAGTTTATAAAAAAAGAGGTCGATAGACAGAGAAATTCATTGGAGCTGATAGCTTCGGAAAATTTTGTATCTCCCGCGGTTATGCAGGCGCAGGGTTCCGTTTTAACAAATAAATATGCCGAAGGTTATCCAAAAAAAAGATATTACGGCGGATGCGGCTACATAGACGATATAGAACAGCTTGCAATAGACAGAATTAAAAAAATATTTAATGCCGAATACGCAAATGTTCAGCCTCACTCCGGATCTCAGGCGAATATGGCAATATTTTACGCTTTTTTAAAACCCGGCGATACCGTTCTCGGAATGGATTTATCGCACGGAGGTCATTTGACTCACGGAAGCCCGGTAAATTTTTCAGGTAAATATTTTAATATTATTCCTTACGGAGTAAATAAATCTACGGAGATTATAGATTACGAAGAATTAAGAAAAATAGCCTTAGAAAATAAGCCCAAGATGATAATAGCAGGCGCAAGCGCATATCCCAGAATTATAGATTTTAAAAAATTCAGGGATATAGCCGATGAAGCAGGAAGCTATCTCATGGTGGACATGGCGCACATAGCCGGATTGGTAGCAGCCGATCTGCATCCAAATCCCGTACCTTATGCCGATTTTGTAACTACTACGACGCATAAAACGCTAAGAGGTCCCAGAGGCGGCATCATACTTGCAAAGGCTAAATACGAAAAGGAGCTTAACTCCGCAATATTCCCAGGAATTCAGGGCGGTCCGCTTGAGCATGTAGTTGCCGCCAAAGCGGTGGCTTTCAAGGAAGCCTTAAGCGAAAATTTTAAAAATTATCAGAGACAGGTCGTGTTTAATGCAGCCGCTCTTGCCAATACGCTTCAAAATAACGGTTTTTCTTTGATATCAGGCGGTACGGATAACCACCTGATGCTTGTAGATTTCAGAAAATCGGAAATGACGGGTAAACAGGCGGAAGCATTGCTTGACGAAGTAGGTGTAACAGTAAATAAAAACAAAGTGCCTTTCGACGAAAGATCTCCTTTCGTTACAAGCGGAATAAGGATAGGCACGCCGGCAGTTACTACGAGAGGAATGAAGGAGAACGAGATGATAAAAATAGGCGAATTTATAGTCGAAGTTTTAAAAAATCCGAGCGACGAAAACGTAAAAAACGACATCAAACAAGAAGTACACAATTTATGCGCCAAGTTCCCCCTGTATGAAACATTGTTATGAAATGCCCTTTTTGCCTTAACGACGACGATAAAGTAGTAGATTCCAGAGTATCGAAAGACGGAAGATCCACTAAGCGTAAAAGACAGTGCAACGTCTGCGGAAAAAGGTTTACGACTTTAGAAACCGTTATTTCTTCATCCCCTTTGATAATTAAAAAAGACGGAAGAAGAGAATCGTTCGACAGACAAAAAGTTCTAAGCGGGTTAATAAAAGCATGCGAGAAAAGGCCCGTTCCGTACCGCAACATAGAAGAAATAGTAGTTTCCATAGAAAAATGGTTTGAGGAAACGAATTTAAAAGAGATAAAAAGCGAAGAAATAGGAAGACAAGTCCTCGATAAATTAAAAAATTTGGATGCAATAAGCTATGTCCGGTTTGCTTCCGTCTATCTTTCCTTTAAAGATATAAACGAGTTATACGAAAATGTCTCCGAACTCATCAAAAAAAAATCTTAGCAAGCATACAAACGACAAAGACGAATATTTTATATCAAGAGCTTTAAATCTTGCAAAAAAAGGCCGGGGATTAACTTCTCCAAATCCGGCGGTAGGAGCCGTAGTTGTTAAAAACGGCATTATAATCGGCGAAGGATTTCACGAAAAAGCCGGGCAGCCCCATGCGGAAGTTATAGCTTTAAACAGAGCCGGAAAAAACGCCGAAGGTGCTGAGATATATGTAACGTTAGAGCCTTGCAGCCATTTCGGGAAAACCCCTCCTTGTGTGCATAAAATTAAAGAGTCGGGAATAAAAAGAGTTGTATCGGCTATTAAAGATCCCAACCCTTTGGTATCGGGAAAAGGGCTGGAATTTTTAATTAATAACGGTATTGAAATAAAAGACGGCGTTCTTTCAAAAGAAGCTAAAAGGATTAACGAAAATTTTTTTAAATATATAACTACGGGTATGCCTTTTATAACCGTTAAAGAGGCTGTAACTTTAGACGGAAATTTAGGCTATAAAACCGATACCGAAAAAGTATATATATCGTCGCCTAAATCTTTAGAATATACTCATTATATCAGGTTTATCAACGATGCCGTGATGATATCGGTAAAAACCCTCATAAAAGACGATCCAATGTTGGACGTTAGAATAAAAAAATCGGGTATAAAAGAGAAATTTTTTGCAAAAAAGTGGACTAAAATAGTTTTAGATTCAGATTTAAAAACCCCGCCGGATTCAAAAATTTTTGAAAGTCACGGGGAAGTTTTAATTTTTGCTTCAAAAGATTACGATAAGACAAAAGCAGAAAGAAAAAAGCATTTAGAAGAAAAAGGTGCAATTATATCGGATGTATATTATAATATTATAGAAGGTAAAAAATTATTAAACTTGGAATCTGTTTTTAAAAAATGCGGAGAATTAAAAATAACCGGAATATTAGTCGAAGCGGGTCCGGAACTTTTTAGTTCGTTGATTAAAGAAAGATTTTGCGATAAGATAATTTTTAACGTTACGCCTCATTTTTTCGGAAGAAAAAACGGGTTAGACCTGTTTGGACGGCTAAATTTAGAATTTAACGAAAAAATTAATTTTTCAAGTTTAAACGTAAAAAAAATTAAAGACGAAGTTTTTTTATCATATTATCCCGAATTTGCTTAGACGGCTGTATTTTAGCATAATATGCATAATTATATTAAATTTTAGCATAATGTATATTTTATGTTTACCGGCATAATAAAAGAGACGGGGAAAGTTAAATCCATAAGCGCCGGCGTTATTTCGATAGCCGTAAAAGATGCCGGAAAAAGTTCATATATAGGGCAGAGTATTTCGGTTAACGGCGTATGCCTTACCGTGAAAAAAATCGCTTATCCGGTTTTATCTTTCGATTATACCCCTGCTACATTTAATGCGTCGGCATTAAAATATTTAAAAATTAACGAAGCCGTAAATATAGAACCGGCTCTTTCGGTTAATTCGGATATTTCGGGACATTTTGTTCTAGGACACGTCGACGGCATAGGGAAAATAATTGAAACGAGAAAATTTGGTAACTCTATAATAATCGGCATAAAAATAACGCATTCGATAGACGGCAATTTAGAAAAATATATAATCGCAAAAGGTTCTGTATCTATAGACGGAATCAGCCTTACGGTAAACGGCGTTAAAAACGGTTTGTTTTTTGTCAGCATTATTCCGTTAACGTATAGAGAAACTAATCTTAATTATAAAACGATCGGCGATTACGTAAATATAGAATCTGACATAATAGAAAGAACGGTAGTCAGCCGTTTAAAAGATTTAGGCGCGTCAAGACTTATCTGCTGTAACGAAGGCAACGCGGCCAAAGAAGAAAACGGCTATAGTAAAGCTGGAGGCGTGACCGTGGAATTTTTAACCGAAAACGGATTTATTTGATGCATCAATTTGTTACGGTGACAGAATTGAATTCTGCACCGTATTTAAAGAAAAGGAAAAGATGTCAGACTTTATTTTTTTTGCATACTAAACAAATCAAATTAGCATACAAATTTATTGCAAAAAAATTAATCCGGTATCTTTTCCTATGATAGTATATATGTAAAAAAGGAGATAACGATTATGAGTTTAGCTACCGTAGAAGAGGCGGCCGCAGATATAAAAGAAGGTAAAATGATTATACTCGTCGACGACGAGGACAGGGAAAACGAGGGAGATTTAGTAGTAGCGGCGGAGCATACCACTCCGGAAATTATAAACTTTATGACGAAATATGCCAGAGGCTTAATATGTCTTACGCTTACAGAAGAAAAAGCCGACAGCTTGGATCTTCCGCCTATGGTGGTTAATAACGAGTCAAAATTTACCACTGCGTTTACGGTTTCAATAGAAGCCAAAGAAGGAGTTACTACCGGTATTTCGGCGCAAGACAGAGCGCATACTATATTGACAGCCATAAAGGACGATGCAAAACCCTCCGACCTGGTAAGGCCCGGCCATATTTTTCCTCTAAGGGGTAAAAACGGAGGCGTACTCACAAGGACGGGGCAGACCGAAGGCTCTATAGATATAGTCGGAGTAGCCGGATTAAAGCCGTACGGAGTTATATGCGAAATAATGAAAGACGATGGAACTATGGCGAGGATGCCTGATTTAATAGAGTTTTCAAAAAAATTCGATATTAAAATTTTAACCATTAGAGATTTAATAAATTACAGGCTTAAACATGAAAAACACGTTAAGCGGCTTGTCGAATCTAAAATCCCCACCGAATTTGCCGGAGATTTTAAAATTATAGTTTATTCTAACGATATAGACTTTAAAGAACATGTTGCATTAGTTAAAGGGGAAATTAACAAGGACGAGCCCGTTTTGGTAAGAGTTCATTCGCAGTGTCTTACCGGAGATATTTTCGGTTCCATGAGATGCGACTGCGGCGACCAGTTAAAAACGGCTATGGAGATGATAGACAAGGAAGGTAAAGGCGTTATTTTATATTTAATGCAGGAAGGCAGGGGAATCGGGCTGGTAAATAAATTAAAGGCGTATAATCTTCAGGACGAGGGCTACGATACCGTGGAAGCAAACGAAAAATTGGGATTTAAAGCCGATTTAAGGGAATACGGCGTAGGCGCTCAAATTTTGGTCGATCTCGGAGTTGGTAAAATGAGGCTTATGACTAATAATCCGAAAAAAATAATAGGACTTGAAGGATACGGTCTCAGCGTAGTCGAAAGGGTTCCGATAGAGATATGTCCCAACGAAACTAATAAACACTATCTCGAAACGAAAAAAGAAAAAATGGGGCATCTGCTGAAAATTAAGTAACACTCTATAAGTATAACTTAAATATTTAATTTAATAAAGGAGTATGCAATGGGAATGCACGGTTTTAGTTTGATTGAAGGAGAGCTTAAAGCCGCCGGTTTTAAATTCGGCATAGTAATATCGAGATTTAACGATTTTATTAACGGCAAGCTGTTGTCCGGAGCATTAGATTATCTTAAAAGAGCAGGCGCTGCGGATGATAACGTTTCGGTCGTAAAAGTTCCGGGTGCGTTTGAAATTCCTATGGCGGTAAAAATGCTGCTGGAAACAAAAAAATTTGACGCCGTAATATGTCTGGGAACTTTGATACGAGGCGAAACTACCCATTTTGACCTATTATCCAATCAGGTGACGAAATTAATTTCTGAACTTTCGATTCATTATAATGTTCCGGTAAGTTACGGAATTATAACTGCGGAATCCATCGAACAGGCTATATCGCGCGCAGGAACCAAGATGGGCAACAAAGGTTTCGATGCCGCAATGTCTGCGGTCGAAATGGCAAGTCTTTACGCAAAAATTAAGAAGATCTGAAAATAAAATAAGCCGTATATGACCAAAAGAAGAAAAGCAAGAGAGCTGGCGCTGCAATTTTTATACGAAGAAGACGGCGATATAAGCAACTTAGATTATAAAATAAACAGATTTTATAATGACTTTGCAGTTGAAAGCCTGAAGAGAGACGGATTTATAAAAACAAAAGAAGATTTAAATAAAAAAAAAGATATTGCGGAAGTATTCGATTTCTTTTCTTCCATAGTTAAGGGAACGCTCATAAATTTAAAAAAAATCGACGATGTTATAAAAAATATTTCTAAAAACTGGAGCATAGAAAGAATGTCTCGCGTGGACAGAAATTTATTGAGACTTTCTATTTACGAGATTATTTTCGTACCCGAAACCCCTAAAAACGTAGTTATTAACGAGGCCGTAGAAATCGCAAAAAAATTCGGCAACGACGAATCTCCGGCTTTTATTAACGGCATTTTAGATGCGGCGCTAAAGGTTAAATAAGTTAATTCGGCAGATACAAACTTTAAATAACCAAAGAGCTAAAAAGGAGAAAAAATGGAGAACAAACAATTTTTAAATTACGGAGTTAACGTACTTGATATAAGGGGGCTTTGCTGAGGCCCTCCCGTATGGGCGGTCGTCCGTAAACTCAAAACTTTAAATCAAAACGACATATTGACGGTAATTTCCGATAAGGATTCAATGTTAAACGATATACCGGCACTATGCTCTTTAACGGGCGTGCAACTTCTAAATGCGTTGAACTTAAAAGACCTTTATGTATTTTTCATTAAAAATAAAGATTGGGGAAATAAATAAAAATGATTAGAAATAATAACAGACAGGAAGATGAAATGAGACCTATGATTATTACACCCGGTTATATGAAATATGCCGAAGGTTCATGTCTTGTCGAAACCGGCGATACTAAGGTAATATGTACGGCATCGGTTGATTATAAGGTGCCTCCTTTTTTAAAAGATAAAGAAGAAGGATGGCTCACGGCAGAATATTCCATGCTCCCGAGGTCAGCTCAAAGCAGAATACCGAGGGATTCTTCTAAGGGTAAAGTAAACGGCAGAGCACAGGAGATACAGAGATTAATCGGCAGGTCTCTAAGGTCGGCTGTTAATTTTTCTTATTTCCCGGGAATAACCGTATTAATCGACTGTGACGTTATTAGTGCGGACGGTGGTACGAGGACGGCTTCTATAAACGGAGCATATGTAGCAGCATACATAGCTTTTTTAAACCTTATAAAGCAGGAAAAAATAGAAAAGATGCCGTTTTACGACTCCGTGGCAGCAATTAGCATAGGCATAGTAAACGGAGAAATTTTGGTAGATTTAGATTATTCTGAAGATTCTACCGCGGATCTCGATTTTAATTTTATACTTACTGGCAGCCAAAAAATTATCGAGATTCAAGGATGCGCAGAAAAAACGCCGATAGAATTTGAAGTTCTTCAAAAACTTTACGATCTTTCAAAAAAAGCCGTCACTAAAATTACCGAATTGCAGAATAATGCAATTTCAGGATATATTTTTTAACCGTGTCTGTATCTTATCGCTGTAGCTATTTCAACAACTTATTTTTATAAGCTATAAGAAGTTTATAAATTATAGAACCGATAAAAACTAAAACTATGTCTATAATTTTTGCTATTATTAATTTTAATGTTTTAAGATGTATAGATATTAATTTATAAGTTTTTTATGCGTTTTTTCTTTGTCATCAGAATCTTCTGAAGGTTTTGCTTCAGTCGTAAATGTATTTATATCTCTTTCGCTTTCCTCATATACATGGTTATGACTATGAACATTATAATAATAAGTAAAATTGCCTTTAAACTTATTTTTAAGATATTTAAAAATCAGATATAAAAGATAGTAGTTTAAAAAAGGAATTAAAAAAAGAACAGCTATAAAATCAGTTATAAAACCTGGAACAAAAAAAAGTATGCCCGCTATAAAATAAGCAGCAGATTTAATTAAATTTTTATTTAAAATTTTTCCAGCTGAAAAATCCGCAATCGCATTTTGCAATGCAACGTATTTAATTCTTTTTGTGATTATATATCCGGAAACACTAAAAAATATCAAAAAACCAAAAGTAACCAGATAACCAAATCTATCTGCAATTTTTATAAATACGTAAATTTCTAAAAATATATCAATTAATATAGCAAAAAAAATTTTTCCGAATAATCCCATCAATTTAATATATAACAATTCGATATAATAATCAAATAGGAATTCCTTCCCAAAATTGCCGATAAAAAATTGGAAAGTTAGATAAAATCAAGAAATAATGAATAAAAATTTGGACGGAAAAGGTAGGTTGAGATAAGGTATTGACAATTTCTTATTTATAAAATAAAATTAATTTATACGGCAATGGGGTTTGCCTAACCGCCTTGAAATACTAAAAAGGCTAATGACTCCTACATTACATGTTATTAACACTGTTGAAAAATTATTATTTTATTTAAATTAACATAATAACATAATGTAGAAAAGGAAAATTAGCCTGTTATGTATAGCCATATAAATTTATACTTAAATTCTACTTTTTTTCAGGTATTTCAAGTTTTAACCGTTGCAGCCTGTTCTCCTTTTATATCAGGTTTTATAACTAAAGTAGAAGAAATTATTGAAGGCAAAGCCGGTCCTTCAATTTTTCAGCCGTATTACGATCTGCATAAACTATTCCGTAAGGAAATTGTAATACCTAAAGACACATCGTTTGTCTTTAGGCTTGCCCCTTTCGTTTCATTTATTTCTATGATACTCATAACGCTTCTTATTCCAGTTTTAACGATATATCCGCTTCCTCTGGGTTTTATGGGCGATATGCTGGGAGGGGCTTTTCTATTTACTCTTTCCTCTTTTTTTATAAATGTTGCTTCTCTTGATTTAGGTACAAGCTATGGAGGACTCGGTTCGTCGCGCGCAACTCTTCTGGCTATTCTTTCAGAACCTACACTAATTTTAGTTTTTGTTGGAGTGGCTTTAATAGCAAAATCGACTCTGCCTTATGTTATGCTTCATACTATAACTGCATCTTTGCCGCTTTACTTCAGCTCTCCTCATTTTTTGATAATTGCCGCTTTTTTCTTGCTATTTTTAGCAGATACAGACAGGAGACCTATTAACGCTTCCACACATGCCGAGATGAGTATGATTGAAGAGGCAAGGATTTTAGATTATTCAGGACCTTATCTTGCATTACTAAAATGGGCCGGCTATATGAAACAGTTTTTACTTTTGGTTATTTTTTTAAACGTTCTGGTTTTCCCATGGGGGTTAGCGGTAAACCATAGTCCCGTATCTCTTATTATAGCTATAATAAGTCTGGTAATAAAAATGCTGATAATAGGAATAATTGCGGCGGTTATAGATACGGCAATTTCAAGACTGAGATTTTTCAGATATCAGGAATATTTCGGCGCAGCTTTTGTTTTAAGCGTGCTTGCTATAATGACTTTTCAATATAAAGGATTTTAAAAATGCTTGGATATACATTACCGCTTTATATTTATGTTATAGAGGATCTTCTGGTTTCTATGATTCTTCTGTCTTCGTTTGTAATGCTTAGTTCGAGATGGATATCTTTTTATATACATGCTTACGGCTTCCAATCATTTTTAATATTTGCATTAACATTGATTTTAGGGATTGAAACGCAAAACATAAATTTATATCTTGTAGCCTTTTTAACTCTTTTGGTTAGAACTATTGTAGTTCCATATATACTCTTAAGGATGATAAAAAAATTTAATATTAAAGAAGAAGTTAAATTAACTCTGAAAATACCATTTTCTATTATTTCAGGAGTTGTTTTGACGGTTTTTGCATATTTTTTGATGTACAGGTTAATTTCGCCGTTTTCTCCTAAAATAGTCATAAATGCAGCTTCAATTGCCTTGAGTTTAATATTTGTAGGATTTTTTATGATTATCTCAAGATTTACTACTGTAACGCATATTCTTGGACTTCTTGTAATAGAAAACGGAATATTTCTTTTGTCTGTTGTAGTAGTTCCGACACTTCCGATAATTGTTGAATTAGTAGTATTATTCGATATTTTAGTTACCGTTACGGCAATGCTGATGCTTTCAATGTTTATGAAGATGAGGACGGGATCATTTTCTACTTCTATGCTAAATAGGCTGGTCGGCTGAAATAAATTTAAAATTTATGAATATAAAACTTATTATAATAATACTTTTAATAGTTCCGTTATTAGCGGCTTTAAGCTCTTTTATCGTAAAAAATAAGAGATTTGCCGAATATGTAAGTCTTATTTCTTCTTCTTTAGACCTTGCAGGTGCGTTCTATATTCTTTATTTTGTTTTAAAATTTAAATCTATTTTATTTTTTAATAATGGAATAGCGATAGATAAATTTTCTGCTTATTTAATTCTTCTTGTAAGCATAGTTTATTTTCTTTCCTCTATTTATTCTATATCATACATGAGGCTTGCAATAGATAACGAAAAAATGACTGAAAATGAATTTTTTAGATATGAACTTTTTTTTAATCTTTTTGCATTTACAATGTTTATTGCGCCTATGATAAATAATATGGCTATTTACCTTATAGATATAGAACTTACGACAATTACAAGCTCTTTTTTAGTAATATCGGAGGTTACCGAAAAATCTATCGAAGCTGCTTGGAAATATGTTTTGGTTGTATCGTCTGGTATATCGCTTGCCCTTTTAGGAACAATATTATTTTATCTATCAGGAAACATTCCCGGAAGCCCAAATTTAGTTTCATCTTTGGATTGGACTGTTCTTACTCAAAATGCCGTTTATCTTAACGAAGGCATAGTGCGTATAGCTTTTGTATTAATAGTAA
Source organism: Candidatus Acidulodesulfobacterium sp. (assembly GCA_049965795.1). Classification (GTDB taxonomy): domain Bacteria; phylum SZUA-79; class SZUA-79; order Acidulodesulfobacterales; family Acidulodesulfobacteraceae; genus Acidulodesulfobacterium_A. The sequence goes on from JBMFVW010000013.1 coordinate 38,773, forward strand.
TAGGATTAGGGACTAAAGTAGGTCTTGCGCCCATGCATACGTGGGTTCCAGATGCCTATTCGGAAGCACCATCTCCAGTATCTGCTATGTTATCGGCATCATTAGAAAATGTAGCCCTATACGGAATTATAAGATATTTCGGTATTGCCGCAAAAAATTTAGGTTTCGGTTACCCAGATGCAATACTTATTTCAATTGGTATATTCTCAATATTTATAGGGATAATGGGATTAATATATCAAAAAAGTTCAAAAAGGCTTTTTGCATATTCCAGTATAGAGCATATGGGAATAATAACTTTAGGTTTTGGACTCGGCGGCATATTTGGAACATTTGGCGCTCTTTTGCAGATGCTTGGGCATACTTTGACAAAATCTACGATGTATTTCGGCGCAGGGAATTTTCTGCATAAGTTTAAGACGAAAAATATTAAAAAAATTAAGGGAGTTTTTCATATTATGCCTAAGACAGCTTTTTTATTTTCTTTTGGCACAGTTTCACTAATCGGAGTTCCTCCCTCTGTAATTTTTATCAGCGAATTTCTAATTATACTTCAGAGTTTAAAAGACGGCTATTACTGGATAACTGTCTTATTGATAGGATTTTTATTGGCTGCCTTTATAAGTTTATTGTCCAAATCGGGCTCAATGGTTTTCGGCAATGCAGAAGACAATAATATTATTGAAAAAGGAGATTTTCATCCATTTTCATATATACCTATGTTGATTCCGCTATGTCTTTCTCTATTTTTGGGATTTTATATCCCAAGCAGTCTTCATAATTTATTATTGGGAATCGTTCATATAATAAATTTCAAAATAAAATAAACTAAAAGCATTTATTAAAAGATATGAAACACGGAAAATATAAATTTTTAGGGGATTACGAGTTTATCTGGGGTCCGGTAAGAAAAGGCGTCTCCGAGTCTATTTTATTTGATTTTTTAACGTCCGGTGAAGAACTGCACAATTTAGAAATTACAGCAGGTTATAAAAAAAGACACATAGAGAAAAGATTTTCAGAAAAAAGAAATTTATATGAACAGATTTTACTCGTTGAAAGGATATCAGGTCTTCATTCTTTTGCCTCATCGCTTGCGTTTTGTCTCGGCGTTGAAGATTTCTTTCAGCTTACGGATAAAATACATAATAATATTAAAATTCTGCGCATGTTTTTTGCCGAATTTGAAAGAATCAGAAACCATATAGAAAATTTATCGGAAATAGCCGAATCCACTTATATTCAGGTTCCATCAGCTTTATATGCATATTATGCCGAACTTTTAAAACAGTTGTCCCATAAATATTTAAAATCCCGTTATCTTATGGGGATTAACGAAATAGGCGGAATCAGGGGGAATTTATCGCTCGAAGATATAAAAAATATTTTTAATTCTGTAAAATTAATCGTGAATAAAGTTCAGGATATAATTAAAAAAAATATGGAAACTAAGTCCCATATAGATAGACTGAAGACTACAGGAAAAATAGATTTAAAAACGGCAAAACGATTCTGTGCAAAAGGAGTTGTGGCTAAAAGCGCAGGAATTTTATCAGACTTAAGAATAAATAATCCGTATTTATTATATGGAGAAATAGATATTAAAGCGGTTATACATGAAGAAGGAGACGCTTTTTCAAGATATGCTGTTCGAATAGACGAGATAGCACAATCTTTAAGCATAATGGAATATTGCGTAGGCACTATGGAAGCAAATAAGTTTACTAAAGCACCCGATTATATATATAATTTTGAAGATATTGAAAAATTTAAAAATAAAAGCTCAAACAACGGTTTTGGGTTTTCTGAATCTTCCGAGGGCGCAATTTTTTGCTATACAAAAAATTTTGACGGCAAAATTTTTAAAAAAATAAATATAAAGTATCCGTTTGAAAATAATTATAAATTATTTGCCTGCGGTACAAAAAACACTATGATGATGGACTTCAATATTAATGAAACCAGTTACAATTTTTCTGTTGCTGCATTAGACAAATAAAAATTTGTGACGGGGACAGAATTGAATCCTGTCCCATATTTATAATAAAAATTAGGAAGGGCATACACAATGGCTTTTTGGACATATAACGGATTAAAATTCGGAATAAAATCGATTAAGTTTCCCAAAGAAAAAGATTTTTACGACGGTTTTGTATCGTCGATAAATGTAGATATTAAAAAATGTTTAAATTTTATAGAAAAAAGCAATAAAACCGAACAATATTGCAGAGAATGCGAGCGTATATGCCCTACAGAGTCTATTAACATTTCTAAATTATTGAATCATGCAGAATTGTCAACTAAAGACGGTTTAAAAGCTATCGATGCTGAAAGATGCATTTTTTGCGGTTTATGCATAGATGCTTGTTTAAACGTAAATATTTCCAATGGCGGCGCAATAACTTATGCAAATGAATTTGATTTTAGTATTCGAAATCAAAAAAGTTATGCCGCAGAAAATATTTTTAAAAAATCGTTATTTGTAAAGCACATAGATACAGGTTCTTGCGGTGCTTGCGAATCGGAAATAAATGCTTTAAACAATCCATATTATAATATGCACAGGCTTGGAATATTTATTACGCCGAGTCCGAGATTTGCCGATGTTTTACTTGCGACAGGCGTATTTACTGAAAAGATGACGAAAGTTTTTTTTAACGTTTTAGACAATATTCCAAAACCCAGATTTATAATATTAGCAGGTTCTTGCGCTATTACAAGAGGAATATATGAAAGTAAAGAAAAAACGCCGCTAAACGAAAATCACATTAAATTGCTTGAGACAGAGAATATAATATCTTTGCCACATTGTCCTCCTAATCCTTTTGAAATTTTAAATGTTTTGCTTTTAATCAAGAACGGTGAATTAAAATGACATATAACTGCTATTATATTTTTTTAATAATATCTTTATCTGGTGTTTTAATCTCTTTTGCTGCTTTAATTTTAGACGGAAAATTTAAATACGCCTCATTTGCTTTTTCAAATGTTCTTTATATGCTGTCTTCTTTGACCGCGGTTGCTTATTCCGCCATTTCTTTTATAAAAGGAGGGAAATACTTAAATCAAATAATTGAAATAGGCAGATTTTTCCCTGCAGGCAAAATAATCCTAAAATACGATCCGCTTTCTGATTTTTTTCTGATGTTTATTTTTTTCGTGTTTTCATATATTTCGCTATATCAGATACAGTATATTAAAAAGATAGGTAACAATATAAATATACCCCTATTTTCTTTCTTATTCGGCATAATGCTTATAAGCGTTTATTTTTTATTGATATCTTTTAACGGCTTCATATTTATGATTTTCTGGGAAATTATGGCAATATCTTCTTATTTTTTGGTAATAACTAAACATTACATAAAAGGGACAAAAAAAGCAGCTTTTTTAATGGCGGTTATTATGGAAATAGGTGCAATGTTAATTGCCGCAGGTTTAATGCTTTTATATTTGCATTCAAATAGTTTTAATTTTGAAACTCTTAAAAATTTATCTATTCCTGTTTACTTAAAAGAAATAGTTTTTTTGTTTTTTTTATTCGGTTTCGGTGCAAAAATGGGCATAGTTCCGCTTCATATATGGCTGCCTGAGGCTCATCCCGCTTCTCCTTCAGGCGTGTCAGGAATTTTAAGCGGTGTTTTGACTTCTTGCGGACTTTATGGAATAGTCAGGTTTGGGCTTTATATTCTACATCCGCTAAATTCATCGTTAATATTAGGTTCAATAGTTTTAATTATCGCTGCGTTAACTATGTTTTTCGGTGTTTTATATATGTCCCAGACACATGATATTAAAGTCCTGCTGTCTTATTCTACGGTAGATAATATGGGATTGATATTAACCGGAATAGGCGCATCGCTTTATTATAACTATTTCGGATTAAAGGGACTTTCGGCTCTCGCCCTGATAGCTTCGCTATATACCCTTATAAATCATGCATTTTTTAAAAGCCTTTTGTTTATGGGGTCAGGAAATATTGAATATGAAACCAACAGTCACGATATGGATAAATTTGGAGGGATTATTAGAGGTATGCCTTTGACAGGAATACTAATATTTATTGGAGTTTTATCGGCAGCCGGTATTCCGCCTCTTAACGGATTTGTTTCCGAATGGCTTAATCTTGAGGTTGTTTTTTTAGGTTTTCATATAAATTCCGTTCTTCCAAGGATACTTATTTTTACTGTAGGAGCTATAATGGCTTTGAGTACGGCGGTTGTGGTTTCTACTTACGTAAAATTATATGGACTGACGTTTTTGGGGCAGCCGAAGTCAAAAGATGCAAAAAAAGTAAAAGAAGTGCCTATTTCAATGAATATAGCACTTTTAATACCTGTAATTTTAAGTATAACTTTAGCAGGATTTATGTTTTTATACACTCCAGTCCTGTCAAAAGTGTCACAGTCTATTTATCACATTAATATTGGCGGTAAAATATTAAAAAATTATATATTTATACCTTATTACAGTTCGTTTTCCGCTTCAAGCCCGGTTTATCTGTTTTTCGTATCAATCATATTTATACTGATCTTCTATGTTTTATACATATTAATAATAAAACCTCGAAAACGTATAATTAATTATGCTTGGACAGGCGGAGAAACTAAAAGTTCCGCAAATCCGAATGCGCAGGTATCTGTTCTTGGTTTTTCAAACGCTTTAAGAATTATGTTTAATATAATATATAGAAAAGGAATCAGGGCTCATACCCATACTAAAACCGAAACATCAGGACACGATTACGAGCTGAAAAATCCGTTCCCTTATTCGTCTTATTATCATAATTCAAGCGGCTACGGCTCTTATATATTCCCGTTGATAGAATATTATTTATATCTGCCCTTAATTAAAATATTTGAAAAATTAAGCTATTTTACGACAGAACTTATGCAGAACGGCTCTTTAAATTTATATATATTTTATATATTTTTAGTATTTATCGCCGCATTTTTCATAATAATTATTTGATCTTATATCATTCCATACTACCTTCATCACCGTTTACCATGGTATATCGATCTTTTTTTGCACAGCCGCTTTAAGCAAAATTAAAATTAACAGGCATTAATACCTCCAATATAAATTTCTTATTATGTACGTAAAGACTTATTTACTGCGGCTTTTAATGGTACGTCCAGCAGGATTAGCTTTGCTGGACTTTGTCCGAACCTGCGGCAACAGATTTAGAAGGCTAATTAAGAAAAATCAAAAGTAATTGCTTAAAAGAATTAGATTGTATAAAATATTAAGATCGTGAAAAAAAAAGAAAAACAAACTGTAATACTTTTAAGTTTGTCCCATTTTTTTTGCCATGTAGCTATACTTACTTATCCGGCAATTTTAATACTTATAAAAGATAAATTTCATGTCGGCTATGAAACGCTCGGAACTGTTGCCGGTATTTACCTGTTTTTATTCGGTGCGGGTTCCTTGCCTGTCGGTTTTATTGCGGATAAAATAAAAAAGAAACATATCTTACGTATCTATCTTATCGGTATGGCTTTTTTTTCTCTTACTGCAGCAATATCTTCAAATTTTTATCTTTTTTCACTTTCTGTAATTTTTATAGGGCTTATCGGAAGTATTTATCATCCGGTAGGCTTAAGCATGATGTCGTTTATAGGCGGCGATAAATTAAAAGCATTTGCTATTCACGGAATAGCAGGAACGCTCGGTGTCGCTTTAAGTGCCGGGTTTGCAGGAATATTAGGCTATTTTTTTGGCTATGCTTTTCCATATTTAATACTTGGTATAATATTTACTTTACTGTTTATTTTATCGTATGTTTTCAAATTACAAATAGATGCCGCCGATATAACCGCATACAATGCAAAACATAACGAAAAAGAAAATCGTCAATTAGAAGAACCTGTCAAAACAAATATAGTTAAAGGTTTTCTTAAAGAATTTTTTCACTTAAATCTGGTTTTGATTTTTTTTGTCGAATTTTTAAACGGATTTGTTTTTCAGGGTGTATTTTCCTTTTTGCCGGCATATGTAGGCACCGAACTGAAAAATTATATCTTTTTTCACAACCAAGCAGCGGCTGCAGGGGGCTTTTTTGTCACTATAGCTTTGATAGTAGGAGTATTTTTTCAATATAACAGTACCAAAATTACTAAAAATTATAAATCAAACAAGGCTTTTGCTTTTTTGGTGCTTGTCAGCGGAATATTTCTTTTAATATCCGGTTTTACTCACGATATTTTGCTTTTTATTTCCGTTCTTGCTTTTTCAGCTTTTAATTTTTCAATAAATCCTATTTCAAATCTAATGATAACTCAAAATGCCCATGAAAAATACAGAGCAACCGCTTACGGTGTTTTTTCTTTGCTGGTTTCGGCATAGGTTCCGTAGCAGCTCCTATAGGCGGCATAATCGCCCAAAAGTTTTCGCTGCATTGGATATTTGTTATGTTCGGCATAGTTTTGCTGGCATCTTCTTTAATATCTTCTGTTATTAAAGAAGGTAAATATACATAATTATATATATTTCAAAGAATTTTATTTAAATCGATTTTAAAAATATTTTGGAAAAAATTCAAAAGAGTCGGATATAACCGATATTTATATGTTTTTAGCATAATAAGCAAGTTACCTTATTATTCCGCCTATCATCCTTAGCCCTTACGGACGGGGACTTTTCGGCGTTAAGTTAAAAAAGCACCAAAATTTAAATCTCCGTAAATATATCTTTTAAATCAACATTC
>JBMFVW010000014.1:0-44221 GCA_049965795.1 Candidatus Acidulodesulfobacterium sp.
AGCAGGCAATAGAACCGGTAACGCATAAAAGAATATTTTTATTCTGCAAACTCATTCATCCCTTTTGTTCTTAATATTTATATAAAAGTTTATAATAGGTACGGATTAAATTTTCTTTCGTATCCTATAGTCGTCGGTTCGCCGTGACCCGGATAAACCGGTAAATTATCGTCTAAAATCATAAGTTTATTTTTGATGGAACTTATTAATTGATCGTGTGAGCCGCCTAAAATGTCGGTTCTTCCTACGGTATTTCTAAAAAGCGTATCGCCGCTGAATAGATGCTTGTTGTTCACTAAAAACGATACGCCGCCTGGCGAATGTCCGGGAGTAAAAATCGGAAGGATTTTTATGCCTTCAATTTCTATAATTTCGCCGTCTTTAAGATATCTGTCTATCTTAACTTCTCCCGTGTACTCAAAACCGAGATATTCCGCCTGTTCTTCCAAATTTTGAAGTATATATTCTTCTTCTTTCGCTGCGATTATTTCTAATCCGTATTTTTCTTTAAAGTAGTTATCCATCAAAACATGGTCTATATGGCAGTGCGTGTTAAGTATAAATTTTAAATCTATATTTTCATCCTTTATTATTTTGTCTATTTTCTTTTCCTGCCCGCCGGGGTCTATTATAAATCCTTCTTTGCCGATATCGTTAAAAACTATATAGGTATTAACTTCGAACGGTCCTGCCGGTATCGTATAAAATTTCATATATTGCATCCCGCCGTTAAATTAAATATTTATGAAAAGCGTTTATTAAAACATCAAGATTTTCTTCGGTGTCCGCTTCTCCGTATATGCGCATCAAATCTTCCGTTCCCGAGAGTCTCGCCAATAGCCAGGAATCGTCGTCAAAAAAAACTTTGTAGCCGTCGGTCAGGTTTTTTCCAGTAATTTTCCTTCCCTCAAAAACGTTTGGAAATTTTTCCATTTTTTCGTCTATTTCTGCTTTGAATTTTTCTTTATTGACTGGTACGTTAATTCTTTTGGTAAATATAGGGCCGAATTTTTCAAGAATTTCTTTTACCAAAACCTTAAGCGGTTTTTTGTAGTAGGCAAGCATTTCTAATACTAAAAGACATGTATAAATTCCGTCTTTGTCGGGCGTATGTCCGATTACCGTAAGTCCTGAAGATTCCTCGCCGGCTATTACGACTTTTTCTTCAGATATAAGCTTACCCAGATATTTAAAACCTACAGGGGTTTCTATAACTTTAAATCCGTAATGTTTGGCTACTCTGTCGACTAATGCCGTGGTGGCGACGCTCCTTGCGGCATCTCCTTTTATCCCTTTACCTTCGATATAATAATTGTATAGAAGCGGAAATATAATATTAGGTTCGACAAACTCGCCGTCTTCGTCTAATATTCCGTATCTGTCTGCATCACCGTCGGCGGCAAGTCCTATTGCGGTTTTATCGGATTTATCTTTGCCTTTGCCGTTTTCGTCAGCTTTTCTTTCGTTATATTGTTTAACCATTTTTCCCATATCTCTTAAATTTTTGGCAGACGGATCCGGCGCAAAACCTGGTTTAAAAAAGGCATCTCTTTCTTCATATATTTCTTCAAATTCATAACCGGCTTCTTTTAGAATTTTTCCTATTATGCCTTTGGAAGTACCGTGCAGGGAGGTAATAAAAGGATATAAATTGCCGGCATTTTCTTTGATAAGTTTTAAATTTAGTTTTGATTTTACGAGTTCTGTATAGTAATCTATAAAATCTTCTTCTTTTAATAACCCTTTTTTCTTTGCTTCGTTAAAATCCATAAAATTATATCTTGGATTTTTAAGAAGCTCGTTTGATTTTTTCGTTAAAACTTCGGTATCTTCGGGAAGTGCGGGACCGCCCCAGTCGGGTGAAAATTTAATGCCGTTATAGTTATAAGGATTATGGCTTGCGGTAATGTTTATAGCGCCGAGAGCCTTTTCTTTTAAAATTTTAATTGCTATTACGGGCGTAGGGGTAAAAGTGTCTGCAAAAATTACGTTAAAGTCGTTGGCGCAGAATACGCAGGCGCTTATTTTTGCAAATTCTTCCGATAAAAAACGCGTATCGTAACCTATTACTATTTGTTTCGACGGAAAAGACCCTTTATATTTTTCCTTTAAAAAATCGCATACCGCCTGCGAAACGAGTTTTACGGATTCATAGGTAAAATCGTCTGCTATTTTCCCCCTATAGCCGGAAGTTCCGAATTCAATTTCCAAAGAGCTGTTCATTCATTCTCCTGTTTTTAAAATTTATGTGTTTTCGGAAAAGGTGTCAGATTAATTGTCCGTTAACCACCCTGTCGGCCTGAGGCCGACTCCCCTCCTTTTAAGGAGGGGAGCTAAAACCATATATTCAATTAATGAACCCTGCTTTTTGCCGGCATCACTCCTTAAAAAAGCAATTTACGACAGAGCGCTTAAATCCCGTTCCGCTTTCCAAGACTCGATATCCTTACTGAACTCGTTTATTAAAGCTCCTGCGGCATCTTTATCTTTGCTTTCCGAAAAAATTTCAAAATGCGCACCTTCGGAAGCCGGATACGCAAGAACCCAGCCTTGCGGCTTCATCAGCTTTATTCCGTCTATCAGCAAAACATTTTCTTCAGAATATTTTTCAAAAAACTTCCTCATAATGAAACCCTTAAGCTCCGTAGGACAAGGAACTTTTTTGTATTCAAAGTATGTGGGCTCTATAAACCTCAGCTCATTTTTTATCGAACTATCTAATTTTGCAAGCATTTCAAGCAGCTTTATAGCAGAATACATTCCGTCGTAAGCAGGCATAAAACCCGGATAAATATAGCCGCCTTCATTATCGCCCGCAAAATATATATTTGAATTTCCTGCTTTTTCCATAAGACAGCTCGACGAATTTTTTGCGTAAATTATCTCGTAATCGTGTTCTTTGGCCATCTTAGATATATTAAAAGAAGAATTAACCGGAACGGAAATAGATTGAAGTTTCTTTTCGGTCTTCATAACCAGCATAGCCATCAAGGTAAGGGCAGTGTTGCCGTCTATATTATCTCCGTTTTCGTCGCAAAAATATATCTTTTCTCCGCCGTTGTCTATAAAAATTCCAAGATCGGCATTGATCGATCTCACTATGCTTGATAATTCTTTAAGCGATTTTTTAAACTCCCTCTCTGTTTTTGTTATTTTAGTCTGATCCAAATTAGCATTTAAATGAACGGAATCTATGCCGAGTTTTCCTATTACCGCAGGAAAAATTTTGCTGGAACTGCCGTAAGAATAGTCTATTACTATTTTAAATTTTCTTTTTATAATCTTATCTACATCTATGGTTTCAAGAAATCCGTCCGTATAATACTCGGTGCCGTGTGTAGGATAAAAAATTTCTCCGGTCTCTTCGGAGCCGACTCTAGTATAATCTTCCCTGAAAAACAGTCTTTCTATTTTTTGTTCTCCGAGTGTCGAAAAATCCAAACCGTTAGAATCGAAAAATTTTATGTTTAAAAGCTTTTTATCGAACGGATGTTTTCTGACGTGTATTCCGCCGGAACTCTTAAACTGTTTTGCCTGATAGCGCACTATAGATATTGGCGTATCACTGAAATCATTAACGTTAACGCCTACCGAAAGAACCCCCGACATCATTGCCCTTGAAAAAAGACGCGAAGTTTTATGGCTATCCCTAGACACGGATATAGTCCTGTTTTTACCGACGGTTGCACCGAACGCCGCTCCGAGTTTAGAAGCAAACTCCGGCGTTATTTCTAAGTTTGCAAGAGCCGTTATACCGTATTGACCGAATATTTTAGCGCTCCACTTATCAGACCATATGAGACTTTCAGACAGTATAGCGCCGTCTTCCACATTCTTAAAAGGCCATATCTTAACGTTGGGATTTATAACCGCTCCGTTTCCAATATGGCAAACGTCCGAAATTACCGCTCCCGCACCTATAAAAACGTTATTTCCGACGCCTATTTTATAGCCCATGATAGATTCCTGCACATCGCAATTAGAACCTATTTTTGATGCCTTGCCTATAACCGAACCGCTGATAGATGTATTTTCCCCTATAGTGCAATTGTCTCCTATAACGCAATTTTTAATTTTGCAGTTTTGTAGAATATGAACATCTTTGCCGAGAATAGAATTTTCTATATCGCAGGTTATATCGACTATGCTTTTTGCGCCTACGGTTATATTTTTATCGCCTATTTTTTCACCGTCTATGTTAAGATTTATTTTGCCGGCGATAATGTCTAAGTGGCTCTGCCTGTATTCCGAAAGCGTCCCTACGTCTTTCCAGTATCCGTTAGATATATGCCCTGAAAGTTTTTTGCCTTCTTTTAATAAAAGAGGAAAAAGATCTTTGGAAAAATCGAATTCGCTTTTTTCCGGAATCATTGTTAATACGGAACGGTTTAATATGTAAATGCCGGTATTTATAGTATCGCTGAAAACTTCCGACCAAGTCGGCTTTTCTAAAAATTTAGTTATTCTGCCTTCGGAATCTGTTATAACTATACCGAAAGACAGCGGGTTTTCGACATGCGTAAGAACTATGGTGGCGTCGCTTTTTTTGTCTATATGAAAGTCTATAGGTTTCGAAAGATTAATATCGGTAATTATGTCGGCGCTTATAACCATAAAATCGTCGTCTTTAATTATTTTTTCGACGTTTTTTACCGCCCCGGCCGTACCGTAATCTTCTTCGGCAAGAACGTATTCAATTTTTACGCCGAAATCGGATCCGTCTTTAAAATAATTTTTAATTAAGTCGGGCTGCACATATAAAAGCACTATAAGGTCTTTTATTCCGTAAGATTTAAGAAGGTTGACGACATGTTCCATCATAGGTTTATTAGCTATGTGGATCATCGGTTTGGGAGCATTATTAGTCAAAGGCTTAAGCCTTGTTCCAAAGCCTCCTGCCATAATAACGGCCTGCATATTTTGTCCTCCGATAGTTTTTAAACTTTTAGGGCAATTTTAACGAGATAATTTTTAATGTTGCAATATAGCGATTATTCTATTAAAATTATATCTTATTAAATAATAAAATCAAAATAAAAAATGCTTTCCTACATTCTGCATATAGACACCTTGCTTTTTTTGCTTATTAATAACAATTTCCATTTTTCTTTACTAAACGACAATATGAGGGCGGTTACAAATCTCGGCAATGGATGGGTCGTTTACTGGCTCGTGCTTTTGTATGTTTATTATTATAACCGTCAAAAATTTAAAGAATCGTTTTTTTTGCTTTTTTTAACTCAAATAGTTCCGGGTATTATAGACATTATAGTAAAAAAAGCCGTACATAGACCGAGACCCGCAGTTGCTCTTCACTCTCTCATACAAGCAGGAAAAGTTCACGTAAATATTTTAGGAAGACATTTAACCACGGATTCTTTTCCTTCGGGGCATACCGTAACTGCATTTTCTCTTGCGGTTGCCCTTTCCTATATGTTTCCCAAACATAAAAAAACATTTTACATAATAGCTTTTGTAGTTGGATTTTCAAGAGTTTACGACGGCGAACATTATCCTTTGGATGTCATCGCCGGCGGTATAATCGGATATTTCTTCGCTAAAATAACGCTATTATTATATAAAAAAATAAAAAATTATAAAAATTATAACTTCGAGTAGCAGATAAATATACTTTTGAATTTTTATTCGAAAATTAGTTTTAAAAAAATCAAGACGTCAATTTTTTAGATTCTATATATATAACTATTTTCCTGGCAATTCTTCTTGAGGCTCTTATTATAGCCTCTTTCTCCTGTTTATGAGCTACAAGGGGGTTTATATAATTATAATACGTAGCGCTTGACGAAAAATTTACGTTCCTGAAAATTATCTTTCCGCCGGTATTATACATACTGACGGTTACATTGACGGTAATATCGTAATCGACCGCAGCCGCCACGCCCGTATATGACATTACGTTATTTTGTATGGAAGTTATTTTTCCGGACAAATAATATAATGCGTCGTTTTCGTTTGAAGTAAACATATACGTCTGCATATTCAAAAATTTTGCTATATTATTTGAAAAATAAACTCCGAAACCGCTCTTATAGGTAAGATTTTTAAAAGGTTTTACGTAAATTCCCGATATGTCGCTATATCTTTTTGATTTTTTACCGCCGTTTGACGGCAAACCTGCCTTAACCGAACTTTCGCTGCCGTTTAGCATTCTAAAACCGCACCCCGTCGAAAAACCTGCGGCAAGAATAATTATAACAAATAATAATAATGCTTTTTTCATAATTTTTAATACGGCGTCGGAATTCAATTCTGTCCCGTCACAAATTGCAATAATTAAACAATAATGTTTAACAGTTTATTTTTTACGTATATAACTTTTTTAATAACACTTTTATCTTCCGCGTATTTTTTTATTTTTGGACTATCCAAGGCTGCGTTTAAAACTATTTCTTCATCCGGATCATTAGCCACTACGACGACGTCTCTCATTTTTCCATTTATCTGCACGGCTATATTGCAAGTTTCCTTAGAATATCCGGCATCTATTTTTTCCGGCCAGTTTTCGTCTTCTATGAAAGAACCGTTTAAAATTTCAAATATTTCGGAAGAGACATGAGGGATAAAAGGATATAATATCAAAACGACCGAATTTAAAAAATATTTAATCAGATATTTATCTGATTTATTTAATGATGCAAGTTTCTCCTCGTTTACGTTAAATGTGGACGCAAAATCGTTGAAGGCATTAATCAACTCCATAGAAGAACTAATAATCGTATTAAAGTGGTAGCGTCCGTTCATTTCGTTTTCGGTTTTTTCTATTACGCCGTTTAATCTGTAAATTAATTCCTTAACAGACGGAATTACGTCGGCTTTATTTATTTCGTACCCGTAAAATTTGCCTTTCGTATCTTTTAATATTTCGGAAAAATCGACTGCGGTTTTATAAAATTTATTTATAAATCTGTATGCACCTTCAACTCCTGAATCGCTCCATTCAAGATCTTTTTCTGGAGGAGCGGCAAAAAGCACGAATAATCTTACGGTATCGGCACCGAATTTTTTTATAAGTCCGTCGGGATCTACGACATTGCCCTTGGATTTTGACATTTTTGCGCCGTTTTTTATAACCATTCCCTGAGTCAAAAGATTTTTAAAAGGTTCGTTCGGCGATATATAATTTAAATCCCTAAGAACCTTTACGAAAAATCTTGAATAAAGAAGATGCATAACGGCATGTTCTACGCCGCCTATATATTGATCTACCGGCAGCCAGTAACTTACATCTTCGCTTTTAAACGGATATTTTTCTTTTTCTTCGGAAATGGTGTATCTTAAAAAATACCAAGAGGATTCTACGAACGTATCCATTGTATCGGTTTCTCTTTCGGCTTTTCCTCCGCATTTAGGGCATATCGTATTTATAAACGATTTATGCTTTTTAAGAGGCGAAGCGCCTTCTCCGGTAAACACGACGTCATTAGGCAATATTAAAGGCAGGTCGCTTTCGTCCAGCGGGACTATTCCGCATTTTTCACAATATACTATCGGAATAGGGCACCCCCAGTATCTCTGTCTCGATATTCCCCAGTCCCTCAGTCTATAGTTTGTAACTTTTTTTCCTATATTTTTATTTTCGGCATAATCGGATATTTTCTTTTTGGCTTCTTCAGAATCGATACCGTTAAAATCGCCTGAATTCATTAGTATTCCGCCGCCAGTATAAGGCAGGCCTTGCTGGCATTCCGAAATATTTTTTGCTCCTTCTTTTGCCGGTTCTATTACTTGCATTATTTCTATCCCGTATTTTTTTGCAAATTCATAATCCCTTGCGTCGTGCGCCGGAACAGACATAATCGCGCCTGTTCCGTAATCCATTAATACGAAATTTGCTATAAATACCGGTATCGTTTTATTAGTAAACGGATTAACGGCATAAGAACCGGTAAAAAATCCATCTTTTTCGGAAACATCTTTAGAAACTAAAGAATTATGTTTCATCGTTTCCAATTTTTCTAAATCTTTTGAATCTTTAATTAAACTTTCGGCAAGGGGATGGAACGGAGACATGGCAATATACGTCGCTCCGAATATTGTATCGGGACGAGTCGTAAATATTTCTATATTTTTATCATCATTATTGTTTTTGCAAACTCCGCCGCCATCGTCCGAAGCCGCTATTTTAAAAATTACCCTCAAACCGGAACTTTTGCCTATCCAGTTTTTTTGCATAGTTTTTACTTTATCCGGCCAGCCTTCTAAGGTATCTATGCCGCTAAGAAGCTCTTCAGCATAATCGGTAATTTTCAAAAACCACTGGTCCATATTTTTTACGGTTACGTCGCTGCCGCATCTCCAGCATTTCCCGTCTTCGACTTGTTCGTTGGCGAGTGTAGTATTGCAAGATTCGCACCAGTTTACCAATGAATTTTTCTTGTAAGCCAGCCCCTTTTTATACATCTGCAAAAAAAACAGCTGTTCCCATCGGTAGTATTCAGGTTCGGAAGTAATTGCAAGCCTGCTCCAGTCGTAAGAAAAACCAAGCTCCTTAAGCTGTTTTATCATGTATTCGATATTGCTTTTTGTCCATTCGGCAGGATTAGTTTTATGCTTTATCGCCGCATTTTCGGCAGGAAGTCCAAAACTGTCGAAACCTATAGGATGCAGGACTTTGTATCCTTTTAAGCGTTTAAACCTGGCTACCGCATCTCCTATGGCATAGTTTCTGACATGTCCCATGTGTATTCTTCCTGAGGGATAAGGAAACATTTCCAGACAGTAAAATTTCGGGACTTGAAGACGGTCTTTTTCATTTTTAACGAAAAAAACTTTATTTTTTTCCCATAAATCCTGCCATTTTTTTTCTATTTCTTGAAAATTATACATACTATCAAAATAGTGATTTAAATTAGTTCAATTCAATAAATTTAATAAACTAAATATTCAAAGATATTTCATAATTGATATAAAAAACAGTATAGTACCCACTACGACGCAGCTGTCGGCTATATTAAAACTCGGCCAGTGATATGCGTAAATATGAAAGTCGAGAAAATCAACGACGTATTTTTGAAATATTCTGCTTAACAGATTTGAAAAAGCGCCGGAAATAATTAACGAAGAAGATATAAACAGCAAATTTGAATTTATTTTTGTTTTAAATAAAAAATATATTAACGCCGCAATTATTAAAGCCGTAAGAAGTATAATCAGGATATTTGAATATCCGCTCATAAGCCCAAAGGCGACGCCGGTATTATCGACGTGAACGATATTAAAATAATGCTTTATTACCGTAATTTTACCTATTAAGGATATTTTATTATTAACTATATATTTTAACAGCTGGTCTAAAATTAAGACGGGAAAGAAAACCGATATTAAAACTATTATTTTTTTCTTCATTAAGGTTAATTTATGTTTTTAAATTTGCGGTTTTAAATTATTTTTTTTAGAACATTCTATTAATGCTTCGATACCGGGCAGTTTTTTCCCTTCTAAAAGCTCAAGAAAAGCGCCTCCTCCGGTAGAAACATACGACATTTTTGCAAATTCTCCTGCCCTGTGAAGCGCAACGTCCGTATCGCCGCCGCCTACTATAGTCATAGCATAAGCGTTTGCAACGCTTGAAACCAGAGCAAACGTACCTCTGCTGAAAGCATCCATTTCAAATACGCCCATAGGACCGTTCCATACTATAGTTTTCGCGTTTTGTATAGCTTCAGTAAAAAGAGTGACCGTAGCAGGTCCTATATCTAAAGCCATCCAGCCTTTAGGAATTTCCTGGATGGTCGTAACCTTGGTTTCCGCGTCCGGCGCTAATCTGTCTGCAACGACTACATCGACGGGCAAATAAAGTTTAATCTTCTTTTCGCTTACTTTTTCAAGCGTTTTTTTAGCATATTCCAACATTTCGTCTTCTACGAGAGAAGTTCCTACGTCGTGACCCAAGGCTTTAAGAAAAGTGTTAGACATTGCTCCGCCTATTATTAATTTATCCACTTTTTCGGCTAAATTAGAAAGAACCTCTATCTTGCCGGATACTTTTGCTCCGCCTATTATAGCTACAAAAGGTTTCATAGGATTTTCTATAGCCCTGTTGAAATAATTAAGTTCTTTTCTTATGAGAAAACCTGCGGCACATTTTCCTACAAATTTCGTAACGGCTACGTTTGAAGCATGCGATCTGTGGGCGGTAGCAAAAGCGTCGTTAACGTATATATCGCACAGAGAGGCTAATTTTTTACCGAATTCTTCGTCGTTTTTCGTTTCTTCGTTATAAAACCTTAAGTTTTCAAGCAGTATTATATCGCCCAAATTTGCAGATTTAACCGTAGTTTCCGCTAATTCGCCGACGCATTCGCCGACAAATTTAACGTCCTTGTCCAGCAAACGGCTTAATCTTTTGGCAACGATTAAAAGGGATAGTTCGGGAACTTTTTTGCCTTTTGGGCGTCCCATATGCGACATTAAAATAATTTTTGCATTTTCGTCAAGACAATAATTAATGGTCGGCAGGACGGCTCTTATGCGCGTATCGTCGGTAATATTGCCGTTCTGGTCAAGCGGAACGTTAAAATCTACCCTTATAAGAAGCGTCTTGTTTTTTATATCGATTTCGTCTAAGTAAACGATATTATTCATCATTAAATTCCTTATTGCTTATTATATATTAATCATCGCTAAATTATAAATATATTTATTTCATCATAAAAACGGCCATTTCGGCAAGACGGGTAGAATAACCCCACTCGTTATCGTACCAGGCAAGAACTTTAACGAGGTCGTCGCCGATAACTTTAGTACTTAAAGAATCGACTATTGAAGAATGGGCATCGCCCCTGTAGTCTATAGAAACAAGAGGTTCTTTGCTGAATCCTAAAATTCCTTTCAAATATGTGTCGGCAGCCTCCTCCAGTTTTGAATTAACTTCCAAAACGGTAGTTTTTTTAGAAACTTTGCAGACTAGATCGTTAATAGAAACATCCGGCGTAGGAACCCTTAAGGACATTCCGTCAAGCTTGTCTTTAAGCTCCGGCAGGACTTCGCAAAGAGCTTTTGCTGCTCCGGTAGTAGTCGGAATTATAGAAACGGAAGCCGCCCTCGCCCTTCTCAAATCTTTATGCGGCAAATCCAATATTCTCTGGTCGTTGGTATAAGAATGGGCGGTGGTCATATTGCCTTTTTCTATGGTAAAATTTTCATTAAGCACTTTTGCTACCGGAGCAAGACAGTTTGTAGTGCATGATGCCATAGAAACTATAAAATGTTTACTTTTATCGTAATTTTTATCGTTAACTCCAAGGACTATAGTAGCGTCGGGGTCGTGTGCGGGAGCCGAAATTAAAACCTTTTTAGCCCCTGCCTTTAAATGTTTTTCGGCATCGTTTCTTTTGGTGAAAAGTCCGGTTGATTCTATTACCAAATCTACGCCGAGATGTTTCCATAAAAGTTCGGAGGGATCCTTGATAGCGGTTATTAATGTCTCTCTGTCTTCAGCAATTATATGGTCAACGTCGTAACCAACGTAAAAAGGGGCTTTGCCGTGCACGGAATCATACTTTAAAAGATGGGCGAGCACCTGCGGATTAGTAATATCGTTAATAGCTGCAATTTCAATTTTCTCACCTTTAGCTATCATTTCCTGAAAAACTCTAAAAACGTTTCTGCCTATTCTTCCGAATCCGTTAATCGCAATTCTTAAATTTGCCATCGTTTTCTCCTTGCTTTTATAATTTTAATTATTTAGCTTATTTTATTTATTTTTCCTACTCGGAAAATCTTAAACATAAAATTATTATATATGACAAACGTATATAATTACAACATATATTTTATTCCCAAAGTTGCCGATAGAAATTGTAAAGTTCAATAAAATAAGAAGATAATAAAGTAAAATTTAACAAATTTTTTAAAATTTTCACAAATTGCTAAAATATATGATAAAATTAAAAGAAAAGAATAATTTATTTACTTTAATCAAAAATTTTATATTAATATATATCTTATATTTGCATATATTTAAAATTTTATTTAAAGAAATTTTAAAGAAGGAGGCTATAATGTTTAACTATAAAGGATTGGAAATTAAAAGATTCTGCCATGACAGCTTTTTAGTCAGCGACGGAAAAAAATACTTATATTTTGACCCTTTCAAATTACACGGGGACGAGCCAAAAGCAGATTACATTTTTGTCTCGCATGAACATTTCGACCATTTCTCGCCGGACGATATTCATAAAATACTTAAAGATTCTACGGTTCTGTTTATGAACGAGATGACTAACGACGAAATAGACGGATTATACGACAATGAAGTAGTAATTATAAAACCGGAAGATTCTTTAGATTTTAAAGATTTGCATATTAAAGGCGTACCTGCTTATAATATTAATAAATTCAGGGAGCCGGGAAAGGTTTATCATCCTAAAGAAGACAAAAAATTAGGTTTTATAGTAACATTTAAAGGTGTTAAGATTTATCACACGGGCGATACCGACTTTATACCCGAAATGAACGATCTGCAAAAGGAAAAAATAGACCTTCTGTTTATTCCGGTAAGCGGAACTTACGTTATGACTCCAAGCGAAGCGGCTGAAGCGGCTGCCGTTATAAAAGCGGATATATCTATACCTATGCACTACGGAACTATAGTCGGCGAAAAAAAACAGGCAGAGGAATTTGCGGAAAATGTCCGCAAAAAAGGGCTGAAATCGGAAATTGTTTAATTTAAATAGAAGCAAGAAAATATAAAAATGGAATACAAACAATATGCGCCTATAGTTATAGAAAGTTTGATATTCGGCAAAAATTCAGATTACCCTCTGTATTTGAAATCCGGAGATAATTATATTTTATACAGGTCCAAAGCGCTTATATTTTCGCAGAGCGACGCTTTAAGGCTTAAAAATAACGGCGTAGAAAACCTCTATATTGAAACAAAAGATAAAGATAAATACGACAACGATATGCTGGAACATATCGAATACATTATAAAATCTCCTGATTATAACTTTGAAGAAAAAGCCGTTAAAATTTATATGTATTCAAAAATTTACGCCGAATACGTTATAACAACGGGAAATCTTAAAGATAATAAGGAAAATATAAAAAAATCTATAGAAACGACCATAGAATATTTATTGATGAGCGAATCGGCTTTTATGAATTTGCTTAATCTTTCAAGTTACGACTACAATGAAGTAGGACACGGTATGAACGTAAGCATATATGCTATGGCTTTAGCCAACAGACTGGGCTTTTCCGGTAAAATATCTTTATATGAAATAGGTTTTGCAGGACTTACGCACGATATAGGTAAATTAAAAATACCCAGAGAAATATTGTCGAAAAACGGTTTATCAGCAAAAGAAACCGAAGAAATAAAAATGCATCCTATATATTCCAAAGAAATTTTAACCGTAAACGGCATCGATAATAAAAACATAATAAACGGCGTTCTTGAACATCATGAAGCTTCAAACGGAACAGGATATCCTTTCGGCAAAATGGAGGAAGATATTTCGGCATACGGAAAAATAGTGATTATCGCCAACCTATTCGATTCGCTTACGCGAAACAGACCGTACAGAATCAAAATGAGCGTGCCTGATGCTTTAAACTTTATGGAAAAAAACTCTGAACTTTATAACGGTGCTTTTCTAAGAGAATTTATTATTTTGATGTCGAAAAAAAATTTGGTCGGCAATATGATGCCGCAATAAGTTACCTTAAATTTGAAAAGCGTAATTAACAAAAATAAAGGTGGTGCCGAAGGCCGGAATCGAACCGGCACGGATTTTGTCCGCCACCCCCTTAAGATGGTGTGTCTACCAGTTCCACCACTTCGGCATCATGATTATTCAGACTTGTTTTTAACTGGTGCTTTTTTGGCTGCCATAGAAGATTTTACGGTTTTTGCCGCAGTATATTTTGCAGGAATATTAATTCCTTTTTCCTTCTGGGCGGAAATATAAGAAATAAAAAAAGCGGAAGCCATAAAAATAATAGCTATTACTGCAGTAGCCTTGGTTAAAAAATTCCCCGCTCCGGATGCTCCGAAAACAGTCTGCGAACTGCCGCCGAAAACCGCTCCCATCTCCTGTCCTTTCCCCTGCTGCATCAGAATAACGATAACTAAAAATACGGCAGATACAATCAATAAAATAGTTAAAAACATAATCATAATAGATTATATTAATAAAATATATTAAAATTGTCAACCTATAAAACGCTAACCTTTTAAAAAAAAATTTTTTATTATACAATCATAATATGAATAACGAAGTTTTAATATATTTTTTTTTCGGCGAAGACAATTTCAGAATAAATAAAGAAATAGAGAAAATAAAATCCGGCACGCTTTCCGAAAACGAATACGACTTTAATTTCGACAAGCTTATAGCTCCGTCTCCGAGTGAATTTTTAAATATCGCAGAAAGCTATCCCGCTTTTGCCGAGAAAAGAATAGTTCAAACGGAAGATTTCGACGAATCGTTTTTGAACGACGAGAGCATAGTTGAATACGTAAAATCTCCTTCGCCTTCCACAATAGTCATCTTTTATTTTAACGAACCCAAAATAAATGAAAACTGGAAATTTTTCAAAGAATTAAAAAATAAAGGCTATTTTAAGTTAAATAAAATTAGAAAGCTTTACGACAATGAAATACCGTCTTATATCAAAAATTTGGCTAAGGAGAAGGGGGTCTATATATCTGAAGAATCTGCCTATTATATAATGCGGTATACCGGAAATAACCTGCTTAACATAGATTCCGAATTAGACAAAATATCTTCGGGGATTAACGTTGATTCAAAAGTTAAAACCGAAATACCTATAGAAAAAATAAAACCTCTTATATCCTTTTCAAAAAAATTCAGCGTATTCGATTTAACCGACAAAATATTGGACAGAGATTTCAGGGCGGCTTTTTCTATGTTCGACGTTCTTTACGCTGACGGTGAAGAACCTATAAAAATTATATCTATATTATACGGAGAGGTAAAAAAACTTCACAGGGCGAAAATTCAGGAAAAATCGGGCATGAATATGGAAACAATATTAAGCATTAATGCCGTTTTGCCGTTTCTTAAAGGCAAATTCTTAAAACGCCTTTCTTTGTTTAATGCGGCGGAGTTAAGAAATGCCGTAAAGCTTCTGGGGGATGCAGATTTAAAACTTAAAACGACATCGTATCCGCCGGATCTTATTTTCGAAGAATTTATTTTTAAACTTAACCGTTTATAGAATTCTTAAGTTTTGCAAGAGCCGAGACTTTTCTTGATGCATTGTTTTTGTGTATAATTTTTTTTGCGGCTAACTGCATAATATAAGATACGTTTAAATTAAAAAGAGATAAGGCTTTTTCTTTGTCGCTTTCGGCAACCGCAGCCTGAAATTTCTTCATGCCGGTTTTCATTTTAGAAATACTGCTTCTGTTTCTTTCCGTTCTTTTTTCGGTCTGTCTTGCTCTTTTTTCGGCAGATTTATGATTCGCCATAATAAAATGCTCCTTATTTTTTTATATTAAAAAATTTTAGTTTTAAATTAGTTTAGATAGATTTTTAAATTTATCAAATTTTTTAAAATAAATCAATAAAAATTTTTTAAAAATTTACGTAATTGCATTTTTATCGGTTTTATGGTAAAAATAAACCTTAATCCTGCAATAGAAAATATTTATGGATTTTTTGCTTAATGAAGACAAGTATGTGAGGAAAAGGTGTCAGATCTTATTTTTTTGCATACGCAATAGTTCAACTATCGAGAAAATATTTGCAAAAAAAATTAATCTGACACCTTTTCCGGGTAGATAACTTGCTATTGCATGATTAAGGATAAAGTTTATGTCAAATTCAATTAAATATAAGACGGGGGTTTATCCGGGCTCGTTCGATCCGGTAACTTACGGTCATTTAGACATTTTAAAGAGAAGCCTTAATATATTCGACAGAGTTATAATTGCAGTAGCCTGCAATAAAAAAAAACCTTATCTTTTTCCTCAGTCTAAACGCATAGAGCTGATAAACGGGACAATAAAAGACGATAGCGATATCGATTCCGGAAGAGTCGAAGTGGTGGGATTAAAAGGTCTTTTAGTAAAATACGTCGAAAGTATTGACGCAAAAGTTATAATAAGGGGGCTGAGGGCGGTCTCGGACTTCGAGTACGAACTCCAGCTTGCCACGACCAACAGAACGTTAAATTCAGATATTGAAACTATATTTATGATGACGGCGGAAAAGTATTCTTTTTTAAGTTCCACGATAGTCAAAGAAATTTCAAGGCTTGGAGGAGACGTATCGAGCATGGTTCCTCATGCTATAGCGGAAGAACTTTCAAAAATTTACGAAAAAGGAGAAAATGATGAAACTCTCATGTAGAGCTTCTTTAATAAAGCCGTCGGCTACTCTTGCCATCACGGCTAAAGCCAAAAAACTAAAAAGCGAAGGCAAAAACGTCGTTGGTTTCGGCGCCGGAGAACCGGATTTCGACACGCCGGACTATATAAAAAAAGCGGTAAAAGATGCTCTCGACAAAGGACAGACGAAATATACGCCGGTTTCCGGCATAGACGAACTAAAAACGGCAATAGCCGAAAAGTTTTCCGAAGATTACGGAATCAGTTACGAAAATTCGGAAATACTCGTGTCTTGCGGAGGCAAGCATTCTTTATACAATATATTCACTGCTATGCTGAACGAAGGCGACGAAATAATAGTCCCTTCGCCATACTGGGTTTCATATACCGAAATTATAAAACTTTCCGGCGGGGTTCCCGTAATAGCGGATACCTCAAGAAACGCTTTTAAATTTAGCCTTGAAATAATGAAAAAAAGCGTTACGGGTAAAACGAGGGGCGTTATAATAAACAGTCCGTCAAATCCTACAGGCGTTATGATGAACGAAAAGGATATAATAGAAGTCGCCGATTTCGCAAAAAAACAAGGGTTATATATTATAACCGACGATATATACGAAAAAATTATTTTCGACGGTAAAAAGTTTTTTAACGTTTTAATGGCGGATAAATCCATGAAAGAATATACAATAGCCGTTAACGCCGTGTCTAAAACTTATTCCATGACGGGTTTCAGGATAGGCTATACCGCCGGACCCAAAGATTTAATCGCCGCTATGAACAATATACAGTCGCAGAGCACCTCAAACCCTACTACATTCGCACAGTACGGCGCACTTGCGGCACTCAAGGGCGGATACGAATTCACTGATATGATGTGCGGCGAATTTCAAAAAAGAAGGGATTATATGCTTGATTTTTTTGAAAAAAACATAAAAAGTATGACTCCGGTAAAACCCGACGGCGCTTTTTATCTTTTCGTCGATATTTCAAAAGTCTTCGGAAAATTAAAAAACTCGAAAGGCGAAACTATAAATTCTTCCTCCGGATATTGCGAGCATCTTTTAGATAAATATCTCGTTGCGGCGGTCCCCGGAGTAGAATTCGGCAACGATAATTTTATAAGACTATCGTTCGCCACAGGACTCGGCGTCATTAAGGAAGGGTTAAACAGGATAAAGGAATCGGCGGATTCGCTATAATTAAATATAGCAGCGCAATAATATAATATAAATAATAAATATATAGAAACTAAAATGAAGCTTTATAAATACATCCTAAATTTTTTGACCAACAAATCAAAAAAGCCGGAAAATGCGGAAAGATGCGCCGGCTTGGGCGGGTTTGGCAATTTTTTAAAATTTTGCGCTAAACTGCCGCTCATCATATTATCTTTCGCCGTTATAGCATTTTCTAAAATAAAAAGAGCGGCCGGAAACGTTGAAGCCGAAGAACACGGATTATTCACGATAAGTTTCGGAAACATAAATATGGGCGGTTCCGGAAAAACTCCGTTTTCTTATAGTTTAGCCGAATATTTATACAAAAAAGAATTAAAACCCTGCATTATAAGCCGCGGGTATAAAGGACGTTTAAAAAAAAAGTCTATATAGCCGCATGGGAGTATGAAATTCCCGAATTAAGAAATAAATTGCCCGATGAAGTCCTCCTTTTAATAGAAAAATTTAAATCAAAAAAGATAGATATTCCGGTTATCGTATCAAAAAACAGGCTCGCAGCGGCTAAAACCTGCCTTAACAACGACGAAATATATTACAACCTTGCCGAAATGGAATGGAAGGTGGACGAAAATATGTTATATACGGATACGCAACACGCCGAAAACAACGAAATTATTCCCGATGAAACAATAGACATAACATATAAATGCGCTTACAAAGACGTTCACGATGAATTCGACGGGAATAAAAGAATAGCTATTTTAGACGACGGATTCACGGCATTAAACATCAAAAAAAATATCAATATAATTCTCATTGACGCAAATATCGATATATTCATACAAAACGTTATCCCCGCCGGAATTTTAAGAGAACCGTTAAGCGCTTTAAAATATGCGGATATTATTGTTATAAACAAATGCAGACCGGAGCTTTTGGAAGATAAATCGTCTTTTAAAACCGGCATTGAAAATAAATTAAAAAAATACAATAAAAACTGCCCTATATTTTATTCCTATTATAAGCCTAATAAACTTATTTCACACAAAAACGTTTTGTATGCAGAAGATTTAAAAGAATTAAAAGCTAAAGGTGCAAAAATTCTTGCGGTATGCGCAATCGGCAATTCGGGTTATTTTTACGAAAATTTGAACGACTGCGGAGCGGCGGCGGATTATAAAATGGAATTTGCCGACCATTACGAATATAATGAATCCGATTTCAAAAACATTGCAAAAATACTTAATTCAGACGATAAATATATAGCCGTTACGACTTTAAAGGATTACGTAAAGTTAAAACGGTTTAATTTTAAAAGCGCAAATATAAACGACTTGCATAATAGCGCATTCAATAAAATTTATTATTTAGACTTTGATATAATTGTAGAAAATAACGCAGAAAACAGAAATTTTTATGAATATATTTACGATACCTACAATAGTCATTATAATAACTTAAACATTTAGGTATATATAGGCACAGGCATATCTAAATAAAATTATGAAAAAAAATAAAGCTCTTGCATACTCGGAATACGTTTTGGTATATTCTTTTTACGCATTTTTGAATATACTGCCTCAGGATTTGTCATTAAAAATAGGCAGATCTCTCGGACTGTTATTTTATAGAATCGACAAAAAGCACAGAAAACACACCATAAATAACCTAAAAATAGCATTTCCAGATAAATCCGAAAAAGAGCTGAGCGATATTGCGATAAAATTTTATAAAAATCTCGGCATGGTGTTCGTCGAAATTTTCAGGCTCAATAAATATAACGAAAACGATATAGACAATTTTGTGGAATCTGATTTTGAAAATATTAAAAATATATACGGCAAACAGGGAGTGCTTTTGCTTACGTCTCATTTCGGAAACTGGGAACTTCTTGCAAAAACTTTCGGACTGAAGGGCTATAAGGGCAACGTACTCGCAAGACCTCTCGATAATCCTTATATAGAAAAAATTTTATACAATTTAAGAACCGCTTCGGGAAATAAAGTTATCTATAACAGGGAAAACGCCGTAAAAAATATAATTTCTGCATTAAACTCAAATGAAATCGTGGGGTTTCTGCCTGACGAAAATGCCTCTAAGCGCATAGGCGTTTTCGTCGATTTCTTCGGAGTTAAAGCCTGCACAATGCCAGGCATGGCAAACATCGCCGCAAAAACTAAACTTCCGGTCGTTCCGGCTTTTATCGTAAGAATTAACGATAATGAAAAGGGCAGAAATTACTCAAAACACCGCCTCATAATAGAGCCTCCATTAGACATTAAATATACCGGCGACAGAAAGACGGATACCTTGAATATCCTAAAGCTGTTTAACGAAAAAATCGAAGAAATAATAAAACAATATCCGGAACAGTGGTTTTGGATACACAACAGATGGAAAACAAGGCCGGATGAGGAATAATGCAATAAAATATACTAATTATTTTTACGTTATAAATTTAAAATAAAAGGATAAACTTTTTAAAAACGCCAAAGCAATTTAACAAAATAAATTATTTATTGAAATAATATATAATTTTTATTATAATAAAACAATAATTTAAAATATTTTAGATATATTTTATTAATTTTAATGATATTATTTATTTGATAGAAAGGTGAGAAATCCAATGAGGCTTGCAGTAAAATGAATAATGATATAAGTAAAAATAAATGCGTATTTTTAGATAGAGACGGCGTATTAATTAAAGACGTAGGATATTTAAAAAATCCGGAAGATATAATTATACTGCCGGGCTCTTTAGATGCTCTTAAAGACTTAAAAGATGCCGGGTACCTGCTTATAATAGTGACCAATCAGGCAGGCGTGGCAAAGGGATTTTTCAGTGTGGACGATTTGGCGGCGGTTCACGATAAACTGCTTAAAATATACGAAAATAACGGAATTAGAATAGATGATCTATATTTCTGTCCTCACCACGATAAGGGGACGATAAAACCTTATAATATTAAATGTTCTTGCAGAAAACCGTCTGCCGGAATGGTGCTTAAGGGAGCCGCAAAGTTCGATATAGATACCGGCAGGTCGTTCATGGTTGGCGATAAAGACAGCGATATAATGCTTGCAAAAAATTCAGGTTTAAAATCGTTTTACATAAAAAACGATATGTATGAACACGACGAAAATATTATTCCAGATTTTTACGTTAAAGATTTAAAAGAAGCCGCTGAAATCATTCTGCTTAATAAAAATATGTGATATTATAAATATATGGAATATGCAAACGCGCCGCGTAAAAATTACAAGTTTAAAATCGGCAAAATGGACTGCGCCGCCTGCGCCGCAACTATTACGGATACGGTAAAAAGAATAGAAGGCGTGACGGACGCAAAGCTCAATTTTGTCAATGAAACCCTTTACGTTGAAACCGAAAGCAGTAAACCCTCTCCTGAAGAAATTATAAAGATGATTGAATTTGCAGGTTTTGAAGCCGATTTGACGGATTCAGGCGAAACAACTCCAAAACTTATCGTTAATTCAGCTACAGTATCTGCTGCATCGTCTGCGGCCGGAAATTCAAAAAACATCAAATTTAAAATAGAAGGGATGCACTGTACTAACTGCGCAAAAGCCATCGAAAAAGACGTCGGAAAACTAAACGGCGTAAACTCGATAGTTGTAAATTTCGTCGGAGAAAGCGGTTCCGTATTTTACGACCCTTCTAAAACTTCTAAGGATGAGATATTTAAAGCCGTCGTAGAAAGCGGATATACCCCTATAGACGAAATTGAACAAGAAAAAAATGAAACGGCGGACGCCGCAAAAAATGTTAAAAGACGCCGCAAAATACCCGACTGGGAAAAAGACCTCTACTGGCTGATATTTACTTTAATAATCGCAATTCCGGTAGTAATACTGACGTATATCGATACATTCGGCATATACAGAATACTTGCTTTGTTTATACTGGCAACTATAGTCCAGTTCACCGCCGGACTTACGTTTTATAAAGGCGCATATTATTCTTTAAAAAGTTTTTCGTCTAATATGGACGTGCTGGTTTCTCTGGGCATTTCAGCCGCGTATTTCTATTCCGTCGCTTCCGTCTTCTTATTCAAAGGCGAACTTTACTTCGATACTTCCGTTTTGCTCATTCTTTTTATTAGAACAGGAAAACTTTTAGAAAAAATTTCTAAACAGAGGGCAGCTTCGTCTCTTAAGGCGCTGTTTAAACTTCAGGCAAATAAAGCAAACTTGGTCGAACAGGACGGAACAATTAAAGAAATAGACACTTCCGCCGTAAAAACCGGCGATATTCTGCTGGTAAAAAAAGGGGATAAAATTCCGGTTGACGGCTTAATAACATACGGGCAGACTCAAATAGACGAATCTATGCTTACCGGAGAACCCGTTCCGGTAGAAAAAGGCGAAGGAAGCGAGGTAAGCGGGGCAACGATAAACAAAGGTCAGGCGGTTAAAATTAAAGCGTTAAGGGTCGGAAAAGATACCGTACTTTCACAAATCGTCAGATTGGTAGAGGATGCTCAGGCCGACAAAGCCCCTATTCAGCGTATAGCCGACGAAGTAACTAATTATTTCGTTCCTGCGGTAGTTATAATATCGCTGATAACCTTTATTGCATGGAAGTTCGTCTTTCATTACGATTTTTTATTTGCCCTGTCCGCCTCCATCGCGGTTTTAGTCATAGCCTGCCCGTGCGCCATGGGACTTGCAACCCCTATGGCTCTTATGGTCGGAAGTTCGATAGGTTTAGAAAAAGGGATACTGATAAAAAAGTCGTCAAGCTTAGAAGAGATTGCAAGAATAAATGCGGTGGTTTTCGATAAAACTGGAACCATTACGTACGGAAAACCCGAGGTCATCGATATCGTATCGCTTAACGGCATACCGGAAAACGAAATACTTAAAATTGCCGCATACGCCGAAAGTTTTTCTTCCCACCCTATAGCCGCCGCAATAGTCGATAAATTTAAATCGGAAAATATCCAAGATAAATCTGCGCCGGACAAATCCGTACCGGAAAATTTTGAAGAAATAGGCGGGTTCGGAATAAAATTAAATTACGAAGGCAAAAAAATAATTATAGGCAAAAAAGAGATATTTAAAGAATCCGAAAACGTAAATTTCGATATGTCTAAATTTAACGAATTTGAAGAAAAATTTGCAAAAGAAGGAAAAACCGTTATCGGAATATCGGTAGGTTCGGATATCGCAGGCATTATTTCTTTATCGGATAAAGTTAAAGAAACGGCAAAATCAGCTATATCAAAATTAAAGTCTCTGGGTATTTCCGTTTATCTTTTAACCGGCGACAATATAAACTCTGCGGCAAACGCCGCCGCCCAGGCAGGAATAGACGAAAAAAACGTTATCGCAAACGTTCTGCCGCAGGATAAACTCGATGAAATAAAAAAGTTAAAGAGACTCGGTTTAAAAGTAGCCATGGTAGGCGACGGCATAAACGACGCTCCCGCTCTTGCCGCAGCGGACGTAGGAATTGCCATAGGCAGTGGAACAGACGTAGCAAGGGAAACCGGCGACGTTATTTTAGTAAGGAACGATGTTAACGACGTATATAAAAGCGTATCCCTCGGCAGAAAAACTTTATTTAAAGTAAAGCAGAATCTTTTCTGGGCTTTTTTCTTTAACGGTATAGGCATACCTTTAGCCGCAGGGGTTTTTTACGGTTTAACGGGATTTTTAATACCTCCCGCTTTTGCAGGCGCCGCAATGGCGGTTTCGAGCATAACGGTTTCTTTAAATTCGATATTGCTAAGGAGATATTCTAAAACAATGGACGGGATGTAATAAGAAAATAATTTTATAATTTAATTTAAAATATAGAGGTAAAAAATGAAAGAAAAAACTTCGAATTCTAATTATCAAAATTATCTTACCGAAGACGAACTTGAAATTTTAAATTTATATTTTGATGCCGCAAACTATCTTTCTTTAGGACAAATATACCTTATGGATAATCCGCTTCTAAAAGAACCTTTAAAACTAGAGCATATAAAACCAAGGCTGCTTGGTCACTGGGGGACGTCTCCCGGACTTAATTTCATCTATGAACATATAAACAGAATTATTAAAAAATTTAATTTAAACGCTTTATTTATAACCGGGCCGGGGCACGGCGGTCCGTCAATTATCGCCAATACTTATATCGAAGGAACTTACAGCGAATATTATCCTGACATATCTGAAAACTATGACGGCGTCAAGGCTCTTTTCAGGCAATTTTCCGCACCCGGCGGCGTACCGAGCCATGTTTCGCCTATGACGCCCGGCTCTATACACGAAGGCGGCGAGCTTGGGTACGCCCTTAGCCATGCTTACGGTGCTGCATTAGATAATCCTGACTTAACCGTATTTTGCATCGTGGGGGACGGCGAAGCCGAAACAGGACCTATGGCGGCTTCCTGGCATATTAATAAATTTTTAAACCCAAAAACAGACGGAATAGTAGTTCCTATTCTTCATTTAAACGGATATAAAATTAATAATCCTACTATTCTCGCGAGAATCAGCGAAGAAGAGCTGACAGCGCTGTTTAAAGGATACGGTTATAAACCTTACGTACTCGAAGACGACTCGGTAAATTCGGCACATAATAAAATGGCTGCAATAATGGATAAAATTTCGAGGGAAATAAAAAAAATAAAAAAAGAATATGAAAGAAACCAAAAAACGTCCGCCGAGTCCAGGCCTCTTTATCCCATGCTGATATTAAGAACTCCTAAAGGCTGGACGTGCCCTAAAGAAATAGACGGACTTAAATTGGAAGGTTTCTGGCGCGCGCATCAGGTTCCTATTACCGGTTTTGAAGAAAAACCTGAACATATTAAAATATTGGAAAACTGGATGAAATCGTATAAGCCGGAAATATTATTCGACGAAAACGGTTCGTTAATAGATAAAATCAAAGAATTTCCGCCTAAAAAAGATAAAAGAATGGGTGCAAACCCTTGCGGAAACGGCGGACTTTTTACGAAAGATCTCATTCTTCCGAATTTTAAAGATTATGCCGAAAAAGTCGAAAAACCGGCAAACGTTTATGGAAAAGCTACTACTACTTTGGGATATTATCTGCGTGATATAGTCAAAAAAAATATTGATAATTTCAGGATATTCAGTCCTGACGAACATAATTCAAACCGGCTTAACGCTGTTTTCGATACTACGGACAGACAATGGTGGGGCGATATTTTCGACTTCGACGACCATCTCGCCCGCAGCGGAAGGGTAATAGAAATTTTAAGCGAACACACGTGCGAAGGGCTTCTCGAAGGATATCTGCTAACCGGAAGACACGGCTTTTTTTCATGTTATGAAGCATTTATCCACATAATAGATTCTATGTTTAACCAGCATGCAAAATGGCTCAAAGAAGCCGATGAGGTAGAATGGAGAAGACCTATACCTTCCTTAAACTATCTGCTTACTTCGCACGTCTGGCGTCAGGACCATAACGGTTTTTCGCACCAAGATCCCGGATTTATAGACCACGTGATAACAAAAAAACCAAAATATATAAGAGTTTATCTGCCGTCCGATACGAATACCCTTCTGGTAACGGCTGACGAGTGTTTCGGGAGCAGGAACAGGGTAAACGTAATCATCGCCGGAAAACAGGAGGAGCTTCAGTGGTACGATATGGATTCGGCAATTAAAATATGCGACAAAGGTTTAGGTATTATGGAATTTGCAAGTAACGACAAAGATGAAGAGCCCGATATCGTCATGGCTTGCGCAGGCGACGTTCCGACGCTGGAAACGCTTGCAGCCGTTTCCATTTTAAACGATCTCGTTCCGGAACTTAAAATAAGGGTTATAAACGTCATAGACCTTATGACTTTAACACCGAAAGAAGAACATCCCGACGGATTATCCGATAAAGAATTCGATACATTGTTTACCGAAAACAAGCATATTGTTTTTGCCTTTCACGGCTATCCTTGGCTGATACACAGGCTGTGCTACAGGCGCAAAAACCATCCGAATCTCCATGTCAGGGGATACAAAGAAGAAGGAACTACTACCACCCCTTTCGATATGGCGGTAAGAAACGAATTGGACAGGTTTCATCTCGTTATGGACACAGCCGACAGAGTAGAATCGCTTAAATATAAGGCGGCATATATTAAAAAAGAAATGGAAAGCAGATTAATCGAACATAAACAATATATACTTAAATATGACGACGATATGCCTGAAATTAAAAACTGGAAAGGCAGTTGGAATTTTTAATTGGATTAATCCGCAAGGTAAAACGATAAAAAAGATTTGCCGTGCGTTTTTTTATTTATAAGCTTATAAGGCGGATATTCAGGAGATAATATTTCGCGTTTATCGTGCTGGACTATTATGTTTATATTGTTTTCCCTGCCGCATTTTTCGCCGCCGGCAGTCTTTTTATGAGGATAATATTCGTTAATTATTTTATTAATCGTAGTTTCGCAAAAACCTTTATCGTAAGGCGGATCGACAAATATATAATCCGGCTTATACTCGTCTAATATCCCTTTTTCTAAAGCCTTTAGCGCATCCTTTTTTATAATTTTTACTTTATCCTCTATGCCGAACTGCTTTGAAAGCTTGATAATTATTGATATCAATTCAGGCGAGGTTTCGACGAAAATGCAGAAAGCGGCGCCTCTCGAAACAGCTTCGAATCCGACATTGCCCGTTCCGGCGTATAAATCGCAAAAAACGGCGCCGTTTATGTCGTTTCCTATTACGTTAAATAATACCCCTTTTAAGAAATCGGAAGAAGGAGAAACGTTTTTTATATCGAATACGCTAGGTATTATTCTTCCTTTTAAAGAACCGGCTATAATCCTCATATGCAGGTAAACTTTATCTTTATTATTCGCTTAAATCCTCTAACTTTTTTCTGTCTAGTATTATAATATCCCTTTTGTCTAATTTTATAATACCTTTTGCGGCAAAGTCCTTCAGGGCGCGCGAGACTACCTCTCTTGCCGTTCCCGCGATATCCGCTATAATTTTCTGGCTAAGCTTTTCGCCGTCGAATAAAATGAGAATTTTAGCGATTCTTTCCTGTGTATGCTTAAGGGAAAGGTCTTCTATAGCATTAGTAAGATGCCTCAATTTCTCCGACATACTTTTTATTATATTTATAGATACTTCAGGATATTTGTAAATAAGCCCTATCATATTTTCGCGGGATAATAAATATAGTTTTACGTCGGTAACTGCATCGGCGGAAGCCGGATTTACGTCTTTCATAAAAACTGTTATATCGTTAAACGATTCGCCCGGATAAATCAATTTTAAAATCTGCTCTTTACCGTCTTTAGACGATTTATAAACTTTGACGGTTCCTTCGGCTGCGAAATATATTCCTTTCGATTTGTCTCCTTCAAGAAAAATATTTTCTCCGCCGGCATAATTCTCAGCTTTAAACAAAGTTTTAATATATTCAAGGATATCTGGAGTTAAAGATTTGAAATATTCCGGAATTTTAAAGTTTTCCATAACCTGAAATTTTTTTATAAATTTAATTAAATATGCTGCTAACATTATATTATAAACTTTGCCGATATGTAAATAATATAAAATTTATGTTATAATTAATATAGTTAAATATATATATTTAATAAGGAGGTCAATTAAATGCCTATCAGAGAATACAAATGCAAAGACTGCGGAAATTACATCGAGGTAATTCAGGGTATGAACGAAAAACCGCTTGAAAAATGCGAAAAATGCGGAGGAAAGTTAGAAAAACTGATTTCAAATTCAAGTTTCGTATTAAAAGGTTCAGGATGGTATAAAACAGACTATGCGAGTTCCGGAAGCTCAAGCAAATCAAAAAAATCGGCGGACGAAGGTAAATCCGCGTCTCCTGCACCTGCATGCAGCTGTTCCGGCGGAACCTGCGGACATTAAAAATTGAAATTAGGATTGCATGGATAAAATTACTACTTTATTTTTAGACATCGGTAATATTCTTCTTACAAACGGCTGGGATACCGCTTCAAGAAAATTGGCTTCAAAAACCTTTAATCTTGATTATGAAGAGTTTGCGGAAAGACACGGGTATTTATCGTCTTTATACGAAGAAGGAAGAATAACTTTAAACGATTATCTAGATAAAGCAATCTTTTACGACGAGAGGAATTTTTCAAAAGCCGACTTTAAAAATTTTATGTTCAGCCAGTCAAAGTCCATTCCTGAAATGATAGAGTTATTTAAAAACTTAAAATCTAAATATAAATTAAAAGTAGTCGCATTAAATAACGAAGGGCTTGAGCTTTCAAAATACAGAGTGGAAACGTTTAAATTAAACGAGTTAATAGATTTTTTCGTAACTTCTTGTTTCGTCAAGATGAAGAAACCTGACGAAAATATATATAAGCTTGCAATGGATCTTGCTTACGTCACGAGCGACGAAAGTCTTTTTATAGACGACAGATATTTTAACGTCGAAACTGCCGCCAAATTGGGCATGAACGCATTTCAGCATAAAGATTATAATACGACCAAAGAAAAATTAGCAGTGTATGGTTTAAAAGCCGATTAAACTGATAATATTTTATTTTTATAATAAAAAAACCTCTAAATCTTATATTGTAAGAATTAGAGGTTTTTTATTTCTATTCTATTATATATTTTATATTAATATATTTTTGCTTTATTGCATTAATTAAATTATTTAGAAACTATTGCAAAATGGTCTCTTCTGTTTATAGCATAGCATGATAAAGTATGAGCTGAGCAAAGCGGTTTCTCTTTCCCGAAGCTTATTGTTTTAAGTCTATTGCTGCTTATGCCTAATTTCTCTAAATATGATTTTGCGATATTTGCCCTTCTCCAGCCAAGAGCCATATTATAAGCCTCCGAACCTCTTCTGTCGCAATTGCCCTGTATCTGAACGACGACGTTTTTATTGTGCTTTAAATATTCGGCGTCTCTATGTAAAATAGCAATATCTTTTGACGTTAGCATCGCAGAATTATAAGGAAAATGAATATCGTTATAATTTGCGGAAATATTATAAGTCGAAACTCTTTTTGCAATGGCCGGCTTTTTAACAATTGCAACTTTTTTAATTTTCTTTTTTACTGCAACCGGTATAACTTTTTTCACTGTCGGTTTACTGGGAGCTATACAGCAGTTATAAGATGAACTGCAAGGAGTCGATAAATACGAAGTGCCGGCAAAGCTTCCGGAACCGCATGGCGTATTCAAAGTATTGGAAGAAATAGCGTAAACGCTAGCGGGAAAAATAACTGCAAAAGCAATCATAAAAACTCGTACTATCAAGTTGGAAATTATCGTAATTTTAAAATTTTTTAACATTTTTCCTCCTCTAGGATAAAAATTTAAATTTTATTTTATTATTGCATATAAATTATAAGCGTTTTTTATAAATTAACATATATTAATTATACCTGCTATATTCTTAATGTCAAGCGGTTACGACAACTCAAAATTGCCGATAGAAAAATTTAAAGTTCGATAAAATAAGGCGATGATTAATAAAAATTTGGGGACAATTAACCGTCGTAAAATTAATTGCCGAAAGTATAAACCGCCGTGGCGTTTATAGTATCCTGGAAACTGTTTCCGTCGCCGTAAACTTTATGGTTGGCTATCTGATTCTCAAATTCAAGTCTGAACTGTACGTTTTTAAGTATTTCTGACGGCGGCCTGTATCCCAAAGTAAACGTCGAGTCAAAATATCTATATGCTATACCAGGTACGCTTTCCTCCTCCCACATGCCCTGCGGATCGGAAACGGAAACTTCCCTGATAGTCTGCGAAAATCTGCCGAAATGCGATATATAATAATGATGCAGGTAAAACGCTATTCCTGAAAAGCGGGACTTATCGAAGGTGGAATCCGAAGTAGAAATAAGCGCGGAAGGATAAATATTTTGCGAAGAATTAAATTCGTCCGTATTTATGCCGGCATTGTATATTATGGATTTATTTATTCCTCCGTTTAAACCGACTTCGTAATCTAAAACAGCAGTCCAGTATTTTAAAAATTTATACTTTGCATCTATAAAATTATAAAAAAATTTGTTAAGATTATCCTGATAAAGATTGTTATCGTATATTACGAAATTTTCTGCTCCGTAAACTATTCCTTCATGCAGTTTTAAAAAATTAAAAGGTTTGTATGAAGCAATATATTCAAATGTCGGATATCTGTCTATTGGCGACACAGCATTATCCGTCATAGCGGTGCCGAACACCATATTGAGGCTTTTCGTAAACGGGTATTTAAAAAATATTCCCGTAAGTTCGCCAGGCTCTATAGCAGTTATAGGCGAATATGTATTTTCCCACAATCTTGAAAGATTATACGATTCAAAGCCTATTAAATAATTTTTTTCTCCCAAATAAATTTTTAATCCGTTTCCTGCCGGAATTCCGAAAGAAACATAAAACTGTCTGAAGCCGTATAAAGGGCGGTTGTAAACGGATTCAGTGTAATAATCGTAATTTCCCGTATAAGGACCTACTGCCTGAATGTTTTCTCCCGTATCTAAAGATATTTTAAAGCCGATGCCGAAATTATTTCTTCCGTTTGAAAATGCATTTTTTGAAGCCGTTACGTCAAATTCGTTGACGGTAAAACCGTTTGCTTTATAATTATCTATATAGTTTCCGTTATAATTGCCTTGAGGATATTCCGTATCTGCCGTCGGATCTGCCAAATTATACGTATAGGACGAAGCAAAAGTGCCGAAAAGCTTTATCTGCGACAAAAAGGAGCCGCTCTTTGCATACGAATTAAAGGCGGAGGCGCAAAAAAATAAAATACAGGATAAGATTAAGACTATATTTTTCATATTGCTTTTACATTTATCAGTTATATATGCATATAATTTAACCAGTTTTGCGGAAGCGCGGTTATTATCCCCAGAATCACCATAACTAAGCCGAGTACCCCGACGACAGCAATCGATTTTTTAGAATACGCATATTCTCCGAGTATTCTTTTACTCCCTGCAAGAGCTATTAAAAATCCCAGGACTATCGGAAGAATAAACCCGTTAGCCGCCTCCACGTCAACCATAATAGTTACTAGAGGTATTCCGGGTATAAGCAC
Source organism: Candidatus Acidulodesulfobacterium sp. (assembly GCA_049965795.1). Lineage (GTDB taxonomy): Bacteria > SZUA-79 > SZUA-79 > Acidulodesulfobacterales > Acidulodesulfobacteraceae > Acidulodesulfobacterium_A. The sequence goes on from JBMFVW010000014.1 coordinate 30,578, forward strand.
TATCATTGCCGATATAAAAATCAACGCTATATATATAAAATAAAAAAGTTTTGCTTCGCTAAAACGGTTATTTAAACTGTGTTTGTATCCCCATGTTTCACCTGCCGCCCAAGTAAACGCCATAGAAACTACGAAAGCCGCCAAAAGGCTTGAACTGTAAAGACCGACGGCAAACAAAGCTCCTGCGTATTTTCCCGCTAAAGGTATTAAGGACTGACCGATAGCTTTTGCGGTTGACGGAACTATGTGTGCTTTATATAAGGTCGCCGCCGTCATAACTATAACCGCTATCATAAGAACCTGGGTCGCAATACTGCCTATCAGCGTATCGGTTTGCGCCAGTTTAACGTCTTTTTTGCACAAGTTTTTATCGACGGTAGCGCTTTGCTGGTAATAAATCATCCACGGCATTATAACGGCTCCTGCGTTTGCCGCTATAAGCCATATATAGTTTTTGCTGCCGAGCGGCTGAGAACCGAACAGTCCTTTAAAAACAAGCTGATGATAATCCGGATGCGCGAAAATAGCCGCGGGTATGAATACAAACCCCGTAAGCGAAAAAATAAGGGCTATATTTTCCGCCCTGCGGTAGCTGCCGGTAAAAACTACGAACAAAAGTATTAAAAAACTTGCTCCTACGCTGAAAACTTTGGGTATCCCAAATATCTCTCCGCTTGCCGCTATACCCGAAAACTCCGTGATAAGAGCGGAAAAAACGACAAGAAAAAGCGTAACGGTCGCAAACGCGGCCCATTTGTTGCCGTAATATTCTTTTATAAGCTCGCCGTGGCCTTTCCTTGTAACGCATCCAAGCCTCGACGTCATAGACTGTATCAGATATAAAATCGGTATAAGGAGTATCTGCAAAGGTATAAGCTTATATCCCCACTGTGCGCCGGAAACACCGGCAGTAGTAACCGAACCTGCATCCATATCCGCTATCATAACGACGAATCCTGGTCCTAACACTTTTAAAAAATGAAGCCCTTTATATAGCGAACGCTTGTTAAATAAAGGAAATCTGCCTCTTAACCGCCTTCTCTGCCTTCTTTTTCCCGTATGCGCGTTTTCTTTCGTGTAATCGCTACCCTCGACAGCGGAATTTTTCATAAATATATGTATGTTGTTTAACGATTATATCTAATTTATTTTATTATTATTATTATATAGATATTAAATGATAATAAAAATCATTATCGTTATAATACGAAAATAATTTTATGATGTCAAGCATTTTTATTTAATTTGTGACGGTTGCAGAATTGAATTCTGTAACCATATTTAAGATTTTGATTTACAGCCGGCGCAAATTCCGTATATTTCCAATTTATGTTTTACGGGAGTAAAATTATTTTTTTTTGCAAGTTTTTCTTGTAATTTTTCTATCTTATCGTCGTTAACTTCGATAAGCCGTCCGCATTGCAAGCATACAAGATGGTCGTGATGCGTGTTTCCGTATTTTTGTTCGTATCTTGTTTTTTGCTTTCCTATTTTTATTTCTTCTGCTAAACTGCATTTACATAATAAATTCAGGTTTCTTTGGACGGTAGCATATCCTATCTCGGGATATTTCTTTTTTACTATATTAAACAGTTCTTCGGAAGTGATATGCCTTCCCGCCGAAAAAAAAGCATCTACGATAACCTCTCTCTGTCTGGTATGCCTAAGGCCTTTCTCCTCAATGTATTTAATAAAAGTATTTTTAAATTCTTTTTTATTTATGTTGTCCATAAGAATAAATTATAAAATTTTTAACCGATAAAAACAAATTCTTTTTCCTATTGACTTAATAATTTTATCGGGTATATTATATTATATATAATATTTTTATATTTAACTTTAAGCATTAAATCTTAAACTTAAAGGTGTAGGGAAACGGGTTAAAAGCCCGTGCTGTACCCGCAGCCGTAATAACCGGCGGTTATTTTTACGAATTATTTTAACTATAGCCGCTAAGGATATCCTTTATGCCACTGGCTATTATATGCCGGGAAGGCGGATTATCCGCATGTTTAAGCCGGAAGACCTGCCTTTGAGATTAATTTAACTAATTTTAATTAATTAGCGGGAGGTCTAATTATGTTTTTGCTCATTTCTAATTTTATCGCTTCTATCACTTTTAAACAAAGAGTAATCCTTCTTTATTCTCTGTTAATTTCCTATTTATTTATTTCTACGGCTATTTTAATCGACAGGTCGCAGGTATTTCCCAAACTTTTAAGCCTCGGCGCGCTTGCTTTTTTCTTCGGCATAAAACATGCGCTCGACGCAGACCACATTGCTGCGATAGACAACACGACGAGAAAATTGATGAACGACGGAAAAAAACCGGTTGGCGTCGGATTTTTCTTTTCGGTCGGACATTCTTTATCAGTTTTCTTGCTTACTTTTATGACGGTTTCGTTAGGAGCATACGTTGTAAAATCATATCCGGCTTTTTCAAAAATCAGCAACGTCATAGGTACCGGAGTATCCGCTCTTTTCCTGTATTTAATTGCAATTATGAATATCGCCATACTTTTAAGCATAATACGAATCGCAAAAAATTTTAAAAAATATAAGGATAAATCTTTAGAGGAAGAACTTTTAAAACGCGGCTTTATGTATAGATATTTTCACAGAATAATGAAACTGATAACTTCCAGCTGGCAGATGCTTTTCGTCGGCATTCTTTTCGGATTGGGGTTCGACACGGGAACCGAAGTCGCAATACTTTCAATGTCGGCAATGTTTGCGCTTTCGGGACATCCTTTAGTAGATGTATTTATTTTACCGCTTATTTTTTCTGCAGGTATGATTTTTTTGGATTCTACAGACGGAGTAATAATGCAATATGCTTACAGTTGGGCGTTTTTAAATCCTGTGCGCAAAATATTCTATAATATTTCAATTACAAGCATATCCGTGTTTTTAGCATTATGCATAGGAACTTTGGAATGGCTTCAAGTCGTCGCAATGGAGCTAGACCTTCATTCTCCGGTCTGGAATTTTATACAGAATGTGTCGTTTTCTATGCTCGGCGGAATAATAGCCGCAACATTAATTATAGCATGGTTTGGGTCGCTTGCCGTTTATAAATTTGCTAAAATAGAAGAAAATCTTAGATAACATTTTATTAAGAACTTTTTATCGAAATTTAAAAATTAAATGCCGGCTGAGGTCGTCGGGATGACATGAAAAGAAACATTCGGCAAACTGTCTATCAGCCGGTTTACTATGCTCTTTTTTGGAAATATGCCAAAAATTTTCTTTTTTTCATTTGTGGCACCCAATACAAGATGAGAAATATTATTGTTTTTAACAAAATCTATGACGCCGGAAACAATATCGTCTGCCCGAAAACTAAAAACTGATGCCCCTAAATTTTCCGCAACCGAAATATTTTTTGAAAATGAAATCTCTCTTAAAACTATAAGATTTTCGATTTTAAAAAAATTATTTAAAGCTGCTTGAATTTTTTCTTTAGAATAAATTTTTCCAGAAGTAAGCCTTTTTATTAATTCTCCGGCAGGGATATCGACGTTTATAATCTCTGTTACATAATTTAAGATATAATCGGGGACTCTTTCGCTAACCTTTATTTCAAGTTCCGATTCCACTTTCTCGGCAATAGAATTAAGGTGAAATATATTTAAAGTCGTAAATACGCTAATGCCGTTTTTATAAATTTCTATTACGTCTTGGTATCTTTTTAAATTTTTTGAACCTGGAACATTATTATGCGCCAGCTCATCTATTAAAACAATAGAGGGTTTTCTCTTAATAACAGCCTCAACGTCCAGTTCTTCAAAAGTAGATCCTCTGTATTCAATTTTTTTTCGAGGGATAATTTCAAGATTTTTTATTTCAGCTTCCGTTTCTTTTCTTCCGTGATGTTCGACGTATCCTATAACTACGTCTATTCCGTGTTCAAGCAAATAATTTCCGTCCTCAAGCATCATAAAGGTTTTGCCCGACCCCGGAGCTGCTCCAAGATAAACACGGAAAACATTGGTTTCGCTCGAAGAATATTTTATCTTATTAAGTATCGAATCTGCCGACGGTCTGCTATATTCTATTTTCAATATTTACCACCCTCTATTTTTAAAATTTAATTAATAAAATGATTTTATAATAGTTTTGTTGCTTATAAATCTGTATAAATTAAATTATATGCAAATATGTAATTATTACATCTATTATTTTTATACCTATAAACGGAACTATCAGTCCGCCGAGTCCGTAAATCAAAAGATTTTTAGTTAAAATAGAAGATGCTGCAGCAGGTTTATATTTAACCCCTTTTAATGCAAGCGGAATTAGAATTATTATTATAATAGCATTAAATATTACTGCAGAAAGTATAGCCGACTCGGGCGAAGAAAGCCCCATTATGTTTAAAGGCGCAAGCCAAGGAATAATAGGCGCAAACATAGCAGGTATTATGGCAAAATATTTTGCAACGTCGTTTGCTATTGAAAAAGTAGTTAGCGACCCTCTGGTTATAAGAAGCTGTTTTCCTATCTCGACTATTTCTATTAGTTTTGTCGGATTCGAATCGAGGTCTATCATGTTGCCGGCTTCTTTTGCTGCCATAGTGCCTGTATTCATAGCAACGCCGACGTCTGCCTGAGCTAAAGCCGGAGCGTCGTTAGTGCCGTCGCCCGTCATAGCTACGAGTTTACCCATCGATTGTTCTTGTTTTATAAGAGCCATTTTTGTTTCCGGCGTTGCTTCTGATACAAAATCGTCGACCCCTGCTTCATCTGCAATAGCTTTTGCCGTCAACGGATTATCGCCGGTAATCATTACCGTCTTTAAAAGTATATTCGTTATTAAAAATATGCGCAAGATATTTGCTTAACGGAATTGCGGCTATAACCATAACGGCAAGCGTTATTAATATCTGCAAAATACCGGTATAAGTCATTATTGTTACCTCTTCTTATATTTTATTATATTGTTTTATTGCAATAGAAAGTTATTTGATAAAGCTATCTGCTTAAATTTTATTTAACATAGCAAAGAAATGTATAAATATTTTTTTATATTGCATTATTAAGAAATTATTATCTAATTTATTTTAAAATTAAATCTTATCTATAAAAACGATAAGAAACCATAATAATGCATACATTGCTGCAATGCCTGCAAAAGCTATTAAAAATGCCAACATTTTACAGTCCTCCATTTGTAAAATTATATAAAATTTAAAATTTGTCGGGATATATCAATACATAAAACAAATATGCCAATACTAAAATAGAAACTATAAGAAGAATAATATTTTCTACCATAGACCGTCCTCCTCCGTTCATATTAAATTAATTAAAATTTTTAGCGTTTTACTTTATAAGCCATAAATAAAATAAAAGGCACTGGTGATTAAGCTGCGTTTTTTGCAAAAAAATAGCCGGAGGCTATGAAACCTTCGGCTATTAAAGCAATAAGCACAGCATTATATGGCAAACATATGATGCGTTAAAAAATAGGAACGGCTTCCTATTACTTAATTTCATCAAGCCGCATATTTCCGGTTTCCGGCAGAAAAAAAGAAAGATTGAAGAAATCGTCGAACGATGCCTGCAGGCGACTGGGATTGTTATCGCCGGGAAGACCGAACCCTATGCCGAAAAACGAATCGGTATTTACTCCGAAATGAAGTCTGCCCTTTTTATTAAAGGTTATCGTTAACCATAAATATTTTATCGTTAAGTCAGATTAAATTATCAAGCATAATCTATAAGCGTGAGGCATTTTATCTTATTCAAAAGGTCGAATGCTTCGATTAAACTCTTTAAAGGAATTGCTATATCTATCAGTTTTACCCCTTTTTCGTAAAAGTTTTCCTCTTTGTCGTGAATATTTATACAGCATGCGTCTTTATTATTTTTATCGTTATTTTTAACTCTTGAAATCAAATAATCTGCAAGATATTTTTCGTCGTCGAAAATATCGTACTGGAGTTCGTAATTAACCGCCGCAAGAAGAATATTTAAGCAGTTTAGACCCGCGCGGGACATTCTGTTAAAACCGTCGGATATATATTTATAAAACTTATCCGACGACTTAATAAATTCAAGATGGCTGATAAATATCTCTTTTATTGCCTTGTCTATGATAGGCTCGTTTTCCGTAAAAAAATAATCGATGCCGTCTTTCTCGAAAAGCATATCTTCGTCTTTAACGTTTATATTTAAGACAGTGAATTTCCTGTTGGAAAGCCTGTTTAAAATAACTTCTATTTTGCCTTCCGCAATATAATGCGCTGCGGTTTGGCCTAATCTCTCAAATTCTTTATAGATTTCTTTTTCTATAATTTGAACTTTTTCGTAATCTTTTTTATTGATTTTCAGTATAAACGATACGCCGTCTTTTTCGAATTCTATGGGGATTGACGCTTTATTATAAAAGGTATATTTATCGGAACCTTCGGAACAAAGAGAACCTCTGACGTTTTTCGTATAAATTCTCTGCCTTTCGTCACCCGTCTGCCCGCCGAAAGATTCGTTGTTTAAAAGATAAACCTCGCCGCTGAACTCGATATTCCAGACCACCGTTGGATGTTCCGTATTGCAGTCGTATCCGTAACGCGCATTTATAGGATGCATAGTAAAACTGACCCCGTTGCAGAGGTATTCGGCTATGTTTCGGTTTTTAATACCGCCGCCGCTTTTTTGATTCATCTATCTATTTTTTTTATTGATTATACCGGTAATATCTTTAATTAATTATATATATTGATTATATCAGATTTAAAAATAAAAAAACCCGATTTCGGAAAAACTTTCGGAAAAATCGAAAACAAAGACCCCCCCCCGGATTAATTATAGGGTTTTACGACAATAAAGATTCAAACGAATTAGGGAAAATAGAAGAAGGAACGGTATGGATAAATAACGAACATCCGGCTTTCAAAAGAAAAGACAAAACGGTTAATCTCGAAACCGGCAAAATATACCAGGAATTAATGTCTTTAAGGAATGAAGCCGACTATGACGATTTTTCGGAAGTAACCGAGTCTGAGGCAAAAAGGGCGGTAGAAATTGCCCGCAAATTTATAAAAAATATCGATAAAATAAGACAATCGTTAATCAAACAAGCAAATAAATAAAATTAATTATTTTTCACACTTTCGATTATACTATAACCTTTTACGGTATTTAAAATATCTTTATATTATAATCGAAATAATCTCGGATTTTATTTTTTAAGCATTGATTTTTTAATTTTATAAAAGAAAATTTTAGACTCTTCGAGCCATATTAACGTTTCTTTTATAGTGAGGGGGCTGCCGCATAAACGGTCGTCAGACGATATAACGGTATTATTATCGTTATTATTATTGCTGCAGTCTATTAAATTATTTAAATTATCGCGCTTGGGTGTAACTTTTTCTTTTTTCATATTTTCCCATTTTCTCTATTTTGAAACTATATCGTTCTTTAAAGCGTCTCCGGTTGCCGCTACCATAGGATGAAGGGAAGGGGTAAGCCTCGGCTGGCTTCCGAATTGCATAGTGGCTATGTCGGTAGCAGTTGCATGCATCTGAATAGCGAGGCCTATCGTATTGACTAATTCTCCAGTAGTAGAACCGCCCGTAATTTGACCGCCGAGCAGCTGCAAAGAATCTTTCGAAAATATTAGACGGCAATATATTTCTACGGTGCCCGGCATCGAAGCCGGATGGTGGTCTGGAAGCCTCGATTCTCCTATAAGTATGTTGAATCCTTCGGCAACAGCCTGAGCTTCCGTCAAGCCTGCGACTCCGAAAGCAAGTCCGTCGATTTCGCTTGAGTAAACCGATACCGACCCTGCATTATATCGAGACAAGCGCAGATTAAACAAGTTCATACCTGCTATCCTGCCTTCAGCCGCCGCCGCAGAAGCAATCATGGAATGATTTGCCTTTCTGGTAAAAAAATCCTGCTTATGGGCACAGTCTCCTACCGCAAATATTTTATTATCTTCCCGGGTTCTCTGAAATGCATCTACCCAGACTCCTCCTGACCTTGAAAGCGTTAATCCCATTTTTTCGGCTAGTTTTACGTTAGGCCTTACTCCTATGGCAATCAATACGGCATCTACTTCGATATCGTCTTTATCTTTTATTGCAAGTCCTCTTACGTTTTTGCCGGACTCATCGGACAAAATTTCTTGGACCTGGGAATTTGTGTGTATTTTAACTCCCCTCGATTTCAATATTTCTTCGATTCTGACACACACGTTTTTATCGAATGAAACCTGAAGAAGATTGGGCAGCATTTCTATTATATGCACTTCGATGCCTAATTTCCTAATTTCGTCGGCAAACTCTACACCTATAAACCCGCCGCCTATAATCGCAAGCCTTTTAACTTTAGGGATAAGGTCGTTAAATAAGCTTTCCAAATAGTTATAATCTTTTTGTATAGTAAAAACGCCGTTAAGCACGGTGCCTTTTATATTTGGAATAAAATTTTCTCCTCCCATCGCCAAAACAAGCCTATCGAATTTAATTTCGGTAACTTCTTTTGAATCTTCTATTTTATCCGATTTGCTTTCAAAAGGACGGTCAGGCGGTATTGCTTCCATATAAGCCGTGCGGCTTTTTATGTTTATATCTATAATATTCCCTATTAAAAGCTCGCCGCCGGCGGCAACTAATGGGAGTCTTCCGGCCATGTCTTCATCGGTTCCGTGAAGCGTTCCGAAAATATACGGAATTCCGCAAGGAATCACGGCGTCAAATTCCCTTCTAACCACAAGAACTTTTTTATCTGGCCAGAACTGGGCGGCGGTTATTCCGGTCATCATTCCGGCCGGCCCTCCGCCCACGATAAGCACATCTGCTGTTACCAACTTAACAGTTTTAGTATCCATATAAATTTTCTTCGGCCCCAGTTAGTATTAAATGAAATAAAATTATAATTAAAATTATATCATACAAAAATGTTTTTGTTTGTCTGCAGTCTGCTGTTCTCAAAATCAAAATCCCGAACAAGAAATTTTTTTAATTGATTAATTGATAATTTCGTCAAGCCGCATATTTCCGGTTTCCGGCAGAAAAAAAGAAAGAAAAAAGGCGACAAAACTAATTAAAGGAGGTTATCCTCTTATATATATCAGATTATTATGATAAAGGATTTGTGCCTATTTTGTTAACCCAAATCTTGTTTTACTTTTTCCTGCAAATACATTTTTATAAGAGACTGGTAAGGCACGTCGTTTTTGTTTGCAAGTAGTTTTAATTCAAAAAGCAAATGCTCTGGCAATCTCAGCGATATAGTTTCGGTGGATGGCTTTAATTTGGGCATAATAACGGGCTTTGCTTTATTCCAGTCGATATATTCAGTGGAATCGTTATGAATCCAGAACTCTCTTTCTTCTTGCTCGTTTTTAAATTCCGGTATTTTTTTCTCAGTTTTTTTCATTTTTTTGATATGCCTCTTTTTCTTTTTTACTCATATTTCTTGCCGATATTACCCTTATTTTATTATTTCTTAAAGTAAAAACCAGAAATATTTTTTTTTTCATATTTGTATTTCCAAGACAATAAAATCTTTCTTCATATACTGAATGCATTTGGTCACTCGCAACTATAAGGGGACGATTAAAAAATATTTCCTCGCATTCCTGCTTTGTTACGTTATGCTTTAACCAATTTTTTAATTCGTTGCCTTTATCCCAATCAAATCCATTACATTCTTTAAGTTTGCATATAATATCGTCATCCATATATAATTTAGTATATTCTCATAATATACAAAAATCAAGATTAATTTTTAAAAATATAGCAGAAACACTTCAAAAAATGGAATAAAAAAATTATTTATTTTATTTAAGAATAGTTTTAATTTGCATAAAACACACAATCGGCAGTAAGAAAATAAATAAATCTGACACCTTTAATTATTAAAAGGAAAGAAGTTTTAATTGAAAATATTCATATGAATGCTATAATAAAAACTGTAATATAAAATTAAAACTTTATGCAGAGGTTTTCTGTGCTTTTTATATCTTTCAAAAAAATATTATTATTAACTTCCATTTTATTCCTTACCGGATTTTTATTTATTTTCGTTCAACATAGTTTTGCTTTGCATAAATCTTCAGTAAAAACAAAACATGAACTTAGCATATTAAGAGGCAAAAGGATTGTTTTGAAATCCGGGTGCATCCGATGCCATTCTTTCGTTAAAGGAAAAAGAATAGATAATATAGCAACTCTTGCCGAATGGGGAAATAAACACCTTTCTATTAAGCAGACGGAAAAGGCTGTCAGAAGTTGCAGAATGGACCCTTACTGCTCCCAAATTTTAACCGATAAACAGGTTAAATATGCTGCTTATTATCTAAATTCATTAAAATAAATGACGGCAAAGAAACGCTTATGGGCGAAACAAGGGTAAATTTACATCATTTATTGGAAGATATACGGGATTCCTATCCGTTTCCGCAGGAAGAAGTTATCATTACGGAACTCGTCGCAAATTCGCTCGATTCTCATGCAAGCGATATAAGATTTATAGTCGATTCTCAAAAATATATCCTGACCGTTATAGATAACGGTAAAGGAATGAATAAAAAAGAACTGGATGGATATCACAATATTGCATCTACTACAAAGACCAGAGGTATGGGCATCGGTTTTGCGGGCGTCGGCGCAAAATTATCCCTGCTTATAGCTAAAGAAGTCGTTACGGAAACGGCAAACGGAAATTTCCGAGGTGCAACAAAATGGAAATTGGAAAATGACGAAAAAGCTCCATGGAAATATATAACGCCGGTTTCTGAAGATTCTAAATTAATCAATTCGCCGCACGGAACCGCCGTATCGATATTTTTCAAATCAAATAATTCCGAACTGCTTAATCCCGAGTTTATCAAGAAAACTATTCAAAAACATTTCTATACAATTCTGGATGCAGCTTTTCAAACAGCTTTAAGGTTTATTTATAAAAACGGTATTAATTTTTACATAAACGAAGAAAAAATAAGCTTATCCGAAATGATGCAGTTTGAAAAGAGCAATGCCTTTAAAATTCATTTCGGAAAAAAAGGAAAACCCGTCGGGGTCGGTTTCGTCAGGAAATATAAAAACCCGCTTGATGAAGAAAAAAGGGGGATAGCGATATCTACTTGCGGAAAAGTCATAAAACACGGATGGGATTGGCTTGGAATTTCCGCCAGAAACCCGGACTATATATCCGGAGTAGTAGAAATGCCGGGTCTTTCGTTAATTTTAACCACCAATAAAGCCGATTTTTTAAAAGATACGACAAGCCTTCAGAAATATTACCGCTATCGCAAAGCCGTTCAGGAAGTTATAGAACCTATTTTAAAAGAATTCGGCGAAATAAACGAATCCCGAGAAAAACCGACAAAAGAGATGCGTCCTCTGGAAAAAGAAATCCGCGGAATTCTTGATAATATGCTTAAGGATTTTCCGGAATTAGACCCTTTGTTCGGCAGAAGAAAAAAACTGGAAACCGATACCGGCGTTTTAGACGATACTTCAGTTTCAGAGTCCGGAACCGCAATAGAGAAAAATTCTAAAGAAAATGCTATAAATTCCCGCAGTAACGACGAAACGCAAGAAAATGAAAACTGCGGTCTTCCCAACTTAGATACAGACGAACAAAAGAACGGACTGCCGCAAGAAGGAAAAAGAAAGCCTCCTGGATTAATGATTGGGTTTTACGACAATAAAGATTCAAACGAATTAGGGAAAATAGAAGAAGGAACGGTATGGATAAATAACGAACATCCGGCTTTCAAAAGAATTGCAAAAAGCGGCGGAGAGAAATACCATATAGTCGTTTCAACCGCATTTGTTTTATCCGGTTATCTTCAGGAACAAAAATCCTTGCAGGCATTTATAAACCGTTTTTTATCTGACTGGGGAAAAGAAGCATGAAAGAAAAAACAATAGAAAAATTTCCTTTAAAAATAATAAAAGACAAGCTAACCGGCAGATGCAAAGCCGCTACTTCGCTTGAAAAACTTAGCGACGATACCAAAAATATTCGTCAGGAATTAAGTTTTATCGAAACCGACTATACGATTTTATTAAGCGATATAAGAGAATTGTTGTCGCAAGCCGCTATGCGTTCTAAGAAAAAAACCGACCCCCGTCTGTATTGGCTATTAGGCGAAAATATACTGCGCTTTATTGAAAGACTCGACGACCTCGGTTTTTATATTGTAAAACAAAATAAAACATTTGCGGCGGATACCGGCATGTCCGAAAGTTCTATAGGCAAAATAATTTCTTTCAGAAAAAGATTTTCAAAAATCTCTATGTTGGACCCTGAAATATCGTGGTCTAAATACAGGGACAACAAGACTGCAAAGAAAGCATAAAAGGAAATTTCTTTTCTAATGCCGCAACGCTTTTATTATTCAATTATGATAAAATAATTATATGCATTCATATGAAACCGATTCGTTTAAAAGGATTATTAGCAAAAATCTTTTATAATCGAAATAATCTCGGATTTTATTTTTTAAGCATTGATTTTTTAATTTTATAAAAGAAAATTTTAGACTCTTCGAGCCATATTAACGTTTCTTTTATAGTGAGGGGGCTGCCGCATAAACGGTCGTCAGACGATATAACGGTATTATTATCGTTATTATTATTGCTGCAGTCTATTAAATTATTTAAATTATCGCGCTTGGGTGTAACTTTTTCTTTTTTCATATTTTCGGCTTATCGTTTTTTTAGTTCTTTAATATCTTCGTTATCTTTATCTCGTCCGGCAATAGATTTTAAAGTTATCAAATCGTTTTTATTTACAACGTATATTTCAAAATCGTCATATCTAATTATTTTTTTTCTTTCAAACAATTCGTCGAAATTTATCAAAGATTTTAAAAAAACATCGACGCTGTGATAAGGCTCATTACGTTTATAAATATTGAAAACAATCAAATTTTTTTCATTGACCCACCCGTTCCTGGCAGTCTCCGATTTTATATCGTTAATATCAACCGGAAGAGAAGGAATCATATCAAGATTTTTTAACGCTTTTAAAAATTTACCGATATTTTCTTCGCTTAAATCAAGTAAAATATCTATGTCGTAGGTTGATCTTATAACGCCGTAAATATTCACGGCATGCCCGCCGCTAAGAAGATATCTTACTTTATTTTTATATAATTCCGAAAAAAAATCGTCGTAGAACATATATTGATTATATCAGATTTAAAAATAAAAATACCCGCTTTTTAGGGCGGGTATTAGGGAGGTGGTGATAGAGAGAAAAGCTACTATTAAGTTAAGCGTTTAAAACGCTATCCTTGCCTGCAGGAAATAGGCGTTGGTCTGCCCCATCCACTGGCCGTAATCTGTATAATTGGGATTTGTGGATGGTAAATCTTTGTAGTCTTTGGCGTAAAGGTATTGATAATTCTGCCAATCTGCGGTTAATGTAATATGGCTGTTGAGATGATAGGCAACGCCGACAACGCCTCTTTGGAAATCAAAGGGATTTCCCGACGGCAAAGCATCACCGGTAGAATTGTAATTGGTATCTTGATAATAATATCTCTGAATAAGCCCGAAAACCCCGAATCTGGTATTTGGGATATTGTAATATCCGAAAGCGTCGTATCCGTGTTCCACGTTATGACCGTCATACAAGCTTGTGATTGCAGGCATTGTGCTTGAATTATAGCAAC
>JBMFVW010000015.1:0-11228 GCA_049965795.1 Candidatus Acidulodesulfobacterium sp.
AAATATGAAATTAGGCGTTAATATTGACCATATCGCAACGCTGAGAAATGCAAGGGGAGAAAATTTTCCTTCTCCGGTACATGCCGCTTTCGCAGTTCTGGAAGCCGGCGCTTCAAACGTTACGTGTCATTTAAGAGAAGACAGAAGGCATATAAGAGATAACGACGTAATAATCATATCCGAATTGACTAAAAGATTAAACTTAGAAATGTCGGCGGACGACAAAATTGTTAAAATAGCTCTTGATATTATGCCAAGGAGCGTTACAATAGTTCCGGAAAAAAGAAAAGAATTAACTACGGAGGGCGGACTTGACGTGGCCGGCGATGTAAAACGATTTAAAAATATCACGGAAGCCTTTAAGCATAAATCCATAGACGGTATTGCTTCGGCATTTATAGAGCCGGACGTAAAGCAGGCGGAAGCGGCTAAGGAAGCCGGATTCGATTTTATAGAAATACATACCGGAAGATATGCCGGCGCAGCAACGGAATCCGAAAGAATGAAAGAATTAAAAAAAATAAAAGATGCCGTCGGACATGCTTTGAAGATAGGGCTTAAGGTTAATGCGGGACACGGACTCGACTACAAAAATATATACGATATTGCATTGATAGACGGGTTTGAAGAGTTTAACATAGGATTTTCAATAATATCTAAGGCTGTTTTTGAAGGACTTGGACGTGCGGTAGAAAAAATGCTCAGCATAATAAAAGCGGCAGATTTCGCCAAATTAAAAAGATAAAGGCGTCAAGGCAGGGCGTCAGATTTTATTAATATTTACGGTTCATGCAGTATGTAATTTGAAACTTGGACAGAATTGATTTATGTCCAAGTATTTAGGTAACTTGACACTTTTACCATAAATAATGCAAAATGATTAACGGAATAGGCATAGATTTAATATCTGTAGATAAAATTAAAAAAGCTATAGAAATGCGCGGCGAAAAATTTTATGCACGTGTTTTTTCCGAAGCCGAATCGGATATAATAGAAAAAATAAAAAGCAGAAACGAGAAAAGAGCATTTGAAAAAGCCGCAGGATATTTTGCCGCTAAAGAGGCTTTTTTAAAGGCTTTAGGCAAAGGTCTTTTCTCTATTCCCTTAAATAAAATTAAAATTTTAAACGATAAAAGCGGACAGCCTTATATCAATTTAGATTATAGTTTACAGGATAATATTTCGGTTAAAGTAAGCATAACTCACGATAATGGTTTTGCGTGTGCCGTAGTAGTAATTATCAATTTGGTCAATTTGTGACGGGGACAGAATTCAATTCTGTCCCCATATTTAAAAAAAACATATGGAACTTTATTTTTCAGACGGTTTAAAAAAAATAGACGAAGAAAGCTATGCGGTTTTCGGATACTCCGAAAATATTTTAATGGAAAATGCCGGAGGCGGATGCTACAGGGAATTTTTGAAACTTTACGATAAAAATTTTCTAAAAAAAGCCTCTATCGCCGTAGTTTGCGGCAAAGGCAATAACGGCGGAGACGGTTTCGTATTTTCAAGGTGTCTTTTTAATTCAGGTTTGAACGTAAATGTTGTCGTTCTTGCGGACAAAGCGTCTTATAAAGGTATTGCAGGTATAAATTTAGATATATTGGTAAAATTGGGTGCGGTTATCACGGAAATACCGTCGGAAGATAAAATTCCGGATTTAGAAAATATATTGGAAAAGGCGGATGTCGTCGCAGATGCTATATTCGGCGTAGGTTTAAACAGGGAATTAACCGGATTTTTTAAAAAGGTTATAGAGATTATTAACGAAAAAAGTTTTGGATACGATATTATATGCATTGACGTTCCGAGTGGTTTGAACGCCGATACCGGCGAAATTATGAATGCCGCAATTACGGAAAATATCAAAAAAATTTTTACGTTCGGCGGTTTAAAAGCCGGATTTTACATAAATTACGGCGAAAAGCTGCTTCTCAACGAAAAAACCGTATTAATCGACATAAATCAGCCGCGGCAGCTGTTAAAAAAATATGGGTCGGGTATAGAAATTATTACGGAAAAAGAGATTTCACGCTGCTTTAAAGAAAGAAAAAAAACTTCTACCAAATTCGATTACGGACATCTTCTCATCGTGGCCGGAAGTTCAGGTAAAACCGGAGCGGCTTTCATGTCTTCTCTCGCCGGTTTTAAAAGCGGTGCAGGTTTAGTTACTGCTGCTGTACCGGAGAGATTAAACGATATTATGGAAGAAAAAACCGACGAAGTTATGACTTATCCTGTGGATGACGGCGGTAAAGGTTTTTTTATCGAAAAAGGAGCCGAAATTATTAAAAACGATTTACTGAAAGGAAAAAACGCGGCGGTTATAGGTCCCGGCATAGGACTCAAAGAAGAAACTAAAGTTTTTTTGCGTAAGCTTTTGTCTGAAATAAATATTCCGGCGGTTTTGGATGCGGATGCCTTAAACATTTTGTCGGAAGATACCGATATATTAAAACAAACGGCAAAAAAAACCGATTTAATCTTGACGCCCCATTTTAAAGAAATGGAGCGGCTTTCTGGTATAGACCGCCATATTATAGAGGAAGACCCTATAGGCTTAGGAAAAAAATTCGTTAAAGAATTCGGGGTATATTTGGTGTTGAAAAGTTCAAGCATGTTTATATTCGACAAAAACGGCGAACATGTTTCTATACAGTGCGGACACAGTTCATTGCTTGCAAGCGGCGGAAGCGGAGACGTCCTCGGCGGTTTAATAGGAGGTTTTATATCGGGGGGGATGAGTATATATATGAGCATGAAATGCGCCGCTTTTATTTTAGTTTATTCGGCAAAAAATATGGAAAAAAAATACGGATATTTTGGCGCCGGCGCGGTAAAAATTGCGGAAAACATACCTTTTTCGCTTAATTTTATGCTGTCCGAAGCAAAAGAACTGAATATATGATATTATAAATATTTAAAAATAAAAAAACGATAAAAAAGGGGTTATTAATGATTACTGCCGGCGATATTATGACAAAAGACGTCATAGTTTTAAACGAAGAAGACGATATCAAGAAAGCGTCCGATATTTTCCTTAAATATAAAATAAACGCGATTCCTGTAGTAAATTCCGATAAAAAATTATGCGGAATAGTATCGGAAACCGATTTGGTATATCAGGAATCCAATCTTCATATTCCTACGCTTTTTACGATTTTCGACAGCATATTTTATCTTGGATCTTCGAAGCATTTTAAAGAAGACGTAAATAAAATAACGGCGACTAAGATTAAAGATATTATGAATAAAGACGTTTTTTACGCTAAAAAAACTGAAGATATTTATGATATTGCAACGGTAATGGCGGATAAAAAATTTTATTCCATTCCTATCGTAAACGACGACAAAGAAATTATAGGCGTAGTTTCCAGATATGATATAATTAAAGCTATGTCGCAGTCAAACGCAAAATCCGGCAAATAAAAATAATAACCTAAAATGCGGAATATTCAAACTTTCGAGTCTGATTCGCCCGAAGATACGGAATCGATTGCGGCTGAATTTGCAAAAAAATTAAAACCCTTCGATTTTATAGCTTTAAACGGACGACTTGGAGCCGGAAAAACTAAATTTACATCGGGAATTGTCGGATTTTTATGCGGAAATGCAGCCGTTGCCGCCGTCAGTCCGACATATTCAATTATGAATAAATATTCGTGCGGCGGAGCAGTAATAAACCATTTTGATTTTTACAGGCTTAAAAGCGCTTACGATTTAGAAAGCTGCGGTTTCTTCGATTCTTTAGACGGCAAAAATTTGACTATAGCAGAATGGACGGATACCATAAAAATTGATTATAAAAAATATGCAAACGGAAACTATTATTCGGTCGAAATTAAAATAAAAGACGGCGAAAAAAATAAAGAGAAACGATATATAGAAATAGAAAAGATTTTATAAAAAAAGAACGGAGGTGTGCTTTTGGAAAAATTTGACGTTTGTATTATAGGAGGAGGTCCCGCCGGCTACGTGAGCGCATTAAAATGCGCTATTAACGGTTTATCGGCGGCAATAATAGAAAAAGAAAGATTCGGCGGAACATGTTTAAACAGAGGCTGTATTCCGACGAAGGTTCTTTATTCCAAGGCAAAATTTTTAAAAAAATTAAAAAGTCCCGAAAGGGGATTTACCGTTAACGGTTTTAATTTTAATTACGAAGAAATTATAAAGTATAAAGATGAAGTCGTTTTAGCATTGACAAGCGGGGTAGAAAAACTATTAAAAGCCAGAAAGGTGAATATTTTTTACGGTTCAGGGAAAATTACGGGGAAAAACGGTGAAAAAGAATTTTCGATAGGCATAGAAAGCAGGGACGGTTCAAAAGCCGAAATTTCGGCCGATAACGTTATAGTTGCTACTGGTTCGTCACCTTTTATGATACCCGCTTTCAATATTGACCATAAAAATATTATAACTTCCGACGAGGCTCTTTCTTTAAACGAAATACCCAAATCTTTGATTATCATAGGAGCGGGAGTTATAGGATGCGAATTTGCGAATATTTTTTCGGAATTCGGCTGTTCCGTTAAAATGATAGAACTTTTGCCGTCTATTTTATCTACCGAAGATAAAGAAATTTCAAGATTTATAGATAAAAATTTTAAATCCAGAAATATAGAAGTTAAAACGGGTGCGGAAGTTAAAAGTATTAAAGCTGCAGAGGGCGGCGCAGAAGTAGAACTGGCAGCCGGCGAAAAATTTTCCGCCGAAAAAGTCCTTGTTTCCATAGGCAGAAAATTAAATACTTCGGGTTTGGGACTTGAAGAGATAGGCGTAGCGATGGATAAAAGAGGGAAAATAGAAACCGGTATTCATAACGAAACTAATATAAAAGGAATTTATGCCTGCGGCGACATAACAGACGGACCCATGCTTGCTCATAAAGCTTCATACGACGGAATAACAGCCGCCGATAATATTGCGGGAATAATTAAAGAAAAAGATTACGGCGTACTTCCTTGGTCGGTTTATACCAATCCTGCAATAGGAACGATCGGACTGAGGGAAGGCGATGCAGGACTTTCGGAAATAAAATATTCCGTAGGACGTTTTTCGTATGCCGCAAGCGGTATGGCGCTGGCAATGGAAGAGCCTGAAGGATTTTTAAAAGTCGTAGTAGAAACGGAAACTAAAAAAATACTCGGTGCCACCGGAATAGGAGCCGATATTCCCGAACTTATCGCAGAAATTGCTTCCTACATGCATTTCGGGGGAACTGTTTTAGATATAGAATCAACTATTC
This sequence comes from Candidatus Acidulodesulfobacterium sp., assembly GCA_049965795.1. Classification (GTDB taxonomy): domain Bacteria; phylum SZUA-79; class SZUA-79; order Acidulodesulfobacterales; family Acidulodesulfobacteraceae; genus Acidulodesulfobacterium_A. The sequence goes on from JBMFVW010000015.1 coordinate 5,252, forward strand.
ATTCCCATCCCACGCTGTCCGAAATAGTACCCGAGGCGGCTTTAGATTCTATAGGAGAAGCCATACATAAATTTAATCCTAGGACGGCAAAAAAAACATAGGATAAAGGAAAAGGTATCAGATTTTATTTTCCGTATACGGAAAAATTAATTAATATGGTAAAATGATTTCGTATGTCCAATTTGCGACGCGGACAGAGTAAAAATTAAAGATTAAGAAAATTAAAATATAATAAAATAAAGGAAAACATAATTCATGGCACTTATAGTTCAAAAATTCGGCGGAACTTCTATGGGAAGCATCGAAAGAATAAAGCAGGTAGCCGGACGCGTAATAAAGGAAAAAAATGAAGGCAGCGACGTAGTCGTAGTAGTCAGCGCTATGAGCGGCGAAACCAACAGGCTTTTAGACCTCGCCGTTAAAATGGGCGGAAAGCAGGACGATATGGAAACCGACCTTATAATATCGAGCGGAGAACAGATAAGTTCAGGACTTTTATCCCTTGCTTTGAAAAACGAAGGCTACGACGCAGTCCCGATGCTTGGGCATCAGGTAAGAATAACGACTGACGAATCTTACGGAAAAGCAAGAATATCTTCGATAGATTCGGAAAATATACGAAGGATGCTGAAAAGCGGAAAAATAGTGGTAATAGCCGGTTTTCAAGGAATAGATTCCAACGGATTTATAACGACGCTTGGAAGGGGAGGGTCGGATACGACCGCCGTCGCCGTAGCCGCCGCCGTTAAAGCCGACAGGTGCGATATATATACCGACGTGGACGGAGTCTATACCGCAGATCCCAATATCGTTCCCGATGCAAGGCGGTTGGACGTCGTTTATTTCGACGAAATGATTGAAATGTCCAGCCTCGGCGCAAAAGTTCTTCAGATAAGGTCGGTGGAATTTGCCATGAAATACGGGGTTAATCTTTTTGTCAAATCCACGTTCGTCGATGGAAACGGCACTCAAATAAAATTTATAGGAGAAGAAGAAAGTATGGAAGAATTACAGGTTTCAAGCGTCGCATGCGATAAAGACGAAGCTAAAATTTCTATAAGGGGAATTCCCGACAAACCGGGCATAGCCGCAAAGATATTTTCTAAAATTTCGGCAGCCAATATAGTAGTTGACATGATTATTCAGAATATATCTATCGAAGGTCATACCGATCTAACATTTACGGTGTCCAAAAAAGATTTAAAAAAAGCTTTGGAAATTACCGAAGAACTTGCTAAAGAACTTAATGCAAAAGAAGTTTTAAGCGACGATAAGATTGCAAAAGTTTCGGTAATAGGCGTAGGCATGAGAAATCATTACGGAACGGCTTCTACCATGTTCGACGTTCTTGCTAAGGAAAATATAAATATTATGATGATTTCAACGTCGGAAATTAAAATATCATGCGTCATAGACGCAAAATATGCCGAACTTGCAGCCAGAATACTTCACGATGCATTTAATCTGGGCAGGCAGAATTAACAATATAACTTCCAAAATTGCCGATAGAAAATTGTAAAGTTTGATAAAATAAAGAGATAATGAAGGAAAATTAGGAAGGAAAAGGTGTTAGATATTATTTTGGGTATAATATTTCACAAATATGAATAAGACTTTAGAACAAAAAAAAATAGAGATTTACGATACTACTTTGAGAGACGGCACCCAGGGAGAAGGTTTTTCCTTATCTATAGACGATAAATTAATGATAACGGACATTCTTGACGAACTTGGCATAGATTTTATAGAAGGAGGGTTTCCGTCTTCAAATCCTAAAGATAAAAAATTTTTTGAATCGGCTTCTAAAAAAAAATTAAAGCATTCTAAATTAACTGCTTTCGGAAGCACAAGAAAAAAAAACGTCAGGGCAAAGGATGACGCCGGATTAACAGTTCTGGGCGAAACCGATGTCGATTATGTCACTATTTTCGGCAAATCTTGGGATCTGCACGTAAACAGCGTTTTAAAAATATCGTTAGAAGAAAATTTAGATATAATATCCGATTCGGTAGAATTTTTAAAATCATGCGGAAAAAAAGTTTTTTTCGATGCAGAACATTTTTTCGACGGATTCAAATATAACGAAAATTATGCGGTTAAAACACTGAATGCCGCAATTTCGGCAGGGTCAGACAAAGCAGTTTTATGCGACACTAACGGCGGCTGTCTGCCGGACGATATAAGTAAAATAATAAATAAGCTTAAAATTAAATATAAAATAGATATCGACAGGCTCGGCATACATACTCATAACGATACGGATTGCGCCGTAGCAAATTCTATAGCCGCAGTTTTGGAAGGAATAAAACACGTTCAGGGAACTATAAACGGCTACGGCGAAAGGACGGGAAACGCCAATTTATCTTCCATTATCCCTAACCTTGAATTGAAAGCCGGATTTAACGCAATAGGCAGAGATAAACTTAAAAATCTTCTTAAGGTAAGCAGGCTAATAGATGAAATTTCAAATAATACTTCGGCTAAAAATATGCCTTATGTAGGGGAAAGCGCATTTGCCCATAAAGCCGGACTTCACGCAAACGCGGTTCTTAAAAATCCTTCTTCATACGAACATATAGAACCGGCGTTCGTCGGAAATGCCAGAAGATTTTTAATTTCCGATTTATCCGGCAAAAGCAATATAACCGCAAAAGCAAAAGAACTCGGCATAGATATAGACAATTTATCGGAATCGCAGGAATCGGAACTTTTGAACAAAATTAAAGAATTAGAAAATTTGGGCTTTAATTTTGAAAGCGCGGACGGCTCCTTTAAAATCCTTTTAAATAAATATTCTTCTCAAGATTACGGGAATAAAGAATATTTTAAACTTTTATCTTTCAGGGTTAATATAGAAAAAACTTCCGATAAAAATATTTTCAGCGAAGCGGTAGTAATGATAGAAGTAAAGGGTAAGACCGAACATACCGTAGCGGTAGGGGACGGTCCCGTAAACGCGTTGGATAACGCATTAAGAAAAGCCCTTGTTAAGTTTTATCCCGTTCTCGACGAAATGAAACTTACCGATTTTAAAGTCAGGGTTATAAGCGGCAAAACAAAAACCGGAACGGCTTCATTGGTAAGGGTTCTTATAGAATCTTCCGACAAAGAGGAAAAATGGACGACGATCGGAGTATCGGAAAACATTATAGAGGCTTCTTATATAGCTCTTGCAGACGGTATAATATACAAACTCGATAAAGATAAAGGCGGAAAATAATGGCGGATTTTGATAACGTAAAAGAAACCGGTTTTTTTAAGGCTTTATATTTAACATGGAAAAAATCTCTTTTCAGTCCTGAAATATTTTACGAAGAGTTGAATAACAACGGCGGACAAGAAGAAAAAAGCATGTCCAAGCCCTATTTTTATGCCCTTCTTTTTACGTATATAAACTTAGTATTCTCTTTCTTTTGGGAAGTTATTTTTTTTAAGGTAGGATTTTACAGAAATTATGCTTTTTTGCCTAAAATACCGCTTTTCTTCCAGAACAGAAGCTTTATAGATATGTATATAATTTTAGGCGTTATATTTCTTCTGCTGATTCTTGGAATTTTATATACGGTTTTTCTAATAATCCTAACTATCGTCGTTCATGGATTCGTTATGCTTATGGGCGGTAAACAGGGAATAAGGAATACTTTCAGGATAATAGGCTATGCTTCGGGCGTGGGAGTTTTTTCCGTATTTCCGATATTCGGATACAATATATCCGCTGCATGGTTTGCCGCGCTTTTAATTATAGGCATCAAAAAAACTAACGGATTATCGACGTCAAGGTCTATAATGACGCTTTTGCTGCCGTTTATTTTCCTCTCTTTAATATTAACGGTCTTTTTAATAAAAATATTAACGGTAAGATAAGAACTGCCGCGCAGTTTGTTACGCTCTACCGGAAGAGCCGAGGACTTTCATTCTTTCGGTAATTACTTCAACTACGTAATCTCTTGCCGGACCGAAAATCTTTCTTGGATCTATCTGGGATTTATCGTTTACCATGCTTTCCCTGACTTTTGCAAGAAATGCAATGCGCAGGTCGGTGTCGGTATTAACTTTATTTATGCCGAATTTAACGGCTTCTTTAAGGACGTCGAACGGAACTCCCTTTGCGCCTTTTAAGTCCCCGCCGAATTCTTCGAATTTTTTCGATGCGGTTTCCGGAACCGATGATGCGCCGTGAAGCACAAGCGGAATACCGGTTAATTCTTTGACTTTTTTCAGTCTTTCAAAATCTAGTTTTGCTTCTCCTTTAAACTTAAATGCTCCGTGTGAAGTGCCAATAGCAGGCGCAAGAAAATCTATGCCTGACGCTTCTACGAAATTGCGCGCTTCATCCGGATTTACAAGCACGGCATCTCTTTCCGCAACGGAAACATTGTCTTCTACGCCTTGAAGCCTTCCAAGCTCGGCTTCTACGGAAATTCCGACGGGGTGGCATATGCCTGTTATCTGTTTTGTCAATTTAAGATTTTCTTCGTAGGGAAAATGCGAAGCGTCTATCATAACAGAGGTAAAACCTGCTTTTACCGCCGTCATTACGGCTTTTATATTAGAGCCGTGATCAAGATGCAGAGCAACCGGTATATAAGGAAATTCATCTGAAAGGGTTTTGACCATAGAATGCATCATTTTTGCGCCGGCATATTTCATAGCGCCTTCGCTTGCGGCAATTATAATCGGGGATTTTTCTGAATTTGCCGCGGAAAATATTGCCTGTAAAAATTCCATATTGTTGGCGTTAAAAGCCCCTACGGCATAACCTTTCTTATTTGCGTCGTCAAGAATTTCTTTTGCGGAAATTAACGGCATTTCATACCTCCTTATAGATATTGTTATAATTTAATTAATTGTAAAAAACGCTATGAGACAAATTTGAGACAAAAGCATTTTTTTAATGTTTAAAAAACAGGCTTAAGATAGCCACTAATACGCCAATCTGTCCTACCCAGAATATAAACATCCATTTAATAATATCGGTTTTTGTTTCTGAAATTCTTGTATTAACTTTAGATATTTCTTCAGTTAAGCGTCTTTCAAATTTTTCTTCTACGGTCAAAATAGTTGCTTCGCTTGCCGATTTACTAATTCCGTTAAAAAACTCGGCAAGTTCCTTCTGCTCTTCTTTATTTGTATTTTTAATCAAAGCTTCCGGCAAAACAATAACCGGCGCCATAGATCTTTACCCCCGAATTAAATTAATCCTTTATTAAATTATACAACCGTTATTTAAAATAATAAAGGATTTTTTCTTCATGCCGCCAATCATCATATCGTAGTAATAAATACTGCCCCTTTTCCTTATATTATCCGACATTTCCGTTCTTCTTAAAGGGACAATTTTGGGACAATGTTTTACCAAATTTCACTTAATTTTATAGATATTGTTAAGAAAAAGGATGTTGATTAAAAATGCTTATAAAGGCGTATTTATAGCTATTTGGCGGAAGCGTACGGGAATCGAACCCGCCTTGCCCTTTAGGGAGCAACTGTTGATTTGAAGTCAAAGGGGAGCACCAGCCCTCCGATCGCTTCCATAATAATTATATCAATAAAATTGCATTATGCAAATACTTAATTATGCTTCTTAATATAATTACTTGTAAAATTAATTGTCGAAAATAATCTAAAAATAAATCTAAAATAACCTTTGAATATATTTTAAAATAATGATAAATTATATATATGTAACGGAGAGATGTCCGAGAGGCCGAAGGAGCATGACTGGAAATCATGTATAGATGCAAGTCTATCGAGGGTTCGAATCCCTCTCTCTCCGCCATATGTTCTTAATGTTTTGCAGTATATAATTTATTCCAATATTGATTAAGGCACATAGAGAGGGGTTCGAACCCTCGAAGTGCGAAGCGATAGCGGAGCACGCAAAAGGGTTTGTAAGTTTTTAAACTTTTCGAAGAAAAGTTCATCCCTCTCTCTCCGCCATATGTTCTTAATGTTTTGCAGTATATAATTTATTCCA
>JBMFVW010000015.1:11328-29693 GCA_049965795.1 Candidatus Acidulodesulfobacterium sp.
ATCCCTCTCTCTCCGCCATATGTTCTTAATGTTTTGCAGTATATAATTTATTCCAATATTGATTAAGGCACATAGAGAGGGGTTCGAACCCTCGAAGTGCGAAGCGATAGCGGAGCACGCAAAAGGGTTTGTAAGTTTTTAAACTTTTCGAAGAAAATATGGAGGTGAGCAGCATGTTTGGTTTAGGCATTCCAGAACTTTTAATTATTTTAGTAGTCGTTTTTTTAATTTTCGGAGCCGGTAAACTTCCCCAAATTGGAAGCGGTTTAGGAAAAGCTTTGAGAAATTTTAAAAACAGCGTTTCCGGAAAGGACGAAATAGACGTTACGCCGCAAAATTCTCAAAACGAAGATGAAATAGCGGCTAAACCGAAAAGACGGCAGATAGCGGCTAAAACTGCTGAGAAAACAAGTTCTAATTACGTTAAGCCGGCCGTTTCCAAGAGAAAAAAGACGGTTAAAAAAGCATAATTACGGTTTGATTATATTATTTTGTTATTTTGTAAAAGTGGCTTATTGTAATAGAATAGTTTTTTGAATTTGGATTAATGTTGAAAAATACCGCCATAAATTTTACCGGATGATTGGGCAGAATTTCTACGTCGGACATATCGGTGCCGTCTTTATTTTGCAGCGTCATATTTATAGACACGTTGGACATCTTTTTAAGTTTGTTTAAATTTATGAAGTTTCCCGCAAATACGTGTTTTGTCAGCAGAACGATATTTTTTGTGCTGTAAAGTTTGCACGTCAGCTTAACATAGCTTACGGGGAACTTATTTTTATTTATCAGATAGCCGGTAATCAATAAATTATTTTCGGGCAGCGCTTCTGATTTATAAACTAATGTTTTTAAACCGTATAATTTTATATCGGTATTGTTCCCCGGAAATATAGTCTTAAATAAGTAATATGCAGATATTAATGCCGCTATAAAAACTATAATATAAAATATTTTTTTAAATCCGCCCTTAGCATCGATTCTTTCGTATTTACTGTAATTTTCTTCGAAATTTGTTTTGTTTTCTTTCTTCGCAGCGGCTTTCTTTTTAGGTTTGCCGGATTGATTTTCTTCGAAAATAAAGTCGGATAAATCTTCTTTGTCTATTTTTCCAAGCGAAAACGGTTTATGGGATTCGTCGTCTTTATGAAAAAGTTCGTCGTCGTTGTCTCCGCCCAATTTCCATTGATTCATATTATTTTAAATTCGACCCCTGATTTATGTTCGACATATTATTATTTATTTTATATTTTATCATATAAACATTATATTTAAAATAAAAACCTTAATCCCAATTTGCCGATAGGAACGGAAAAGGTGTCAGATTAATTTTTTTGCAAATATTTTTTCGATAGTTGAACTATTGCGTATGCAAAAAAATAAGATCTGACACCTTTTCCTGACATACTTGCCTTAATTAAGCAAAAAATCCATAAATATTTTCTATTGCAGGATTAAGGTTTTCTATTGACATAATAATATAAATTTTGTTAAAATAAAATTAGTAATTCTTTTCTCCATTTTCCCCCTGATGTATGCCGAATATGTCAGGGGGTTTCTTATTTATATTTAATATACAATCTGTATTAATAAAAGCTGCATTTTTTTGGATATAATTTAATATTTTGTATTAAGAAATATATGAAATCTAAAAATATAATAACTAAGAAGGATATAAAAGCAAAATTTTCGAAACTTAAAGCCGAATCAAAAAAAATTATATTTACAAACGGCTGTTTCGATATTATTCATGCCGGACATATCAGCTATTTAAATGAGGCAAAAGCTCTCGGCGACATACTTGTGGTAGGATTAAACAGCGACGAATCCGTAAGGCGCTTAAAAGGAAAAGACAGACCTATAGTAAACGAAAATGACAGGGCATACGTCCTTGCAAACTTAAAATCCGTAGATTTTGTTGTTTTGTTTGATGAAGATACGCCTTACGAACTCATTAAAGAGATAAAGCCTGACGTACTTGTAAAAGGCGCTGACTATGAAGGAAAAAGCATCGCCGGAAGCGATATAGTCGAAGCCGCCGGCGGAAAAACGGTTTTGATAAATTTCGTAAAAGGCAAATCTACAAGCGAAATAATAAAGAAAATAAAATCCTGACCGATATTTATAATAAACGTTAGAATAAAAAATAATTAAAAATAAAAACTGCAAATCGTAGAAAGAACTATGAAAGATTATTACGATATTTTAGGTTTGGACGAAAATGCAGGAGAAACTTTAATTAAAAGCAGTTACAGAAAGCTTGCCTCTATATATCATCCTGATAAAAATCAAGAAAATCAAGATAAATTTATAGAAATAAACGAAGCTTATAAAACTCTTTCAGATGCAGTTTTAAGAAATGTTTACGATAAAGAACTTAAGGATTATAGAGCTTTTCGGGCATCGCAGTCTGAAAATAAAGTAAAACCATATAGAACCAGATTGAGAGACGGGGCCAACGTTAATTTAATTTTGGATTTTACTTACGATATAGAACAAAAATTTAAAGAGAATAAAAATATAAAAGCAGATTTAGAAAAACAGGATTATTTTATAGATAAAATTATAGACTTGGAACACTATATAAAATGTCCCTCCTGCGGCGGGGAAGGCAAAGAAAGAGGAACTCTTAGCATACCTTGTCCCGAATGCCGCGGAACAGGAAATATTAAAAATAAAAGTTCCGGAATAATGGAATTATGCAGAAACTGCGACGGGTACGGCGATATATTTTTGTATAAATGCAAAACGTGCAAAGGTATGGCACGGATAAAAACTTCCGAAAAAATAAAATTGGACTTTTCTTTAAGCGAACTTTTGAACGGCGGCAATAAAAATTTAAAAATGTTTGAGAATATGGGAGATGCCGGCGTATTCGGAGGAAAAAACGGCACACTCAATATTACGGTTACAATAGACGAAAACCTCTTAAATAAAATCGACAAATCAGGCGCCGGTTTTTTAAATAAATTTTCGTTTTTTAAAATAAAATAAAATATAAAAATATTCCTTGACAATTCATAGTATTTTTCATAAAATTCAAATAAATAAAATGTATCGCGCTAAACGCGGAAACGGAAATAAAGTTTTTATTTACGAAGAACAATAAAATAAAAACAAAACAGATATTGCAATACCGATATAAAATATTATGGATGAAATACAATTATCAGCAGCACCGCAGTATAAACAAGCGCAGTAATTATAGACGATGATTCCATTATTATTATAGTTTCAATAATATTTTCGGCATCCGGCGGATTGTATTTTTCAAATCCTATAACCGGCCTTCTGCTTTCAGCGCCGCCGTAATAATTTATCCCGCCCAATTTAATATTCAAGGAGCCTGCGGTAACCGATTCGAGCTGTCCGCCGTTGGGACTCGGGTGGTTTTTTCTGAATTTTATAAAGGATAATATACTGTCTTTTAGATTATAATTATTTAAAGTAATACTTAAAATAGCAATAGATAACATCATAAATAAAGCCGATATTCTGAACGGTATAAAATTTAGGACGTCGTCTAAACGAGCAGAAAATTTGCCGAATTTTTCATATTTTTTATTTCTGTATCCGACTATAGAGTCTAAAAGATTTGCGGTTTTGTAAATTACTGCAGATAAAACGCCGAAAAATATAATAAAATAAATCCGCAAAGACTTTGTCTCCAAATAATGCTTGGAAAGCACCAATCCTATTATTCCTCCTAAGGTAAAATAAAAAGCAACGGAGCCTATTCCGTCCCCCGTATTTTCAGAAACCGACTCGACGACGGCTCTTGAAATTTCCGACGAATTAAGGTTTTTGCTATCCCTGCCGGCAAGAGACGGGAGATTTTCTCTTGCACCGTTTATATCGCCCGTTTTAAGCATTTTATATATTTTTAAAGCTTCATACCTTAATCCTCCCGCAGAAAGAAAAGAAGCAAGGATGTACAAGGAAAAGATATAGAAGAGCAGAGGTGAAATATATAATATTATAAAGCTTGCCGCAGAAAATACCGCCGATATAACGAGAACTGTTATTACGTTAAAAAAAATACCCGATATAATCTTATAGGGCAATTTATAAAACAGTTTCTCTATATACAAGGCAATTCTTCCCATTATGTTCAGCGGATGCAGTTTATACTTTAAAAAGCCGGAATAAAATTCGATTATAAATGCTAAAGGAAAAAATAGTGCGAGAGAAATAAAACTAAAATACGAAGACGGCATTTGATTTTATTTTACAGTTTACATAATGTATCTTATGGGACATCATACAATCCAATTCATTAATTCAAATTTAGCATCCGGAACTGCGGTTTCAAAATATCCGTTGACTGGAAAACGCTCTATTTCTGCAAGCGGATTATCTTTATAAGTAAGTATAGCGTAAAAATTTAAAAGATTATTTGGACTAACGCCTAATGCTAAAGTTGATATAGATAATTCTAAAATTTTATCGTATGCCGCTTTTAAAATATTGTTTGTATTATGTTGCATATTAGTGCTAATATTTTTTATATCAGATGAATTTAATAACAAATTTAATATCTTATTTTGACTAAATTCAACTTTTACTTCAATTTCTGAAGTATTTATAAATTTTATTATAATCACTTTCCCTGAAAATTCAGAATAATCTTTTTTAAAAAAATCAAACCGCATGAAAAAAGTGTCTTTGTTAAATCCGTATTGCATTTTTCTTATAAACCTGTCGGTATGCGCCATTGCTTTACCTGATAGAATGCTGGGGAAAAAAACCGCGCTTCCCAGCCATTCAAAATAGTTATCGGCTATACCGTCTATTTTCGGATAAATAAAAGAAACTATATCTAAATTGGGTTTTATCGCTTTTTTTCCTTCCAGTAAAGGTATAAAGTATTCGTCCGGCGGTGTTTCGTTTAAAAATTTATATACATTTATAAGATGGGTTCTATAAAGAAAATCATATTCTTCGTCTATACCGGACGTTCTGTCTTCGCCGTACCACCAGTTATAGTCGCTTCCTTCCGCTATAAATATCTGTTCCCATGCTCCTTTAAAATCGGCACTTCTGCCGTTTTCGTTTCCTTTAATAACGGTTTCCGTTGTGCCGTTTTTATCACTATGCGCTTCTTTGTCTTTATGAATAAGATAGTCTCTTGTTTTGGATAGTAAATCCCATGCCCTGTTATCTTCTTTATCCCCTATCCATATTCTAAAATTGTGATTTATCCATGAACCCGGGTATATCATAGGTATGTTGTATATTTCAGCATAGTCGAATTCGTTATATTTATCTGGGTCCGCATTCCATTTTATATCGAAAAACGGTTTTATTTTAGCTCCAGTTTTTCCGTTTTCAAAATTAACTGATCCGGTTTCCGCTTCTTTTATTTTTAACGTTTCTTCCGCTTTCTTTATATATTCGCCGGCGGTAACCGTTTTAATAAATTGTGAGTTTTTGGTAAGATTTTCGTAAAGATAATTAAAAAAATCGTATCCGTTATTTTTATAATACTCCCATGCATTTTCGCCGTCTAATATTATAGGTACTACTGATAATCCAGTTTCATTGTGATTTTGAAGGCTTAAAGATATATTTTTTAAGTTATTTATTAAATCTTCCGCAGCTGCTTTTGGTTCGTAATTGGAATATTTAAAACCTATTAAATCTGAAAGTCCCTTATCTCTAAAAAATATATATAAAAACTTATTATTTCTTTTTATTACGTAAGGTCTATATAATAATTTTCTTAGTCTTAGATCCTTAAGATTGGTTCCTATCGAATTTTCCAATATTTCTTCGTCGGTAGCTATCCAGTTAATATCGTTGTCCATAAAAAGCTTTAAAGCTTTTTCGCTTACGCTTCCTTCCGACGGCCACATTCCTTTTATCTTATAGCCTAATTTATCGCCGAAATAATCTACGGCACTTTTAATCTGATAGTCCGCATCTTCCGGATGTCTGAAAGGCGTCGGCAGTTTGATGCCGTCGTGAAAGTCTGCTATATCGGTATCGCACAATAAAGGCAGTATAGGATGATAATAAGGGCTTGCAGAAATTTCTATTTGTCCGTTTTTTGCAAGTTCAGTTATTAAAGGAAATATTTTATTTAAAACCTGCGGAATTTTTTCTTTGATTAATCTGTCTTTTTCTTCTTCAGCAAATTTTTTATCTTTATTTTTTAATGCGGTTAAAAACTCGTCTTCTGCTATAGAAACGGGATCGAACCACAAAAGATTAAACAGAACTATGATGTCTAAATAGTCCTGGTTATCGAACAAATTAATCTTATCTTCAATTCCTCCGTTATCCACGGTTTTTAATCTGCCATATAACTGTTTGAACCTGCCGCTTTTTTCGATAAAATTGTTGCTCGAAGAGCATGCGGGAAAAAATTTTTCTATAATAAAAAGTTTATCTTCCGGAGAAAGTTCGGATATTTTTATATTTGATATTCTTAAAAATTCTTCGTTTTTAAGCAGAGTAACGTAATTGGCGGCATAATCTTCAAGCTGGCGGAGCAGAGACGGCGAATAGTTAAACGTCGCATGTATTTCGGGGTATTTCTTTAAAAGCGACCCCATAAAGTAATAATCTTTTGTAGCATGCAGCCTCGTCCAGGGCATCAGCATTTCGCCGGTAAAATTATCTTTATAATAAGGCTGGTGAAAATGCCACAAAAATATTACGTTTATGGGGTTTGCGGAATCCACTATTTTTTATATCTGTTGTAAATATTGTTTTCTTTGACTTTATTATTTAAATTGTCAAGTGTCTTTATTACCTGATTTTTATAGTCTATCAGCTTGTCTGCCAAGTTATTTGCTTTATCGATTTCTTTTGCGTTTAAAGCGTCGATTAAAGCTTTTCCCGTTTCGTGGACTTTCGGATGTATCTGTCCTAATTCTATAAATTCTTTATAATCGCCGTATTTCTGTTTGCCTACACCGTCGTACCACTTGCCGAGTCTGCACTGGTGATGGTCGGTTAATTCGGAACTGCTTAGAGATACCTGTTTATCTGCTAATACATCAAGCACTTTGGTAATCCACAATAAATGGTCGGCTTTAACTATGTTTAATAACATGCAGTCGAACTTCCAATCCGAAAATGTTTTTAACGAATTAGACTGTTCTTTGATTATCCTATCGAAAGAAGAGCCAATATTATTAAAAGTACTTTGTATTTCTTCCATGCCGGAAGACAGCGATGAAAGATTGTTTGCCATTTCAGCAGCAACCTGCGACTGTTCTTCTGCTGCCGTAGCAATGTAGGTTACCTGTTCGCTGGTTTTAGCGGCGGCTTTATCGGCTACGGACATAACGTTTGTTACTACGTCTAAAGATTCCTGAGAGTTCTTAAGATGTGTAAGACCTTCGTTGACTTTAATTTCTACTTCTTTAGACTGCCCGCCTATATCCTGGGTAACCTGTTCTATCTCTTTTGCCGCCTGGGCAGATTTTTCTGCCAGCGTTCTTACTTCGTCGGCTACGACGGCAAACCCTCTTCCGTGCTCTCCTGCTCTTGCCGCTTCTATTGCAGCGTTCAAAGAAAGAAGATTGGTCTGCGCCGCTATTTCTTTTACCTTGTCGGTCAGTTCGACAATTTTCTGGGTTCTCGTTACAAACTGGTTTATGGATTCCCCCATTGTTTTAACTGCCTGCTCTACCTGCTCCATTCTTGAAATAAGTTCTTCTAAAGCCGCCGAGCCTTCTTTGGTTTTTTTAACGGTATCTGCTGCTTCGCCTGCCGCCGCCTGCGCGTTTTTGGCAATTTCTTTAGCAGTAGAAGACATTTCTTCTGTTGCAGTAGCAACGCTTGTAATCCTTTGAACCGATCTTTCTATTTCTCCTCTGAAAACTCCTGCTGTTTTTTTGGTATCTATCGTTATTTCCATAATATCTACCTGGTCGGTGGCAAGAGATAATATTCTGTTCCTCCATTCGTTTACCAAAGACAAAGCCGGAAATGAAGCGTTAAAAAGCCTTGTGTCCGATTTCTGAACTTTTTCCAACTCGTCGTCGTTATCGGTCAAAGCAGAGTTCATAACCGTATAACAACTTTTGTTATTTAATTTGTTAAATAATCCCATGACATTTTTCCTCTTTTAACTTTTAAGTTATTTTTAACTATTTAAAATCATATAAAAAATTATTAAGAATTAAGCTGAATCAAGTTTTCTATGTATCCTCTGTCTTTTGTCATAGCATCGTTTGTAAGCATGGCTTTATAAAGCGCGACAGCCTTTTTAGGTTCTTTTATTTTCGTATAAACCGCTGCCTCTTCAAGCATTGCATATTCCTGGAGTTTTACGTTATCTATTTTAGACATTGCTGCAAAATCGTATATTGCATTTTTGTAATTTTTTTCAATCATAGAAACGTCGGCAAGATTGCTGTAGGCAAGATAGGTTAAATTATCGGAACCCGGCTTGGGATAATATTTGACGTATTTATTAAAATAAGACGAGGAATTTTTAAATTTTCCAATTCGCATATAATCTAAGCCTGTGTAAAAGCATGATATTTTTGCTGCATTAGTTCCGCCGTATTCGCTGCGGAGTTTTTTTAGGTATGAAACAGATTTTGTAACGGCGGACGGATTTTTTCCGTCGTACGACATGTAAAGTCTTACTCCTTTCCATAAAAGTTTAGAAGCTTTTTTGTTTTGCGCGCCGTTATAATATCTTATGCCGAAAACCGCGCCTATTATAATAATTATCAGTATAAGAACGCTTATTAATATAATTTTATTTTTAATAAAAAAACCTTCCAAATCGATTTTATCCATTATAATTTCCCTTTTTTAATCATTAAAGATAACTAATATTATAAGATAACAAAATAAAAATCAAGAGGTTTTTTTCAAAAGATTCATGGCATTTTCTTTTATTTTTTCAAGCTCTTTAATTGTCAGTCCGGCTCCTAATCCGACGGCGTTATATTCATTTTCTGCCATTATATCCGACGGCGAATGAGTATCGCTTGAAATTATTAATCCCGCACCGGTTTTTTTTGCCGATGCGGCTACATGTCCGTTTGCAAGACAATGCCCTTTTCTGTATGACAGTTCTAAATATATGCCGTTTTTCTTTGCTAAAATAGCTTCCTCTTCGGTAATTAAACCCGGATGCGACAGTATGTCGATATCGGCTTTGAGCGCTGCAGCGTTGGTGCCTTCTTCGACCGGTTCGCTTAAAGTCTCCCCATGAACTATGATTATTTTTGCTCCTGATTTTCTTGCAAGAACGGCGGCGTCTTTTATGAGAGACGGCGGTACGTGGGTAATTTCGACGCCGGGCAGAACTTGAAATTTATTGCCGTTTTTTTTATTGCCGTAAAGAGAGTTTATCTTTCCGCATATTTTTTTTAAACCGGATAAATTATGTTCTATATTTGAAAAATCTGCATGATCGGTTATAGCGATACCGTCAAGACCGGCATAAATCGAACGCCTTATTAATTCTGCGGGAACAAGCTCTCCGTCGGAAAAGACGGTGTGCATATGAAAATCTATAAGCATATTAATATATTGCCTCAGTTTTTGGAATTTATTTCTTTATATTTTTGAAATACCCTTTCCAATCTTTCTTTTTTTATTTCTAATAAAACATCGTCTTTAAATTTAAAAGCTTTAGTAAACGGTCTCGGCGAATATTTAAATGCAAAAATAGAGCTGAACCCTGCTTCTTCTATTAACTTTAAAGTATATTCAAAATCTTTTTCGGTTTCCCCGGGAAAACCGACTATTATATCGGTAGAAACAGAAATATCGGGGTTTCCGTTCTTCAACTTACGTACAAGCTTTAAATATTCTGCTTTTGTATATCCCCTGTTCATCATTGCAAGTATTTTATCGGAGCCTGATTGAACTGGAAGATGAATTTCTTTTGTAATTTTATTGCTGCCGCATATAGTATCAATTAATTTATCGCTAAAATCTTTAGGATGCGAAGTCAAAAATCTAATTTTAAAAGATCCGTTAATCTCGGAAAGCTTATATAATAAAAAACAGAAATCTTTTTTGTCGTCGTCCGGCGAAATGTAAGAATTAACGTTTTGACCTAAAAGAGTTATTTCTTCAGCACCTTGATCGATTAGATTTTTAACCGTATTATATATAATATCAAAAGGAATAGACCTTTCTCTCCCTCTAACGTAAGGGACTATGCAGTAAGAACAAAAATTATTGCATCCTTCCGTTATTTTTACGGATGCCGTTCCGTTTTCAGGCTTTTTATCGTAAAAATATTCTTCGGTTTTACCGTCGATTTCAAAATATTCGGACGGCCGCTGCCGTTCCGGAATTTGCGCCGTTTCGTTTGGACCGTTTGCATTGTTTATGCCGGTATTATTTTTAAGTATATCGGGGATTGAAAAAATTTCTTCCGGAGCGAAACAATAATCAAAATATATTCTGCTATTTTGTTCTTTCGTAAGCTTAATTTGCTTGGCGAAGCATCCGGCAAGAACTATTTTTTTATCGGCATAATTTTTTTTGAGCCTTCCAAGTTCGGAAATTACTTTATGGTCCGCGTTATCCCTTACGCTGCATGTATTGAAAACCACAATATCTGCATCTTCTACCGAACCTGCTTTTTTAAATCCGCTTTTAACGAGCCCGATTTCTATTAAATCCGAGTCGTGTACATTCATTTGACAGCCGTATGTTTTAATGAAAAATTTACTATTTGCTTTAATCTTCGACAAGGTCATTTTTATAAATTTTACTTACTTTAAACTGCGGAACTACTTTTTTGCCGACCTCTATTTTTTCTCCGGTTTTAGGATTTCTGCCGGTATAAGTGTCGTATTCTTTGACGAAAAAACTTCCAAATCCTCTGATTTCTATTCTTTTGCCCTGAACTAAAGTTTCTTTGATTTCGTTAATTATAGTATCGATTATTCTGTCAGCCAATTTAATAGGTATATTGTTTTTAGTAGCAAATTTTTCGGTAAATTGAGCTTTATTCATTTAATAGCAACCTCGACGAGATAATTTAGTTTATATTATTATTTATATTATTATATAATTTTAATTAATTTATTTTATATTTACGCTATATATCTCAATTTAGATTTTGCAGTATTTATATATACTGAATAGTTTTTTAGTTTATCACATAAGAACGTCTGGGTCAACATCTACTGCAATTTTTCTAGAAGAAAAACTTTTAAAAAGATTTGCGTCCGTTTTTAAAGCCGATACGAGTTTATGAAGATTTGCCGCAGGCGGAGGCGATTTTAAAATAAGCTGATACCTGAATTCGTTGTCTATTTTTTCTATTGGACAAGGCGAAGGTCCCAAAATACTTATACCTCCGCTATGGCTGTCTCCGGAAAAATCGCCTGATTTTATTTTTATACCTATAATATTTTCAATGCTTTTTTTTAAGTTTAAAGCCGTTTCTCTCAGAGTTTCAATATTTTTATCGGTTAATTTCAGTGCAATTATTCTGGAATAAGGCGGATATCCGTATTCTTTCCGTATTTCAAGCTCTTTTTCGTAAAATCCTTTTATATCGTGGGCAGCAGTATGTCTTAGCAGGTAGTTATCCGGTATGAAAGTCTGAACGGCTATTTTGCCTTTGTCCGATCCCCTGCCTGCTCTTCCTGCTACCTGCGTTAAAATTTGAAAAGCTTTTTCGGCGCTTCTAAAGTCCGGCAGATTAAGCAGGCTGTCGGCAAAAATTACTACTACGAGACCTACATTGGGAAAATCATGACCTTTTGCAATAATTTGAGTGCCTATTAGTATGTCTATTTTTTTTTCGCGCATTTTTTTAAAAATTTCGGCTCCTGCTCTGCTCTTCTTGGCAATATCCGAATCAATTCTTTCTATAATAATTTCATTTTTATAATTTGAAAATAAAGATCTTACGTGTTCCTCTAATTTTTGAACGCCTATTCCGTATGGTTCTATAGTGTCCATGCCGCATTCAGGACATAGTTTTGGAACTTTTTCTTTATAACCGCAATAGTGGCATTCTAAGATTTCCCGCGATATATCCGTATTTCTTTCCATTTTCTTTCCGTTTTTATGTTTATGGTAAACCAAAGATATAGCGCAATTTTTACATAAAAATTGATGCCCGCAGGAAGTGCATATTAAAAATGTAGAAAATCCCCGCCTATTTAAAAACAGCAGAACCTGTTTTTCGGCGGCAATATTTTCGGTTATTAATTTTATAGTTTCTTCCGATAAAATTTTATCTTTAAATTCTTTTTTAGCAAGGGTTTTAAATTCAGATTTTAAATTTATAAGTTCTATATCCGGCAGTGTTTTGCCTTTAACCCTGTTTTTTATATAAATATATTCATATTTTTTTAATACGGAGGCATTATAATAAGATTCTAAAGAAGGCGTAGCGGAACCAAGTATGCATACCGAAGAAGTTTTCTTAGCTATCATAACCGCAACATCCCTTGCGTTATAAAGAAGACCCGACTGCTGTTTATAAGAACCGTCGTGTTCTTCGTCTATTATTATAAGTCCCGGATTTTTTAAAGGAGAAAAAACTGACGACCTGGCTCCCAGAATGAGCTTGACGTCACCGTTCATTATTCTGATATGGTTTATGAGTTTTTCTTTTTTCGATATTTTGCTGTGAAATACGGCAAAAGCGTTTTGTTTTAAAAGGTTTTCAAAACGTTTTTTTATGAGGTAGACAAACTGATTTGTTATAAAAATTTCCGGAACGGTAATTATAATCTGTTTATTTAAAGACAGCACATAATCTATAAGATTAAAATATACTTCAGTTTTTCCGCTTGCCGTGACTCCGTGAATCAGAAAAGTTTTATAAAAACCATCTGAGATAGATTCTTTTATAAGATTTATTGCGTTTTCCTGATCTTTAGTCAGTTCGTATCCGGCTTTTGAAAGGAAACCGTTTACGGATTGTCTCTCTGATTTTAAGTTGTCAAAATTATTTTTTTTACGGCATTCATCCGACTGTTTTGAAACCTGTACCGAACTATGATTAAAACTTTCGGCTTCTTCAAAATATTTGTCGAGCAGGTCGAAGCGTTTTAGGTCTAAAGAGGGCAAAACGGCATCAAAAACCCCGGATATATTTTCATGATAATACGAGGCTAAGAAATTAAAAATATCTTTGCGCGATTCCGTAAAAAAACTTGCTTTTGAAATACGCAATACATTTTTTAATTTTATCTGTTTATCAAGCTTGCCATGTTCTTTTTTTTCATCATCGTCTTTTTTTACATCGTAAATAAACCCGTAAACGGTTCTGTTTTTTAATGGAACAAGCGCCGCTCTGCCTGTTTCCGCTTCGTTTTCAAAATCATCCGGTATTATATAAGTAAACTTTATATCCGTTCCGCTTTTAGGAATTACTATCTCTGCAGTCGTCATATCTTTATATTATAATACAATTTTTCAAAGGTGTCAGTTTTATTTATTTTTATTCCCGACTGCACTTGGTGAGGATAAAATGTAAATAATAATCTTATAATGATATAATAATATAATAATAAATACAAAAAGCGCCCAGTTAATTTTACACTATAAACTTTTTAAAAAATTTATCCGTATTAAAACTAACTAAGCGCCTTTTTATTTTTGCATAATGCAATTTTTTTATTAATATAGCACGTTTTATTATTTCGTTAATTTTTCAATTATTATTTTTTATAATTTTGCTATTTTCGTTGTTCTTGCCTCCGTTAAGCGGATACAACTGTTTTCTATAGTAATCTTCTTCGTTTAAATCAAATTTTCTTCCGTTGTAAGCAGTGAAATATTTGCCGTTGCCAAACTCTGTTTCCCACGCCTTATCCGCAATTTTTGCATAATTTTTAGAGTATTCGTCCATCTTGTCCTTAAGTTCCGTAATAATTGATTCTCCTCCTTCCTGGGTTGCCTTTGCTCCTCCTTCTGAAACAACTTTTCTAAGAATTTTCGGATGATCTATTATCATGCATGGACGAAGCCTGTTTCGCACGCCCATCTGCTCTTTTCTAATCGATTTAAAATACATTGAATTTAAAATTTCTTCCATAGATTTATCAAAAATATTATCGGCAGCAAACTGTGCAAATACGCAGGGCTCAACTCCGCCGTTTGCGTTTACGTGAAGATAAACCCGTCCTCCCGAAAGGCATCCGTGGGAAAGTACGCCGTCGTTCCAGAAATCGGCAACTACTATCGGCTTTGTTTCTCTTATTTCTACTACTCTTTTCCTTCTAAAATCGCGCTGTTCGGGAGTTGGCATAAGATTTACGTCAGGTTCGCGCCCGATAGGTATATAATTAAAATACCAGCCCAAAAATGCGCCCTGTTTAATATAAAAATCTATAAATTCGTCGCTTACTATCAATTCATTGTTATAGCGTGTAGCGGTAGCCGAAAAACCAAACAAAACCCCGTTATCTTTAAGATTATTCATTGCTGCTACTACTTTTTTGAAATGACCTTTGCCTCTTCTTTCGTCTGTTTCCTTCTCAAATCCTTCAACACTTATGCATGGGAAAACATTTCCAATATTAGATAATCTTTCGGCAGTTTTACCGTCTATAAGCGAACCGTTGGTATAAATCTGAAAATAGCAGTCGTTGTTTCTTTCTAAAATATCAAACAGATCTTTTCTTACAAAAGGTTCGCCGCCTGATATGGTATAAAAAAATATGCCGAATTTTTTGCCTTCGTCGATAATCTCGTTAATTTTTTCAAACGAAAGTTTATCATTTCTCGTATAATTTGCAGAGTAGCAACCGTAGCATTTTAAATTGCAGTGCATTGTAGGGCTTATAACGTAAAAAAGAGGCGGATAAAATCCATTTTTTTCTATAAATGCTTTTCTTCTCTCGCCGCTTAGCAAAAGAAAGTTTGAAATAAAATTATCTAATATTCCCTGTTTTACGTTTTTAGATAAATGCGGGAATTTTCTTTTTAATCCGATAAAAATATGATCGAAAAAAATCTTTCCTGCAGGCGCCTCAAAATTATTGATTTTATCGGAAAGTTTAATTATAGTTTCATCGCTTAATTTAGGCAGCACATAGTTTCCCGCAAAGTGAAATACGTTTTTCACGACGGAACTTTTAACGGACTGTTTGAACGAAGCTAATCTCTCCATTTTCCTCCTCCTGATTAAAATAAAATTAATATTTTAATTATTGATATTTCATAATTAAACGCTATATATCAATTAATTACATTAATTAAAGAAGTTATTCAGAGCTTAAAAAAGGTAAAATATTTATCGTTTCTTATTAATATTTTATCGCAGGTATTCAAAAAGTCAAGGACGAGGTTGCAATTTCGGTTGCAATTTTAATTTTTTTTTGGGATAATGTCTATATTACGGTGACGGAATTGAATTCCGTCACCGTCGCAAAAAGTGGGGGGTTAGCTCAGTTGGTAGAGCGATGCCTTCGCATGGCATAGGCCAGGGGTTCGAATCCCCTATCCTCCACCATTTATAGAATTGGGTCTTACCCTGCACGTAAAAAGCTATAATCATTACAGTAAAGTTTTTCTAATCTTTAAAATAATTTTTTTATTGCTTCCGTAATAACTTCAATAGTTTTGTCTAAATCTGCTTTAGTATGTTTAGAACTTAAGAACATTGCTTCATATTGCGAAGGCGCAATAAATAATCCTCCGTTTAAAGCCGAAGCGAAAAAATCTTTAAATTTGTTTGTATCTGATTTCATGACATCGCTAAAATTAACAACTCCTCCGCCTTTCAAAAACACGGTTAATATCGAAGAAATATAATTAACAGTTATTTTATCGCTATAATTTTTAAGCTCATTTTTTAAACCGTCTATTAAATAATTTGCGGAAGAATTAGCTTTTGATACGGCGTCGTCGCTTTCTATAGCTTTTATAGTCGCAATACCGGCGGCTACGCATACGGGATTTCCCGATAAAGTACCTGCCTGATAAACGGGTCCAATGGGAGAAAGGAATTCCATTATATCTTTTCTGCCTCCGAATGCCCCTATAGGAAGTCCGCCGCCTATTATTTTGCCAAGACAGGTAATATCGGGTTTTAAGCGAAATAAACCCTGCGCTCCGCCTTTAGAAAGTCTGAATCCTGTTATAACTTCATCAAAAACAACGAGAGAACCGTTATCATGGGCTAAATTTATCAATTCATTTAAAAAACCTTCTTTAGGCAAAACGACACCCATATTTGCCGCGACAGGTTCTATTATAACCGCTGCTATCTCTTTTTTGTTTGCGGAAAAAAGCTCTTTGACGGACGATATATCGTTATAAACTGCGACCAAGGTATCTCTTGAAAGACTTTCCGTAATGCCTGCACTTGACGGAACTGATGTAGTCAGCGCTCCGGAGCCTGCTTTAACCAGCATAGAATCGGAATGTCCGTGATAGCATCCTTCAAATTTTATAATTTTGTTTCTTCCGGTAAAACCCCTCGCGAGCCTCAAAGCACTCATAACGGCTTCGGTTCCGGAATTTACCAGTCTGACCGACTCTATGGACGGAAAATGTTTATTTATTAAACCGGCAAGTTCTATTTCCGCTTCAGTCGTGGCGCCGAAACTAAAACCTTCCGATGCTGCCGACCATACGGCTTTAACTACTCTTTCGTCTGCGTGACCAAGAATCATGGGGCCGTAAGACATTACATAGTCGATATATTCGTTTTCGTCTATATCGTAAATTTTGTCATCTTTGGCACTTTTTACGATTATCGGCGGTAACCCGACCGATTTAAACGCTCTAACCGGACTGTTAACGCCTCCGGGCATAAGCGATTCGGCATGTTTTACTGCATTTAAGCTTTTATCTCGTTTCATAAATTTTCCTTTAAAAATTGATTATAAAAATTTCCTTCCGGCTTTACTATTTTTTAAGGTTTTTTTAGCGGCGTTCTTATCGGATTTCGGCAGATAAGGAGCAAAAAATTTAAAAACCTCCATATTCCAGCCCGGAAGTACGACATGACCGCTGTTTTTGGCGACAAAAAGTTTTTTCTTCGATTTAATGAGTTTATATACAACCAAAGTGCCTTTAGGCGGACAGTCTTCGTCTTTAAGTCCTATGCCTACCATAACCGGAACTTTTATCCATTTTGCAAAATGTCTGGTGTCCACGTAATATAAAGACCGCATAACTTTTGCTTTATCTTCGGGGTGTTTCTTTAGAAAAGCCTTAACTTCCATATAAGGACCCATTTTTGCCAAAGGCATCTGCACCGGAATATCGCTTAAAAACGGAACGTCTCCTGCTGCCGCCGTAACGCGAGGATCTATGGCAGCGTCGATTAGAGACAGCCCTCCGCCCATACTTCCGCCTGTAACAAAAATATATTTATTGTTTATATCTTTATAATGTTCCAGAAACCTTAAGGATGCAAGGGAATCCATTACAATTTTTACCATAGAAAAACTTTTTACGTGAAGAATTCCGTTAGTCATAAGACCAGGGAAGCCGGGATGATAAACCGCTGCGCTTCTGCCGTGACCTCTTAGGTCTATAGAAAGAGCCGCATACCCCCTTCTTGCAAAAAAATGCGCCCAGCCGGGTGTTCCGTAAGAACCGTAGCCGTGAAGCAGCAAAACCCCAGGATATTTTTTTCCTTTGGCACCGTAAGGAATTGCAAAATAGCCTTTAAGCTGAAGTCCGTCGTAAGATGTAAGGGTTAGACTGTAAGTTTCTATTTTATTAATTTTATCGTTATAAAGCGGTCTTAAAGAATAGATGACTTTCTCGGTCCGGAGATGGGCATACATTTTATGCCAAAATTTTTTAAACTTTTGATATCTGGTAAGTTTAATTTTAAAAACTTTAGATTTTGACGAAGATAGCAATCCTTTGGGCTGCGTCTTAAAATTTTTATATAATAGTGTTCCTGCAGCTAAAACTACGACGACTATTAATAAAGTTATTAAAACGGTTTTATTTTTATTATTTGTTTTCATAATTAATTTTTCTAATTTTTGTATAACAGAAGTTTATATTTATTAGGATTGGCATAAAGAATCATATAAAAAGGCATCTATGAATTTAAATTTATTCAATTTATTCATAGATGCCTTTTATTTTTAATTATGTTGATTAATTTTGCTTGATGATGCTATAAACACTTATTTTAAAGATTCAAGATATTCCGCAACGGTTTTTAGCTGAGTCGGATTAAGGTTATGATTCGGCATCATAGTGGTTTTGTCATGAACTTTAGGAGTATTGATCTGAACTTCAAGCCAATGTATAGAATGACCTTTAGTTCCTTCTTTGTCGAGATTAGGACCTATCGATCCGCCTTTTCCGTTAATTACGTGACATCCC
The DNA here is from genome assembly GCA_049965795.1 of Candidatus Acidulodesulfobacterium sp. Lineage (GTDB taxonomy): Bacteria > SZUA-79 > SZUA-79 > Acidulodesulfobacterales > Acidulodesulfobacteraceae > Acidulodesulfobacterium_A. Next base: position 29,587 of record JBMFVW010000015.1, read on the forward strand.
GCACAGCCCTGAGCATTAATAATTTTCAGTGCGGCAGTTTTTAAGTTTCCTGAAGCCGGTTTTGAAGCAGACGCTGTTTTAGCTTTTGTTTTTGAAGATGCTTTTTT
>JBMFVW010000015.1:29793-38925 GCA_049965795.1 Candidatus Acidulodesulfobacterium sp.
TTCCTTCCGAATTTTCTTTTATTATCTTTTTACTTTATCGAACTTTACAATGTTCTATCGGCAATTTTGGGTTAATATAGCTTTTATATCTTTATATCTATATCTATAATTTTTAAACCTTCTGGCAATAACATATTTATTTTATCTTTTAAATCGGCTAAGTTCGCCGAATTCATAGTTGCAGCATGAATTTTAGCAATTCTTCCTTTAATATACAGCCCGTCGCTTTCCGACATGAAAGGTATCGGGTTGGAATAGCTCAGTTTCGGTCTCAAAGTATATTGGGATTCTTTATATAACAGCGGAATTTTTAATATCCTGAAAGTTTTAAGGAGTATTTTAACCGTTTCTAAATGTCCGAGATATTTTGCTATCTCTCTTTTGGAATATGTAAAAGTTATTTCGGAAAACGGAATCGTTTTAGCTGTAATAATATTATTATTGCCGTTAAAATTATCCGGTTTTGCGAAGTTTCCGCCAGATTCGTTTAAAAAGCCGCCTTTATTTATATTTCTTCCGAAAGCATAATTTACGCGGCTATTTTCATCTGCTTCATTTTCGTTGTTTTTAATATTTTTTTTATGCATTTTTATATTTGCGGCTTTAGACGAGTAAACGGGGCTTACGGCTTTAAAATCGCATACGCCGCATAGATAGCATATTTTTCTGCAGTTTTGAGTAGAAAGGCCTTCTATATCTATATCTATATCGGAATTAAAATAATAAACAGAGTTTGCATTTTGCAAATAAGATTTTTTATATTCATCTTTCAAAAATTTTTTATCGATCATAATATCTATGAAATCCCATGGGAGCGGATCGTTGATATTTTTTTCTTCATATAAGTAATTAAAATAACCTTGATAATGATAATCGATTTTGCCGCCGTCCCCGTCGCTATCCAGGTTTTCGTTTTGATTCCGGTTTTCGTTTTCAAGCGCTTTTATCCACGCATTATAATTAAAAAGCCTCGACTCGCTGTCATAAACCGCTCCAGACTTATATGCCCCATATATAATTTTAGAAGTAAATTCATCCCCCCTAGATATGAGGGCTTCTATAAAACTGACTTTTGGATCCTGATATTTAAAATTTACGTTCAGCGGTTTTAATATCTTTTTTAAATAATTTATTTTAAAGTTAAGATTTTCTTCTTTTTCCATAGGAAACCATTGAAAAGGAGTGTGGGGTTTAGGTACGAAATTATTTACGTTTACGGTAACGTTAAGTCCTTTTGCAACTTTTTTTATTTTTATTATTAAAGCGGCTATCCCGTCCAAATCGGCGATTCTTTCAAAAGGAAGACCTATCATGAAATAAAGCTTTAAAGATTTATATCCTTTTTGCGAAAGTCCTGCTGCCTCATTAAGAAGATCATTTTCGGATATATTTTTATTTATTATACTTCTCAGCCTTTGGGTCCCGGCTTCAGGAGCCAGCGTAAAATTTGTTTTTTTTACTGCGGCTGTTTTTTTAAGTATATCTTCGCTTAAAGAACCTATTCTCATAGACGGAAACGACATAGATATTTTCTCTTCTTCGGTTAACTCTGCCAACTCCGAAAGCAGTTGTTCTATTTCTGAATAATCTCCCGTAGAAAGCGAAGAGAGCGATATTTCTTCTAAACCGGTTGCATGCAATCCGTGTTTTACCGCATTTAACACAGTATCTTTTTTTCTTTCCCTTACCGGTCTGTAAATATAACCTGCCTGACAGAACCTGCAGCCGGAAGAACAGCCTCTCGCTATCTCGACGGCAAGCCTGTTATGAACGGTTTCTATAAGCGGCACAATATGCTTATTTATATAAGTATGTCCGCTGTTTTTAAAATTAAAACCGCTAAAATCATTAATGTTATTATTAATGTTATGGTTTAAATCTATGTCATTAAGCAACGATTTTTTTACTGTTTTTGAAATTCCAGGCACATAAACGCCACGAATTTCCGCAAGCTTTCTTTTAACATAATTTCTGTAGTCCGATATATCGACCGCACCGGACTTAAGGGCGTTTTTTGCCTTCAATACGGTATCGCATACCTCTACGGTAGTAATTTCGCCGTCTCCTATAATGAAAAAATCCATAAAGTCGTTTAACGGAAGAGGGTTAAAAGCGCAGGGTCCGCCCGCCCCTATAAAAGGAAAGTCCGCGCCTGTCCGGTCTTTAGAAAATACGGGAATGCCCGAAAGCTCAAGCATTAACAATACATTAGTATAGGATAGTTCATACTGCAGGGAAAAACCGGCTATATCGAAATTTTTAATTTCTTCGAATGATTCCAATGAAAATAAAGGAATATTATGCTCTTTAAGCTTTTCATTCATATCGGGATAGGGCAGGTAAACCCTTTCGCATGCAATGTAATCGACGGAGTTTAAAATATCATATATTATTCCCATTCCTATATGGCTCATACCCAATTCGTAAAAATCGGGAAAAGCCAAGGCAAATTTTAAAGGAATACTTTTGATATCTTTTATAGTAGTTCCTGTTTCTAAACCCAGATATCTGACCGGTTTTTGGACGAAAGGAAGAATATATTCGTTTAGTTTGTTATATAATTCAAGATTTGCTTTCATTTTTAATTTTTATTATTATCATTATACAATATTATTAGGAAAAAGTGTCAGATTACCTAAATACGGGGACAGAATTCAATTCTGTCCCCGTCTCAAATTAGATACTGCATGAACTTCATACATTTATTGACTTTTTTGGTTAATACAGAAAAAAATATGACAACTTTTCCGCAGTGCAGAATTAAAGTTGACGAAAAAATTTTGTTGATTTATAAATAAAAATAATCGTATAATGATGGCATATGAACAATACGATTCAACTAATAGTAATAGCAATAATTCCGGTTTTATTCGCCATTATACTTCACGAGGTCTCACACGGCTACGTAGCGCATATTTTCGGCGACGATACCGCTAAAAAAGCCGGCAGGCTCACGCTCAATCCTATTAAGCATATCGATCCGTTCGGGACTATACTTCTCCCTTTATTGTTAATTTTGGTGGGTTCACCGTTTTTATTCGGCTATGCAAAGCCTGTTCCCGTAAATTTTAACGGCTTAAAAAATCCGAAAAGGGATACCGGATTCGTTGCGGCTGCAGGGCCGGTGACTAATTTTATTCTGGCTTTTATATGTTTTGTTTTTTTAAAGGTTATACTTTTTGAATTTCCGGTTATGCATTCACATCTTGCATACTTCATAAGCCATCTTAGTTTTCAGACAGTTCAAGGCGCTCCGTTTTTAAAATTTTTCGTTTATCCGATAACTTTTATGCTTTTTATCGGCATCATGATAAATGTAATACTCGGAACGTTTAATTTGATACCTATTCCGCCTTTAGACGGCGGCAGGATAGCCGTCAGTCTTTTACCCGAGCCTTTTTCGGGTTATCTTAGCAAGTTGGAGCCTTTCGGTATATTTTTAATTTTAATACTGCTTTTGATAGATCCAGGCAATTTTTTAGTGGTTTCTTTCAATTTTATAGTAAACGATATAGTATTAAAAAATCTATATTTTTAATTTATAGCAAGAAACTGCCGATTCAAATTCAAATATTTAATCCTACAATTTATTTATAATTATGCATCCGATTAAAAAACAAAATACGGTTTCTTCTTTTTATCCAAAAGTAAATCTTGAGGCATACAACGGACCGTTAGACCTGCTTTTAACTTTAATAAAAAAAAATAAAATAAATATATACGATATTCCTATAGTCGAAATTACCAATCAATATCTTGAAGCTATAGGCTTGGACGAAAAAAACGGATTTTTAATTCAAGAAGAAGGCACTGCGGAAAACACTAATGCAGACACTAATACAGGAGTTTTAAATTTGGATGCCGGCGGAGATTTTATAGTAATGGCTGCACAGCTCATATATATAAAATCCGTCATGCTTCTTCCGAAACGCCATGATGAAAACAGCGAAGATGAAGGCGAAGATATAGAAGATCCGCGAGCTGAATTAACCGATATGCTTTTAGAATATAAAAAAGTTAAAGAAGTAGCGGAATTTTTAAATAACCGCCCTATACTCGGACGCGATGTTTTTGGAGTTAAAATTATTAAAAGCTATATAGATGATGATGAATATAAAGACGAAAACGGAAATATTATAATTCAAAATCATAAAAACAACAAGGTTGTTTTTGAAGCTAATATATTCATACTTTCTAAATATTTTTACGATAAAATAAAAGAAGCCCAAAACAGGATAAGCGTATATGAAGTAGATAGAGAAAATTTTTCGGTAAAAGAAAAAATAATAGAAATAATGGAAAAATTTGGCAGTAATATTTATTATTTCGAGAATTTTAACGCATCAGACAATACCGGTGTTATTGCGCATGCAAACAAGATAACTTTTGGAATAATAGTAAAAAACAGCCGCACCAAAGATGAGTTTTTTACCTATTTTCTTGCGGTATTAGAAATGGCAAGACTGCTTCTTATAACCGCAGACCAGTTTCAGTTTTTCGGCGATATATACATTACACCCGTTTCCGGAAGTCTTGACACATACCGTTCAAAAATAGCCAGCATGAACTAATTCCTAATCTGCATTGGAAATAGCCAATTCTGCTGTTTTTTTGTTTAATATGCGGTATTCGCCTGAGGGCAGGTCCCCTATATAAAGTCCGCCTATTCTTACTCTTTTCAGCATTAAAATCTTAAGATTGAAAAACTCCATAAGGCGTCTTATTTCGCGATTTTTTCCGTGGGTTAAATCTATCGACAGTATAAATTTATTGGGATTTTTTCTTACAATCCTTACGTCGTCCGGCTTTAAAAGTCCGGTCTCTTCAAGTCTTACGCCTTTTTTTATCCTGTTGAAAAGATCGGCGGTAAGATCGCCTTTAACTTCTACTATATAGGTTTTTAATACGTCGAACTTAGGATGCGTCAATTTATAAGAAAAATCGCCGTCATTGGTAAGTATCAGCATACCCTCGCTCATAAAATCAAGCCTGCCTGCAGGAAATATATGCTTGTATTTTAAGGTTTCTTTCTTAACTAATTCCATGACGGTTTTAAATCCTTCTTCTGATTTTACGGCGGTAATATAGCCTTGAGGTTTATTGAGCATAATGTAAACTTTAGGTTCTTCTTTAAATTTAATTTTTTTTCCGTCGACGGAAACTTCGTCGCCGGGTTTTACCGAAACGGCAAGTTTATTTATCTTTTTTCCGTTTAGGACGACTCTGCCCTCTTCGATAATTTCGTCCGCATTTCTTCTTGAAACACCGGTATGCATAGCTATGAATTTATTTAATCTTATTCCTAACATTCCTGCGTCGGAAGAATGCAGCGCGGACTTTGATTTTGACTTATTATTAGTCAATATGGAAATCACTGAATACTCACGAGTCTTGGAGGATGACCGAAAGTCTTTGTTTATCTTAGACTGTGACAACTTTGCAGAAGGAGCATCCTGTTTTTCCGGCTTTATTTTTCTTTCTCTTGTCAAAATACTATCCCCTCCATTTGGGTCGAAGCCTGAGCATAAAGTTTCATAGGAATCCTGCCGGATAAGTATGCCTGCCTGCCCGCTTCTACAGCTTTTTTCATGGCGTCTGCCATATTAACCGGATTAGCGGCTCCGGCAATAGCCGTGTTTATAAGAATGCCGTCAACGCCTAGTTCCATAGTTTTACAGGCATCGGAAGCCGTTCCTACTCCGGCATCTACTATTACCGGAACGGAAACGGTTTCTTTGATTATTTTTATGTTGTAAGGATTTCTTATGCCTAAGCCCGAACCTATAGGCGAAGCAAGCGGCATAACCACGGGGCAGCCTATATCTTCCAGCTTTTTTGCAAGCACCGGGTCGTCCATCATATAAGGCATAACCGTAAATCCTTCTTTTACTAAAATTTTTGCTGCTTTTAGCAACTCTTCGTTGTCGGGATAAAGCGTTTTTTGATCCCCTATTACTTCCAACTTTACTAGATCTGTCCTGAAAACGTCTAATTCTTTTGCAAGTCTCAAAGTATTTACGGCATCTTCCGCCGTGTAACAGCCTGCAGTATTCGGCAGAAGAATATATTTATCAAGATCTATATACGACAGTAAATTTTCTTTGGCATTAAAATCTATTCTTCTTACTGCAACAGTTATTATTTCCGCACCTGAAATATCGGCAGCATCTTTCATCGTTTGAAAGTCCGGATATTTTCCCGTACCTATAAGCAGTCTCGACTTAAACTCGTATTTTCCTATTTTTAAAATATCTTTGTCTTTCTCCATAATGTTTTTATTGCATCCTCCCATTTATAATAAATATAATAAATAAATCTGACACCTTTAAAAAAAATATTATCCGCCGGGAGCGATAGTTACCATGTCTATTTTGTCGTTTTCATTCAAAATAAATTCGGCATAAGAACTTTTCGGAACAATAGTCTTATTGACAGCTACGGCGGTGCTTTTTATGTCTAATTTTAGTTCGTCGATTAATTTTTGAATCGTAATTCCGTTTTGTTTTATTTTATATTCGTTACCGTTTAATTCGATTTTCATAAAATTTTATTCTATATTTTTTAACGCATATGCAATCATATTTAGCTATACCGATACTTCGCTGTCTATTGAATTATTTTTATTGACATAATTATATATCGTATCTCTTCTGACCGGAATTTTACCTGCTTGCTTGATTAAATTTATAATTTCGTTTTCGCCTAAAAATTCGCCGAATTTGCCGCCGGCACTTTTGGTTATATTTTCTTCCATTAAAGTTCCGCCGAAGTCGTTAACGCCGCATTCAAGAGATTTTAACGCCGCAGGCACGCCAATTTTAGGCCAGCTGGTCTGGATATTTTTAAAGTTGTCTAAATAAAGCCTTAAAACGGCATAAAATTTAAGCAAGCCGTTATCATCCGCAACCGCCTCCCGAGGAACCAGCTTTCCGAGGGACGTTTTAGGCGAAATAAAAGGCAAGGCTATAAATTCAGTAAATCCGCCGGTTTCATTCTGTATCTGTCTTATAATGCTTAAATGATAAGCCAAGTCCCCGCTTGACTCTATATGTCCGAAAAGAATCGTAGCCGATGTTTTAACCCCAAGCTTGTGCGCCGTTTTTATAATTTCGACCCAGACTGCCGTATTTATCTTTTCCTGACAAATTTTTCTCCTCGTTTCTTCCGCTAAAATTTCGGCGGCAGTTCCTGGCATTGAATTAAGCCCGCAATCGACTAATTTTTCGATAACCTTAGCATAATTCATGCCGGTCGAGTTAGACAGTTCGAAAATTTCCTGAGGTGAAAAAGCATGTATATGAAGACTTGGAAAATTACTTCTTACGGTTTTTATTAAATTAAAATAATAATCGGGGTTTGTTTTTAATTCAGGATTTATTCCGCCGGTTACGCATATTTCGTCTATACCGATACTTTCGATACCCTCAGAAATTTTATCGATTATTTTGTCGTAATCAAGCAAAAAAGCGTCTTTAGAATATTTTGTTCTTTTATATCCGCAAAATTTACAATTCAAACCGCATATATTGGTAAAATTAATATTTCTGTTTACTATATATGAAACTTTATTAAAATTAATTTTTTTGTTTAAAACATCCGCTGTAAAAATAATTTTCTTGACGGCTTTTTCGTTTTTCTCATCAAGTAAAATAAGTAATTCCCTGTCGCACAGTCTTTCTCCCGATAAAGCTTTTTGTAAAATATTATCTGATTCCGTTTTATTCGATAAATGGAACATTATAAGTATAATAAAATATCAGCGTCTTAGTTTTAATGTATGATTGAGAATAAATAAATTTCGTCAAACCTGAAGAGATAGTCTTCGAAGAAAATGTCTTTTAGGGAGTGAAAGCAACAAAGATAAATAATCTGCAAATTATCTTTTCTCCCTACGACGGCATTATCCGTATCAGGTTCAAAGGGTTGCGTGCTTTAACGGCTACGCTCTCAGCCATAGTATAAAAATACGGCACCCCTGTTTTTTCAATATAAATTGAAAACTTAAACTTTAATAATTTTTATTTATTATACCACTATTATTTTATAATTCCAACTAAAAAACTTTTGCTTTTATTATTATAAACTTTAACACAGGAAACATTCACCGTCAAAACGTTATGCTTAGCGCTCAGAGGAATGAAGTCATAGACTAGAAAAACCGATTTTTTTATATGTCCGAACGTTCCGGTTCTTTTGTTAATAAACTTTTCCGCCTTATCCGGCGGAACGCTTAAGAAATTAAATTTGCCTGCGTTTTTATAAACTATTGCCAGCCTGTGAAAAAAGTAATAAATATTACCGTGCTTAAATTTTATAAAATCTATATTTCTGTATGTTCGCATTCCGTTGCCTATTACTTTGTTTTTCATACGATACATTAGGTAAAATCCATGTTTTTTCATTATATAGTTGCCGATGGAAGCTTTTATATAGTTTTTAAAATATTTAACCGAATCTACCCATCTTAGGAGTTTATGCAATCTTGCCTTATCTTTAGAATACAATTTATTCCATAAAAAAACATTATTTCTATCGTGCTTGTATTTGGCAGGATTTACTATTTTTATATAAGTAATTACGTCATTTTTATCGATTGCCCTGCCTCTTGCTTTTAAATAAAGAGCATAAATTATGGGATTTGAAGCATATACTCCATTGCAGGCAGAGGAACCATTTCCGTCCGCAAATGATTTTTTGACAGACAGGGGATTTAAATTAAAAAATATAAATACTGCTAAAGCTAACAGAAACAATATTTTAAATGTTGATACGCTTTTATTCTTTTTATATTTTACCATTTTATCAATACTGTCTATAGTATGCATGCTATATTCCTCCAATATAATATTTATATAATATTAAATTAATTTTTGCATTTTTAATGAATTTACTTAATTTTAATAAACTTAGATATAATTTGTCAAACTAATAATTATTATGAATCAGTTTTAAATCATTTAAATCTTGCAAAATATTCGTCTATTTCCGGTCTTAAGTCTATTCCTGCACTTTCAAAACAATAAAGCAATTCTTCATAAGCTCCGCTGCCGCCTATAAAATCCCAGAATTCTTTACCTACCTTTAGTTCATTATCTAAATCCAGCATTCCCTTAAGCGTCCATCTTTCGTAAG
>JBMFVW010000016.1:0-35245 GCA_049965795.1 Candidatus Acidulodesulfobacterium sp.
AATTAAAGAATTAGAAAAACGAATATAACCTAAACTATAATGGCAGAACAAATTAATAACGAAAAAATAAGAGGTGCCGGCTTCATTAATTTAAAAACTTACAATAATTGCAAATATACTAAGAAGTTATTAAAATAAATAGCACCTCTTATTATTCTTTATTAACGCTTATTAAAAAATACTGTTAATTAAATCGTCTCCTATTCCAAAGCCTGCGCCCATTTCTATAGCCTGTCCGAATCCGCTGCCTAAGAGTGAACTGAAAAATCCTTTTTTTTGCTGCGGCTGCTGCTGATATTGCTGCGGCTGCTGATTAGCATAACCTTGATTTTGAACCGGCTGGTTAAAACATTGATCGTTAACCTGAGGAATACTTTGATGTAAAGTCTGCAAAAAAGAAAACATCTGGTTCTGCTCGCTCTGAACTGAAAGAGCTATATCTTTAAGGTCTAAAAGCCATTCGCGGGCATCCTGATTTCCTGAAGACTGTAATTTTTGTAATTTAGCTGCCAAATTCTGTATTTTATCGCCTACGCTGTTTGCCTCCGATTGTAATTTTTGATACTCCGTATCGATTACCGCATAATCCATTGTTTTACCTCCATTGATTCACATTAATTTAAAATAATTCTTATTATTTCTAAATTTAATGTATTATTATACAACTTTTTCTTTTTAATTGGAAATTTCTAAATTTATAAATTTCTATTAGCTGATTAATTGCTAACTTCGTTTACAGTTACAGTTTCCGCAGTTTTATTTTTAAATTTGCGCGAACCGTACCACACGCCTGCGGTTAAAAGAACATTCGTAGCTATAATTACCGTAAACGCATATTCGGGAAATTTAGATGTTCCTGGAATGCCTGCGTTTAAAGGCATGTATGCCATAATAGCCGTAGCAAGCGCCCTGCCTATCATGGATAACATAAAAAATTTTTCTTTTTTAACGTCTTCAACGTTATCGGCAGAAGCAGAAGACTGGTTTTGAGCAGCAGCGTTATCTTTTTTGAAATTCTGAATTTTAAAAATAGCCGATACGGCTACATATCTCGAAATTATTATAAGTAAGATTATTACAAAAAGTCTTATAAAAAATTCTACTCCGACATTCGTCAATTCTACTACTACTCCAAGAAAAACGAAAAAAACCGTGCGGATTAAAAAAGAAAATTCATGGTTAAATTTTTTTATTACGGAATTTTTTATGCTCATTTTAAAAAAATTTAACTTTAGTTTGGTTAAAAGCTCTTCGTTGCCCATCATTATGCCGAAAACTAGTATGGCTATGGCTCCGTTTCCGTGAATATAGTGCATAATAAGGACTATAACCAGCATTGCGGCAAAAGTAACGGAATATGCAAACTTCGTATTGGTTAAAAATTTTAAAAGCGAATACCATATTATTCCCACAATAACAGCAACTAATGCCGATACGGCGAAAGAATAAAACGTTTGCAAAGCAATGCCTCCGACGTTAAAACTTGCGGAAGAATTTTTTGCTATTTCTATTAAAACTATCAAAATAATTATTGCAAAAGCGTCGTTAAACGTTGATTCTATTGCTATCACCGTTTTGCTTTTTTCAGTGGCATCGATATTCGGAAGCAAAGGCATAATTACGGTTGAACTTGAACAGGAAACAATAACGCCGAGCATTAAAGACTGCATTAAATCCCCTCCGCCCGTTACGTAGAATGCACCTCCCACCAATATAATAGAAAGCAAAAGCCCTATTATTATCAATATCATAGATAGGTAGGACGATTTAAAGACGGTTAAAAAATCAAGTTCTATACCGCCCTGAAACATTATCAAAACTAAAACTAAGGTGCTTAAATAAGGCGCAAACGAAAGAAAAATGCTTTGATTAAATATATGGTAAATAGGTCCCAGCAAAAGACCTGCCGCCATTAAAAAAAGAATAGAAGGAATTTTTGTATATTCAAAAAGTATTTCGCCTATAAAACCTATGACTATAATGAGGCCAAATATACCTACCGCTATGCTTGGAGACATTTTTTGAATAATTTATAATTAATACTGCTTTTATATTGTTATATCGAAAACTTCCCTTATATTATATACTTTTCGGCTTTTTATATCAAATTTTTTATTTTTTATATTTCTTATATGAATTTTTCATGTATTATTCAACTTTCTATATGCTATAATTGGATGATTGTAATCGGATAATGAAATTTTATAAATTTTTATTTTATAACCATGCAAATTATATAGAATGATAAAAATTATACGAAGCATAACAGAACTTGAATCGATAGAGTCCGAATGGAACGATTTATTTGATGACAGTTGCGGCTCTAATGTATTCCAGTCGTTTGATTGGAACTATGTATGGCTGAAAAGCTTTCTGCGAAAAAGCGATAATATTTTTATAATCGCCGTTTATAACGATAAAGAAGACGGAAAACTTGAGTCCATAGCGCCTTTTTTTACAAGAAGATTTTTTTTGTTTTTAAAATCGCTTATGTTTATTAGTTACGATTATTCTGATTATTTAGACATTATAATAAGAAAAAACTGCGACAAAGAAAAAATATATTCCGAAATATTCGACGCAATCTTCTTAAATAATAAATTTTTTAATAGAATAGCCGATATAATAAACCTTAAGCAAGTTTCAAAGGAAACATTAAAGCTGATATCGGAATGTTTTAAAAAAATAAAAAAAATAAGTTTAACTTATAAAGAAAGCGGCAGCTGCTATTATTTTAATCTTCCCGATAATATAGGCGATTATATGAAGCAATTTAATTCTAAACAGCGGTATAACATTTTAAAAAGAGTAGAAAAAGCAGAAAGCGTTAATATAAAATATATTGCCGTTTCGTCTGAAAATATAGATAAGTCTTTATTTGAAAAGTATTTAAATATTTTTTTTGAGCTTCACCAAAAAAGATGGAAAGATAAAGGCAAAAGAGGAGTTTTTTATAGCGATCAAATAAAAAGTTTTTTTAAAGAATTATTTATTGCATTATTTAATAAAAACAGAGTTACGCTGTCCGCTCTTGAAATTAATAACGCAAATATTATCGCATCGGCCGCATGCTTTGACTATGACGGCAAAAAACAGATATATCTGCCCGGATTCGACACGGACTACTCAGGCTATCACCCGGGTATAGTTCTAATTTATAACGATATAAAAGAGGCTATAAATAAAAAATATAAAGAATTCGATTTTTTAAAAGGCGGCGAAGAATATAAACAAAGATTCGGGGCGGTAAAAAGAGAAAATTATAAATTATATTTATATAAAAATAAAATCATTTATTATCTTTATAAAATCAATTTATTTTTAGAAAAAGAGATTATAGAAAAGTCTGCTGTTACAATACGTAATATTTTTAAAAAAAATAAAATAGGCGAGTAAATCTAAAAATTTATAATTTTTAGAAAGACGACAATATCTCCGATACGGCCGGCGGAAGAAAACCGGCATTAATTACGCCATAATGAACGAGAAACGAAAATATAGCAATTAAAAACACTATCCCCAATAATATTACCATTGAAATCTGAAACGGGGAAGCGCCTTTTTTTTCTTTTTCTTTTTCTTTTGCATGCGGCTTTTTGCTTACGTCTTTATCGGCGCCGGTCTTAGCCGACTCTTCCGCTACCGCGCTGTTTATCTCGGATATAATCGACTTCATGAAGTCTTCGGGCATATCGGAAAGATTTTTACTATTATTTTGAATTTCATCTTTTTCGGACGCAGCATTATTTGATGCGTTTTCAACGCTGTCGGCGACTGTAAACGTTTTATCTGTTTTTTCGTCTGCGCTGCCTCCTGAAAACGCGTCTATATTATCTTTAACGACTCCCGTTTTTTTATTAAGAGTAAAGACGTTAGAGCAAACTCTGCATTTTACCTTAACATCGCCCTCAGGAATAAGCGGCTCGTTTAATTCGTAATGTGTTCCGCAATAAGGACAATTAATATCCATATGACATCGGCTTCTATTTAAATTTATTGAATTTTTTTGTATTATAAGCAATAATATTACAATAATGAAATTAAATCAACAATTAAATTTAAAAGAAGTCCTGCTGTCCGCATTAAAAAGCAAATTAAATTCGTCGGACTATTGCGCGCTCTTATTATACGAGAAATGGGAATCTATTTGCGGAAAGGAATTAAGCAAAAAAACTAAGCCTAAATCTTTATACAAAAACGTTTTAACGGTAAGCGTCGAAAATCCGGTATTAATATTTGAACTTGGATTTATAAAGGACGAATTTATAAAAAAAATAAATGAATTTTTCTCGAACGAAATAAACGTCTTGCATTTAGACAAGACGATAAAAATTAAAAACATCCGGTTCGTAAACAAATAATTCTTTAAGTTAATTATTATATTTTTATATTATAGATTTTATCTTGTCCAAGAAAGATTTTTTAAGCGGATGTGTTTCTTCTTTATTTTCTGCCGCAAGTTCTTCGAAAAGTTTTTTTTGTTTATGAGTAAGATTAGTAGGTGTTTCCACTACTACGTTAATATATTGATTTCCCCTCTGACCGCCGCTGATTTTCGGAGCCCCTTTACCCTTAAGCGTAAACTGCGCCCCGCTTTGAGTTCCAGGAGTTATTTTGATGGTCGATTTTCCGTCAACGGTAGGAACTTCAATTTCGCTTCCAAGCGCAGCCTGAGAAAAACTTATAGGCAAAGAAATAAAAATATCGCTGCCCTGTCTTTTAAACAAACTGTGAGGTTCAACCGTGATATCGACGTACAAATCTCCGTTTGGACCGCCGAAAAGCCCCGACGACCCTTCGCCTGATACTTTAAGTCTATTTCCGTCGTCGATACCCGCAGGTATTTTAATATCGAGTTTGCGCTCTTTTATTACCCTGCCTTCGCCCTTGCATACCGGACATGGATTTTCAATTATTTCGCCTTCTCCCCCGCACTTATAGCATGTCCTTGCAATAGAGAAGAAACCTTGCTGCTGTCTTATTTCGCCGGTGCCGTGACACACCGGACAAGCAACTCTGTTTGTACCTTTTTTTGCGCCCGTTCCTCCGCATGTAGAGCATGTTTCGTATCTGTTGTATTTTATCTGTTTAGATACGCCGAATAAGGATTCTTCAAATTTTATTCTTACTCCGTATCTTAGATCTTCTCCCCGTTTACGTTTCGTTTTTTTATTTGACTGCGAAAAAATATCGCCGAAAAAATCCCCGAATATATCCCCGAAGCCGAAACCGCCTCCGCCTCCGCCTCCCGAAGCAAATGCGCCGACGCCTTCATGTCCGAATCTGTCGTATGCCGCCCTTTTTTCTTCGTCGCATAAAATACTGTATGCTTCGTTTATTTCTTTGAACTTTTCTTCATAATCGCCGTCGCCCTGGTTTTTATCGGGATGATATTTTTGGGCCAGCTTTCTGTAAGCCTTTTTTATTTCGTCCGCGTTAGCGTTTCTGTCTATTTCTAAAATTTCGTAATAATCTCTTTTATATGCCATATTTATTTAGTTTAAATAATTTGTAATAAGTATTTAGAAAAACCTCCCTTACTTAATAATAAATAAATTAAAGCAAAGGAGGCTGAGTTAAAGTCTATCTTTTGTTTAAATTATTCATTCTTTTTGTCTTTTACTTCTTCATATTCAGCTTCCACTACATTGTCGTCGGCAGGCTTAGATTGCCGTTCTTCTCCGGCGCCCGCTCCCGCATCGGCGGTTCCTGTTTCCGCCGCAGTTTTCTTATAAATTGATTCTGCTATGCCGTGCGACAATTTTTCCAGCTCTTCGGTTATGCTTTTTATAGATTCTATATTATCTCCTTCTAAAGCCTTCTTGGCTTCGGCTATTTTTTCTTCCGCCGCCATTTTTTCGGAAGATTCTATTTTATCGCCCGAATCTTTCAAAGTTTTTTCTACTGAATACACCAATCCGTCTAAATGATTCCTCACTTCTATCAATTCTTTCTTTCTTGAATCTTCGTCTTTATGAAGTTCGGCTTCTTTTATCATTTTGTCTATTTCTTCTTTGGACAATCCGCTTGAAGCCGTGATCTTAATAGACTGTTCTTTGCCCGTTCCAAGATCTTTTGCTGAAACATGCACAATTCCGTTTGCATCTATGTCGAATGTAACTTCTATCTGGGGAACTCCTCTTGGAGCCGGCGGGATACCCGTCAATTCAAACCTTCCCAAACTCTTGTTGTCGGACGCCATTTCCCTTTCGCCCTGCAGGACGTTAATAGTAACTGCGGGCTGGTTGTCTGCAGCCGTAGAAAATATCTGGCTTTTTCTGGTAGGAATGGTCGTATTTTTTTCTATTAATTTCGTGCTTACTCCGCCGAGCGTTTCTATTCCAAGAGACAGAGGCGTAACGTCAAGCAGTAAAACATCTTTAACGTCTCCCTTAAGAACGGCGCCCTGAATTGCAGCTCCTACTGCGACTACTTCGTCCGGATTAACTCCTTTATGGGGTTCCTTTCCGAAAAATTCCTTAACCGCCTGCTGAACTTTCGGCATTCTGGTCTGTCCGCCGACAAGCACTACTTCGTCAACCTGAGACGTATTTAAACCTGCATCCTTTAATGCAGTTTTTACGGGCGACATAGACCTTTCGATTAATTCGCCGGTAAGTTGTTCCAATTTTGCCCGCGACAGTTTCATATTAAGATGTTTGGGTCCGCTTGCATCCGCCGTAATAAACGGTAAATTTATATCAGTTTCTAGGGAAGACGAAAGTTCTATTTTTGCTTTTTCCGCCGCTTCTTTTAATCTTTGAAGCGCCATCTTGTCTTTTCTTAAATCTATGCCCTGGTCTTTTTTGAATTCATCGGCTATATAGTCGATTACTTTCTGGTCAAAATCTTCTCCGCCCAAAAAAGTATCGCCGTTAGTAGATTTGACTTCGAATACTCCTTCTCCGAGTTCCAGTATAGATATATCGAAAGTTCCTCCGCCTAAATCGTAAACGGCTATTTTTTCTTCTTTCTTTTTGTCTAATCCGTAAGAAAGAGACGATGCAGTAGGCTCGTTGATAATCCTTAAAACATCCAATCCTGCTATTTTACCGGCATCTTTAGTGGCCTGCCTTTGCGAATCGTTAAAATAGGCAGGAACTGTAATAACCGCTTCGGTTACCGGTTCTCCAAGATAATCCTCCGCGGTTTTTTTCATCTTAGTTAAAATAATAGAAGATATTTCTGCGGGAGAATACTTTCTTCCTTTAATTTCAACCCACGCATCGCCGTTTTCACTCGGCACTATTTTATATGGACATACCTTTTTGAAAGCTTGAACTTCAGGCGAATCATATTTTCTTCCGATAAGTCTTTTTACTGCGTAAACGGTATTTTCGGGATTCGTGACTGCCTGCCTTTTTGCCGCCTGTCCTACTAACCTTTCTCCGCTGTCGGTAAAAGAAACTACAGAAGGCGTAGTCCTTGCTCCTTCAGAATTTGCTATTACAGTAGGTTCCTTGCCTTCCATAACGGCAACGCAAGAATTTGTAGTTCCTAAGTCGATTCCTATAACTTTTCCCATGATTAAATTCTCCTTAAATCTATATGATTTTTTATTTTTTATATATTTTCTATTTCTTATTATATCTTATATTTAAACAATAAATAAATATAAATCTAAAAATTTAATTTTTAGATTTGGCTATAGAAACCATTGCAGGTCTTAAAAGCCTTTCTTTGAAAACATACCCCTTCCTTTTTTCTTCGATTATAGTTCCGTCGGGTTTTCCGGAATTTTCCACCATTTCTACTGCATCGTGAAAATTAGCGTCAAAATTTTTTCCGGACGTTTCTATAGCTTCCGCTCCGTAATTTTTTAATATTTTAATAAATTCGTCGTATGCCAACTTGATTCCTTCCACAAAAGATTTTAAATTTCCTGAAGCGTCCTGTTCTATATATGAAGCAGAATGACTTATGGCAAGATCTAAAAAATCGAGAACGGGAAGCAAATCCCTTAATATTTTTTCATTGGAATATTTTAGAGCCTCTTCTTTATCCCTGTTGTTTCTTTTTCTAAAATTTTCCATTTCTGCTAAACTCTTAAGATAGTTAGCATTTGCTTCGTCGTTTTCCTTTTTTAAATTTTTAAGTGCGTTCTTTAAGTATTTTAAAGTTTTTTCCGCTTCTTCGAGATTTTTGGGATCTGGTATCATATCGATATCGGCATCGTTTTCAATGACGATACTCTCCTGTCCATGCGTTTCCGTTTCCATCTTTTTTCCTAATTCGGATTCTATTTCGGAATCGCCGCCGTCTTGATTCATTCTTTCATATTCCGAATTTTCTTCATCTAGACGCATTAAATATATCTCCTTTATTTTATTTATTTTTATTATCTACACAGCTATTAAATTTGAATGTATGCAATAGCAGCAGTTTCAATTCATTAAGTTTGTATATATTCTTGCCTATTTTTTTATTTCATATAATGCCGCTTAAAAATTCCGATACAAAATCTATTATAGGGATAACGTGCGAATAATTCATTCTTAACGGACCTATTATTCCTATCGACCCCCTAAGCATATTGGTCTCGCTAATATAGGGCGCAGTTATAAGAGAAAGACCGGATATTTCAGACCACTCTTCTTCCGAACCTATGAATATCTGTTTCGTTTTGGAATTTTTAGTATGTCCGAGAAGTTTTATTATATTTTTTTTGTCAGAAATTGTCTTTATAAGAAATTTTATCTGCTCGTTATTGGAAAATTCCGGCTCTTCTATTAAATCACCCTCGGGACCGACGTAAAGACAATTATCGTAATGCTCATAATCCCTATAACCGGAAACATTTCCTATGGAAGAAAAAATTTCCTTACTTAAGATAGAAGAAAAAATTTCCTTATCGTTATGCATTTCTTCGGTTATTATTTCTTTTAAATCGTCTAAACTGCAATTTTTCTTTTCGATTATTTCGTTTAATTTATTTGAATAGCGCGTGAGTTCGTTTTGTTTTATATCCTTGGTGATATAAAACGATTTATTTTCCGCAACTCCGTTTGCAAACACTATAATAGCAAGTATATTTTTTTCTTTTATCCTTATAAATTCTATATGTAAAAGATTGGCTTCGGACATATCCGGAGCTAAAACCACGCCTGCGTAATGAGACAAATCGGAAAGCAGTATTGAAACCTGATTTAATATTCCGTTTAAATCCCTGTTTGACGAAGATAATCTTATTTCTATGTTTTCTTTTTCTTTAAGGGAAATTTTTTCGGTTTTCATCAAACTGTCAATATAAAACTTGTATCCTTTAGCCGTCGGAATCCTGCCGGCGGAAAAATGCGGCTGATAAATATAACCGGATTCTTCCAACAAAGCCATAATATTTCTTATAGAAGCAGAGCTTAAATTAAGCTTGCTGTTTTCGGCGATAAATTTAGAACCTACGGGGCTTGCCGTTCCAAAATACCCTTCTACTATGCCGAGAAGTATTTCTCTGCTTCTTTCGTTTAAATCGCTGTAATTAAATTTTTCCGCTTTTTCTTCCAAAGTTTTCATACAAATATATAATAAATATATCTTCCTTCGGCAAAAACTAAACTAAAATTTATCTATAGGTATTTGCCGCCGATTAGCACTTAAACATACAGAGTGCTAATTATTATTATTTAATCAATATTTTAACATTTTGTCAAGTTTTATTCTACATTATTCTATATCGGAACGACAAAACAAAAACTTTTTTTCTTTACAAATTTTTGATAAAAGCATAGAATATATAAATGCTGTCAAAATTAAATAAATTTATTTCTTCCGTTAAACTCGCAATTTTTCTTTTTATAACAATCGCCGTTCTTGCAATGATAGGTACGTTTATAAACCAGGGCGACACGATAAAACAGTATAAAACTATTTTTTCGCCGGCTGTTTATCACCTATTATACTGGCTCGGTTTTTTAAATATTTACGATTCATGGTACTTCATAGCGCTTGCCCTGCTTCTGATAGTCAATCTTATAGCCGCATCAATAAATATGTTCCCGCGTACTATGAAAGCTGTTTTCGGTCCATACCCGTCATTTCAGGAAGTATCGCAAAAGAAAAACCCCAAAGCGGTATATGAATCAATCGAAACAAAAAATAAGCCTGAAGAATTAAAAAGCATTATAGGTAAAAAATTCGGGGGGCTATTATCAGAAAAAACAAGCGAAAACGGCGATAAAACTGAATTATACTATTCAAGAAATTCTATTTTCAGATTTTCTCCTTACATTTCCCATATAAGCGTCATAATTATTATTGCAGGAGTATTACTAAATTTTAAATATGGATTCAGGTCATACACGAATATTAAAGTAGGTCAAAAAACCGATATAACTTATCTATTAAAAAATAATAAACCTATTAAACTGCCTTTTACCATAAGATTAGACAGGTACCGCACTACTTACTACAATGATGGAATTCCTAAGGCTTATATAAGTAAAATAAGTATAATAGAAAAACATATAAGGGTTTTGACTAAAAATATTATGGTCAACCATCCGCTGACTTATAAAGGCATTACTATATACCAGGCAAGTTATGGACACTACAAACCAAATAAGCATGGTATTTTATTGGTAAATTTTCATCATATTAAATCGAGTAGAAAAATTATATTTATGCAGGTTGGAAAATTTTACGATTCTAAAATAAATAATATTAAATTTAAATTAATAAGAGTATTTGAAAAAACTAAAAAAAAATATGTCCCTTACGCTATTCAATTAAGTAATAAAAAAATTTTAAATTTTTCAGTTTTTCCTATAAAAAACGGTAAATTTCCGCTAATTATTACAACATATAAGAATGTTGGTTTTATATTCACACCCGAATTAAAGACTTATTATTACAGCGGGGTCGAGATATCTAAAAACACATACGTATCTTTAGTTTGGATAGGATGTATAATTCTTGTTATTTCTTTATTTTTTTCATTTTTCTTTAATCACGAAGAAACATGGGTATTGCTATCAAGCATTAAAGATGCTAAAAAAACAAAAGTTGAAATAGTTTCTATACCTAAAAAGAAATTTAATTCTTTTTACAAGAAATTCGATAAAAAAATTAACGAACTAAAAAAATACTTACATTAATTTAAATACGTTAAGAATTATCAGAGGTTTAAACTATGATTTCTCCCAATATATCCGTCCTTGACGGATCCTTATATTTTACTGTTTCGCTTATTTTTGTGTTTGTTTCTTTTATAGGTTATTTTATTTTCTTATTTAACGGAAACAAAATACTTTCTAAAATATCGTTTGGTATGCTTATTGCCGCCTTCATAATTCAGACCGCTGCATTTGTAATAAGATGGATATATGCCTATAAAATCGGGATAGATACGCCGCCGCTGGTCGATCTATACGATTCTATGGTTTTCTTTGCTTACGTTATTGAAATTGGTTATATAATTTTAAGAATTTTTTATGATTTTGACGCACTTGGTTTTATAATTACGTTTATAGCATCGGCAGCGCTTGCTTTTGCCGCTTTTTATCCGCTTGCCACAAGCGCAATAGAACCGACTATTCCGGCGCTGCAAAGTTACTGGCTTTTATACCATATTATGACTTTATTCGTAGCTTACGGCGCATTTGCTGCTTCATTCGGTCTTGGAATACTTTATCTTATAAAAGCCGGCAAATCAAAAAATAAAGATATCGGAAACACAAAACAGAAAAAGCAAAACCGTTTTTTATCGCTTTTGCCGGAATCTGAAGTTATTGAAGAATCTATTTATAAGGTGATATCGGTCGGACTTGTTTTTTTAACCGCAGGAATAGTAATCGGCGCAGCATGGGCAGACAGCGCATGGGGCGGCTACTGGAGCTGGGATCCTAAAGAAACATGGTCGCTTATAACGTGGATAGCATATATTTTATTTATTCATGCAAGATTTACTAAAGGATGGGGCGGGAAAAAAATGGCTTGGATCGCAGTAATAGGATTTGCCGTTGTTATATTCTGCTATCTCGGCGTAGATTTGATAATACCGGGACTGCATTCTTATGCGACGCCGGGATCGACTCCTATTTTATAACGTTTCTGAACAATAAAAACAAATAATCTATTTCATTAAATTCTTAAGTTCTATGAATAAAACCGACCAAAAAAAAATTAAAACAATAATAGAACCTTTTAGGCCTTATATTTACGACGTTAATTCGTCCGGAGAAATTAAAAAACTCACGGCTCCGCCATATGACGTAATAAGCAAAGAACTTCAGGACGAGCTATATGGAAGGTCGCAATACAATATAATAAGGCTCGAATACGGAAAGGATTTTGAAGGAAACGGCGATAAGGAAAATAAATATGCAAGAGCGGCCCGCTTATTTAATGAATGGATAGAAAAAGGTATTTTAAAAAGAGCTGGAAAAAATTCGATTTACGTTTACTCGCAAATTTTTAATATCGACGGAATCGAATATGAGAGAATCGGATTTATGTCCCTCTTTAAACTTCCGGAATCTAAAGAAAATAATTCTATATACGGTCACGAAGCTACTCTTTCTAAACCAAAAGAAGACCGCTTTAAGCTGATGGAAGCCGCAAATGCAAATTTCAGTTCCATTTTTTCCGTATTTGAAGACAATAATCAAAAAGTTTTAAATATTTTAAAAACGGCAATATCTGAAAAAGAGGTTAAAAAACTATTCGATTTCATAGACGATAGCGAGATTAGAAACATACTTCATGAAATAGACGATGAAAAAATTATATCCGATATACAAAATGAAATGAGCATTAAGTCTGTTTATATAGCCGACGGACACCACAGATTTGAAACATGCCTTAATTATAGAGATTATGTTAAAAAAACCGGCTTAGACAAAAAAGGTATTAATGCGGATTACTGCCTTATGTTTTTTGCCCCTTCAACCCAAAAAGGATTGGTTATTTTACCTACACATAGAGGCATAAAAGGAAAAAATATAGATATTGAAAATTTTATAGAAATTTTAAGTAAATATTTCATAATTAAAGAAACAAATGCCGATGACCTTATAAATGAAAATAAAAAAACAGGTGAAAAATACATTTCTTTCGGTTTTACTCACAAATCAGGAAGAAATTTCATACTATCGTTTAAAAGCGGAACCGCTGATGCAAAAACATCAAATCCTTTAGACAATCTAGACGTGTCAATCCTTCAGGAATATATTTTAAAAAAAGCTTTAGGAATAACGCAAGAAGAGATAGACAATCAAAAATATCTCGTATATGAAAAAGATGCAAAAAAGGCTTTGCAAAAAGTTAAAAGAAATGAACTCGAAGCCGTATTTTTCATGAATCCCACAAAAATAGAGGATGTAATAAAAATAGCTTCCGCAAACCTAAGAATGCCTCAAAAATCTACATATTTTTATCCTAAACTAATCAGCGGGCTCCTTATTAACCCGCTGATTAAGTAACATTAAAAAAGTTAAGGCGTTTCTTTAATTTCCGTAGCTGCCGTCCGGAGACATTGAGGGCATAACCGCTTCCTGCAATATGGCATTATTTTCGTAAATATACTGCATTATATAAATCACTTTTCCTACATTTCTCCCGTATTGCAACTTCTCGTAAACGTTAGGTACATATTTTAGAGTTTTGAACAGTATCGGATAACCGTAAAGATTTTTTTCTATCAAAGAACTTAACGGTATTACTGCCGAATTATTAGAAATAGCAAATTCCAGCCAGCATACTCCGCCTGCATTAAACACCGCTTCGTATTTAACTTTGTTTATCTTATATTCGTATGCCGTTATACCGGAATTTTTATAATTGTACTGCGACAGGTCAGGCTGCATAATATAAAGTTTTTTCAAAGAAATCTTCTTCATTTTGTATTTTAACTGCATATTTTTTAAAGTGCCGCCTACCGCCGCGTAAACTTTATTGCAGTTAATATAATTTAACGCCAACAGCATACCCGCCGCAATCAATGCAAAAATTAAATTTCTTTTAAGAATAATTTTCATTTTTTAGCTCCTTATTTTAGATTTATAATTTTTTATATTTGTTTCATTTTAAACTTTCTAACCAGCCGGCAATCTGCGCGACTTCTTCTGCAGGCATATTTGGATTAGGAGGCATTGAAGAACTTGGATGCGTAATCTGATTTTCTATCTGCGCATAACTTAATTGCGAACCTATATGGGAAAGACTATAGCCGCTCTGCTTTCCTTTGCCGTCTATATTGTGGCAGTAAAAACATCCCGACATATTGAAATCTTCATAGCCTGGACCGCTAAAAACGGAAGCATGAGATTGCGGCTGAAATCTTGGTGCAGGGATAAATACAGGTTTTGAGTAATTGCGATGATATGTTGTGATATGGCGTACAGCCGTAGCCGTATTTTGATTTAACGCTGGCTGCTGCTGCACATTAGTATTACTAATATTTTTGTTAATTTGTTTCTTTACCGCAGATTTATGTTTGTTGTTGATCTTTTTGTTATTATTTTTAGAGGACTGTTTCGATTTTAATGTTTTTTCGGTTTTAGCGGTTTTATTTTTTTTAAGGAAAAAACCTTTATAGTAAAAAAAATAACCTGCCGCAGCTAAAATAATTATTAGAATTATTATGGCGGCGGCAACAATAATTATATTTATTTTATTTTTTGAATTTGAATTATAGTTTAAGCTTAAGTTATTTTTAATTTCGACGGGACTTGGTATTTCAGCTTTATCCGCTTCGGTATTTCCGGCAGAGGCGGAAGAGGCGACGATCGGTCGTCCGAACGTAATTGCCTGCTTATTTTCTCTTTGGTTAAATTTTCCGGCGGCGCCGATCGAATTTTTAGTTTCGGATATATTATTTACTTCACCGGCGGTAAAAACTTTAGGTTTTTCTAATTCGTCTAAAAGTTTAAGCAATTCCTCCGTATTTTTTATCCTTTCCGGTATTTTTATCGTCAGCCCTTTGTTTAAAATATCTTCTAATCCGTCGCTTATTCCCGTAAAATCTATGCCTATTCCGCCGGCTAATTCGGTAGCTTCCGGAGGAGGAAATCCTTTTAAAAGAGCGTACAGCGTAGCGCATATTGCATAAACATCGGTATATTCTCCTCTTTTACCTTTTCCGCCATACTGTTCTAGCGGAGCATAGCCAGGCGTTAAAATTTTTTCGTAAGTTTTAGTTTTGTCGGCCGCAAATACCCTGGAAGAACCAAAATCTATAATTTTAATCTCTTCGCTGTTTTTTAATATAATATTTTCAGGTTTTATATCCTGGTGAAGCATGCCGGCGGAATGTATTATTCCTACTGCTTTGGCAATCTGTTTTATATATTTAACTGCTTCATTTTCTTTTATTTTCCCTAAAAGAGAGGACAGGGGCGTCCCTTCAATGTATTCCATAACGATATATACTGTGCCGTTTTCTTCAATTACGTCGTAAACATCGACTATCCATGGATTTTTTAATTTTGCTATAGATTTTGCTTCATTTTTAAAATTTTCTATATTTTCTTCATTGTCGCGGGTAGGCGGGATTGTAACTTTACTTCCTGTTCTGACGGCTATTCCGTCGGGAAAATATTCTTTTATGGCAACTTTTCTTTCTAACTTTTCGTCATATGCAAGATATGTTATTCCAAAACCGCCCTGTCCTAAGACTTTTTCTATTTTATATTTAAAAAAAACAATACTGTCTTTATCCAGCGGAGTGCAAGAATAATTTTCTCCTGCTAAAACGCCGGATATATCTCCTCCGCAAACAGGACATTTTACCGAATTATCAGGTATAGAAGATGAACAATAGGGACATTGCATAAAATTCGAATATTAAATTAAAATTTATGGTTTTATTTGCCTTTTATATTAATAACTTATGCAACACGCTTAATAACAAGAGCCGTTGCATTATCCTGCGCACCTTTTTCTATTGCCGAAGAAATAAGTGCATCTGCCACGTATTGGGCATCAAATTTATTTATGCCGCCGGAAGATGAATTGCTTAAAATTTTTATAATATCCGTCTCTTCAAGCTCCGACCATATCCCGTCGCATACTATTAGAATAATATCGCCTATATTTAAATCTTCCGTTTTTTTCCCTATAGTTTTTTGTAAATCGTCAAAATATTCGCTCTGCCTGTTTCTTACGATTCCCAACGATTTTAAAATTTTATTTCTGTCAGGGCTTATTTTTGCTTCTTCTTCGGTCATATTGCCGCTTGATACCATAAGTGCAACATACGAATGATCTTTTGTCAGTCTTTTTAATTTATCTTCCGATTTCGAATTGATCCAAAGATAAGCCCTTGAATCTCCTACATGGGCCAAAGCAAACGTTTCATTTTTAAAAATAATGCCTATAAAAGTACAGCCGCCGTCTTTTCCTTGAAGTTCGTCGAATACGCTTTTATTTGCCTGCCATGCCAAATCTGTTACGATATCGTTAATATCTTTAGAAAAATCTTCGGTATATTCCGAACTTTTAAAAAAACCTTTAACGGCAGCCCTGCTTGCATATTCTCCCGCAGCCATTCCGCCCATACCGTCGGCAAGACATGCTTTTAGCACTAAGTTTTTTTCGCTAAAATTTACATTGTTTTCGATAGCGTATCCGCAAGCATCTTCATCTATGAGTCTGTCAGGATTTAAGCCTACCGTCGAAGATATTCCTATATCGAACCTTACCGCCGTTTTTCTTTCCTCTTTAATATTTTTCAAATAACCTATTGCTTCATTTATATCAAATCTTTCTTCGCTTCTTGAAAGCGTTTTATATAAAAATTGAGGAAAACCGGGTATTTTTATATTTTTTATATAATTGGAAATATCGATATCGTATGTATTTATATTATTTCCCGTTAAAAACTTATATGCAAATAGTCCCAATAGATAAACTCCTTCTTTTCCGTTTGCAATATCATGCATTAAAACTTCGGGAGCAACTAAATCTCTGGGAGAAAACATTTTTTTGCCTATTTCCGATAAATCAGGCAGTATATTTAATTTAATTTTATCGCCGTAAATGTATAAAGAATCGGGGTTTATATATAGCAGGGACATCCCCTGTTCGGTCAAATTTTTGATAATTTCCGCTAAATCTGAAATATATTTTATTATTAATTCGTTTTCTTTTTTTGAGGAAGGAATTTTATATTCGTATTTTATGTATTTTTTATCATTTAAAATTATTATTTCATCGTCGGTACAAAGTAAAATCTCAGGCATCGCATCACATTTATTAATACCTTTCCATAAGCCGCAATTACCGCTGTAATAGAAAACCGATTCCCCAGCATTGATTTTAGCCGAATACCATCCTTGTATAAAAGGACCCTCGATTCTTAAATCAACGCCGGCGGCATTTATTATATCGCCTTCTTTTAAAAACTGCGTTTCGGAACCTGCCGAATATATTTTTTCTTCAAGGTTTTGTCTATGCATTAAATCACTGCCGGTTTATACGTTATATATAATATAATATTTATAAATAGATAATAAATAATTTAATATATTTATTTTAGATGTTAAACATAAAAAGCATATTGCCTAACGATACTTCGTCTCCGTTATTCAATTCGATAGGCTCCGTAATTCTTGATGAAAATTCTTTAGCCGAAGCAGATTTTACAAAAACGCCGTTCGTGGAACCTGCATCGGAAACAAACCATTTGCCGTTTTCAAAAGTAAATTTTGCATGTTTCCTCGATATATGCTCGTCTCCGGAAAATCCTGACAAATCTATGTCTATTGGACCTGTGGATGAGTCGAACCTTCCGGCAATTACATAAGCAGTCTTTAAATCAAAAAATTTATCCGTTAAATTACCGTCCGTTTTAAATGTTAAACGTGCAGGTTTAAAATCCGCAATATTTTCCGGTTTTTCTGTATTTTCGGATAAATTACCGGCGAGGGATATGTTTTCACTTGAGCTTTCAATATTATTTATTGAAGGTTTGCTTAAGCTTATACTTTCTTCCGGCATTTCAAAATCTATTAATTCAGAACCGTCTATATTGCAAAATTTCTTATCGTCCGTAAACTTTTTTTTGCATACAGGACATATTTTCATTTTATCCCCCTGTTATTATTCCGTTATTTTATATTATATTATTCTTATATTTTTATAAGAATTAAATCTCTGCGGTTAATTAATTAAATTCCAGCAAGTTTTCTAATCTGTTCGTCGGAAAATTCGTTTTCGGAGCTGATTTTTATTGTTTTTGTTTTTGAACCTATCCTTAAAGTTTTAGACGTACCGATACTTATAGTTTTATTTTCTTTTATTTCATCCTGCGCCCTTTCGATTATTTTAGTCATCGCACTGTTGCCTAGCTTTACGGTCATACGCTTTGCCATATCTAAAGTTTTAGAGGCATTTAAAGGGTTTTCGCCTGCTTCTTTTATTGCTTTTTCCAATAAACTGCCCACGTTTCTTTGCTGAACCCACTGCATTACTTCATTATTAACGACCGATGCTTTCGATTCGTCCATAGTAAACTCTACTATAACGTCTTCGGGAGGATTTTCTCCGCGGTAATTTCCATCCGGCATATCGTAAGTTAAGCTTAGCTGCATAAGACGGGATTTGAGGGGTTTACGTTCAGGCAAAGTAGATTCTATTATAAAAACGCTGTTTTCTTCAGGATTTATACTGCCTAGAAAATGAGGTTTTATATTTATATCAACCTCTGAAACTTCGGGATAAACTTTAGTTATTCTATCTATTTTTACGTCTTTTACGGTATTTATCGTAAGAGATACCCCTGATAAAGTTTCATTAACTGCATGTTCTAATTCCTTTATCATAATGTCCGGTATGTCAGACGGTTTTATAATTATTCCGGATGCATCGTCTTCGCCGTTAACCGAAGCATAATAAGGTTTGCCTTGGGTTTTATCGGTAATAAAAGAAATCAAATTTTCGTTCCAGTCTTCGCCGATTCCTACAGCTATTAAAGGTATGTTTAATTTTGCCAGTTCCAGCGACATTTCTTTTACCAAATCCTCGTCGGAAGTCTGTCCGTCTGTTAGCATTATAATCTTTCTATTTCCGGTTTCTTTAGAAATTAGTTCTAATGATTCTTTCATTCCGGCACCCATAGAAGTACCGCCGCTGTAATTTATAAGAGCGTCTATTGCCTTCAATATTAAATCTTTATTTTTATTCTCAATATTAACGAAAGGCAATAAAACTTCGGCTTTATCGTCAAATTTAATAAGGCTTACCCTGTCGGAATTTTTCAATTTTGCAGAGTTAACAAATTTTTTAAGTCCTTCAATTAAAATTCCTATTTTAGAATCGCCGCCCGTAACTATATTATAAGTGTTGCCGTCTATGGTTTGCGTTTTGCCGGTATTCACGGGAGAACCCGCTACAATCTCCCTCATAGACCCGGAAGTATCTATTACAAATGCTATAGATAAAGGCGTTTTAAAGTCTATTTTACGGCTTGCTTCAAGTTTTAATTCTATAAAAAGTTTCTGATCCGGAGTATCAGCCATTAGGTAACTTCTATGCGGAATAATTTTTACGTCGAGCAGTTTAGACATAAAGAATCTCCTGATTTTTATATATAATAAATTATACTATTATTTATTATTATATAATTTAAAGAATTTATGTCAATTTAAATTATTACTTTTAATTATTACGTTGCCCCTAATATTTTTAAATGATATAATTTTTTTTAATTTAAATGCATTATATTTATTCAAATTTTGAATTAGAAAATATTTATATATTGCATAGATAAATTTCTATTGAGGATTCTATTGCAGGATTAAAAACTTAATATTATTATATATTACCGGAAAAATTTAAAAATGGATGCAAATTTAAACTGCTACCCAAAAAAAAATATCGGAGAGCAAAAACTAGGAGAAATTTTAGTATCTAACGGTTTAATTGAAAAGTCGGATTTAGAATATGCTTTAAAAAAAGAAAATTTGCCGCTTAAACCTTTTATAAAAATTCTCATAGACGAAAACAAAATAAAAGAAAACGAACTTGTGGATTTTTTATGTAAATTTTATAAAATAGAATACGTCGATATAAACGCCGTAGATATTCCAAAAAATGTTATCAACATAATTCCGCCCGATAAAGTTTTAAAATGCCGCGTTATACCTTACAAAATAGAAAACGGAAATCTTTATTTGGCCGCATACGATCCATCGAGGATCGATGTTGCCGACGATATAGGATTTCTTGCAGGATTTCCCGCATTGTATTCGGTATCCTCTTATTCGCAGATAATAAACGCAATGTCTAAATATTACAATGCTTCCTTTCTGTTGGATAATTTTAAAAAAGATGAAAATTCATCAAAAACGCTTGCCGAAGAGAGTGAAATAAGCGACATAACAAAAGATAAAGTCAGCGAAAGCGCCGTAGAAAAATTCATAAATAAAGTTATAAGCGATGCCGTAGAAAGAGGAGCAAGCGATATACATATTGAAAATTACAGAAAGTTTTCAAGAATAAGATTCAGGATAGACGGGAAACTTATCGGATATGCCAACATTTCTTCAACAGCAAAATCTAATATAGTATCCGTGATAAAAATAAAGTGCGAGCCTAATTTAGATATATCGGAAAAACGGTTTCCTCAGGACGGCCGAATTTCTACATCGGTTTCCGGACAAGAAATAGACTTAAGAGTATCCTTGGCGCCGACGCTTTTCGGCGAAAAAATAGTCATGAGAATATTGAATAAATCTTCTCTGATTTTCGATATAAACAGGGTGGGGTTTTCTCCTGCTCATTTAAACATATTAAAATCGGCAATAAATAAACCTTTCGGGATGATACTCGTTACCGGACCTACAGGTTCCGGAAAAACTACGACGCTTTATTCCATATTAAGCGAATTAAATAAAAACGAATCGATAAACATATCTACCGCTGAAGACCCTATAGAATATGATTTTTCAGGAATAAATCAGATACAGATAGACGAAACGCTTAAGAATTCCAAGACCGGCGCAACTTTAAATTTTGCGGAGGTTCTCAGATCTTTTTTAAGACAGGATCCCGATATAATTATGGTAGGGGAAATCAGGGATTTCGAAACATCTTCTATAGCTATTCAGGCCGCGCTTACCGGACATTTAGTTCTTTCGACTATTCATACAAACAATGCTTCGGCTACCGTAACAAGATTAATAAATATGAATATCGAACCTTTTTTAATTTCATCGAGTTTAAACCTTATTATAGCGCAAAGGCTTATAAGAAAACTCTGTTTAGAATGCAAAGAAGAACTTGACGAATCTGCAATAAAAAAACTTGGAATATCTGCCGCCGTATACAACGATAACGGCAACAGCGGCGGCGAACGTCAAAATAAAAATAATTATTTCAAACTTTATAAAGCTAAACCAAAAGGTTGTCCGACATGCAATAATACCGGATACAAAGGCAGAATACCGATATACGAAATGCTTGAAATAAACGATGAAATAAGAGGGCTGATAAACGGTAATGCATCGGAATCCGAAATAGAAAGGTCGGCAATAAAAAACGGCATGAAAACTCTTTCGGATTCGGCAAAGGAAAAATTTTTAAGCGGTGTTACTTCTTTAGAAGAAATATTGCCTTATATTAAAAAACAATAAATACATAAGAACGGGACGGATTTAAAATTCGCCCCGTTCTTATGTTAATAATTAGAAATTATAACCTGCTTCATCATGCTGCGTAATATCTAAACCCATTGCTTCGGTTTCCTTATCTACGCGAAGACCCATAACTTTATCAATTACTTTAAATATTATAAAACTCATAATGAAAGAATATGAGGCAACGCAAACTACTGTCAGCAGCTGAATCCACATCTGACCCGGATTGCCGTAAAACAAACCTCTTCCTGCCGAGTTAATCAGCGGATCGGCAAACAGACCTGTTGCAAGCGCTCCCCATGCACCGCCTATAGCATGAACGTTAAAGGCGTCAAGAGCATCGTCGTAGCCTAATTTCGGCTTTACAAAAACTACCATAGAATAGCATATTACGCCTGCAACGAAACCTATAATGATTGAATCTATAGGATTAACGAAACCCGATGCCGGAGTTATAGCTACAAGTCCGGCAACAGCGCCGGAAACCATGCCGAGTGTAGTCGGTTTTCCGCTTCTAATCCATTCGGCTATCATCCAGCCTATAGCGGCGGCTGCAGTTGCGGTATTGGTAACCAAAAATGCGGAAGTTGCTAAAGGATTTGCCTCTAAGGCGCTTCCGGCGTTAAATCCGAACCATCCGAACCATAAAAGAGCGCCGCCCAGTATTGTATAGCCTAACTGGTTTGGCTGAACTATGTTTTCTTTCATATAGCCTTTTCTTTTTCCAAGGACTATTGCTCCTGCAAGACCTGCGACACCCGAATTAATATGGACGACCGTTCCGCCTGCAAAATCCAACGCTCCCATTTTCTGAAACAATCCGCCTATACCCCATACGGCTTGAGCAACCGGAGCATAAACAACGGTAAGCCACACAATGGTAAACACAACCCAAGAAGAAAATTTAATTCTTTCCACAAGTGAACCGCTGACTAGAGCAACGGTTATAATTGCGAACATTAGTTGAAACATTACGTAAATATAGGAAGGAATCTTGCCGTCGTATCTCGAATGCTGAGTTTCTTTCATGGCAAATAAGCCTACATATTTAAGACTGCCTATAATTCCGCCAAAAGAATCAGGGCCGAACGCCAAAGAGTATCCCCATAAGATCCATATTATACTTACCGTGCAAATAGCAATAAAACTAAGCGAAATAGTATTTAAAACGTTTTTTCTTCTAACCATACCGCCGTAATAAAAACCAAGTCCCGGCGTCATTATTAAAACTAATGCGGATGAAGCAAGCACCCATGCTATGTCTCCGCTGTTAAACGCAGGAACCTTAGAAGCGGCGGCAAATACCGGACTTACCCAGGAAAATATTACCAGCATTATTCCGCCCAATAAAGACCATCCATATATCAAAGGTATTTTAAAATTTTTTAATTTTTTAATGAGATCCATAATTTCCCATTCCTCCTTAATATTTATTTTATTGATTAATTAGATTGCAGACTCTCCTTTTTCTCCTGTTCTAATGCGCACTACTTCTTCAATAGGCGATATAAATATCTTTCCGTCGCCGATATTGCCCGTTTTTGCGCTTTTTTCTATCGTTTCTACGATATTTGAAATCTGGTCGTCGGAAGCGACTATTTCCATTTTTGCCTTTGGAACGAAATCTACTCTATATTCCGCTCCTCTGTAAAGTTCCGTATGCCCCTTCTGTCTTCCGAAACCTTTAACTTCCGTAACCGTTATTCCGTGAATCCCTATTCCGTTTAAAGCCTCTTTGACATCGTCTATTTTAAAAGGTTTAACAATAGCTTCTATTTTCTTCATTTTTCTTTTCACCTCCTTTTTATATAATTTTATTTTTTAGCAGTTAGCGACCATACCCGCAAATCCAGCAGTGAGTAAGTGAATAAATAAATCTGAAACCTTTAAAAGCTGTATAGAATCATTAGGTTCACGGTGTTCTGCTGGGAATGCGTTTGTAACCCGTTAGAATCTAAATATACGTTATGGTTAGAACCCTGATGTTCCAACTCTAATCTGAACTGCACGTTTTTAAAGTTTTTAAAAGACGGCTGATACGCAAACGTAAGCGTTGAATCGATATATGTATCGCTTACTCCGGGAGTGCTGGTCATCTCCCACATGCCGTTCTGATCGTAGGCGGCGGTTTCCCTCAAAGTTTCCGCAACCTGTCCGAAACCGTAATTATGCTGATGATGGATATAACCGGCTATACCGTAGAAACGGGATTTATCGTAAGTAGAGTTTGATGTTTGGACTAAAGCCGGATAGCCCGAATAAGAATAAGCCGTAATACCGTTATCGTTAAGCACCGAGTCGTTTATTCCTCCGCCCAGTCCAAGTTCGTAGTCTAAAACGAAAGACCAGTCTGGAGTAGGACTTAATACGCCGTCGATATAGCCGTAAAAACTTTTATTAAGATTATCTTCGTAAAGCTGTCCGTTTGCACTTCCGCCCGTGCCGTTTCCTACCAGATAGCTGTTTTCTCCGTAGATAAATCCTCCGTTAAAAGTAAGAATACTAGAAGCGGCATAGCTTTCGTTAAGTTCTATAACCGGCAGATTGTCGATGGGAACGGCGGAGTTATAAGTATTTGCAATTCCAAGCGTCGAAGTAAGAGCCGGTATAAAGTTATACGTTAAAAATACACCTGTCAAGGTAGCAGGTTCCGCGGCATCTAACAGCGAATACGTATCGTTCCAGTTTCTTATAGGATTAAAAGATTCGAATCCCAGGAGTTCGTTTTCCTTACCGATATGAATATCTAGTCCGCTTCCTATAGGAAGGTTTATGTTTATATATGCCTTTCTAACGTCGTAAGGAGTTCTGTCTTCAAAGGGTGTCGTAAAATAAGACGTGTTTCCGTAGTAAGATTTATAAAACTGAATATTTTGTCCAAAATCCAGCGATATATGGAAACCTACTCCGTAAGGATCGGAAGACGTTCCCGGCGCACGCCTTATAGTTATGTCTGCGTTATTTACCGCAAACCCGTCGGTCTGCCAGTTATCTCCGTAGTTGCCGTTTCCTTCAAAAGAAGACGGAGTATTTACCGCTTCCGGTTTTGCAAGGTTATAGGTATAAGAAGCTATCAACGTTCCAAGAAGTTGGACGTTTGAAAAATAGTTTCCCGAATTTTGCGCTTTGTTTGCTTTTTTAATAGATTGAATTTCCGCTAAAGCTTTGTCTAATTTTTTTTCGATTTTTTTGATTTTCGCGTTTGTTCCTATTTTCAAACTTCCGCTTCCGCTATCCGTGTTAGAATCGGCATTTGCGGCATATGCTTTTTTATGCACTGCAAACGTTAATAAAAATAGCGTGATAACAAATAAAACAATACTGAAAGCCGATCTGTCAAATTTAAATCTCATGATTTCTCCCCTTAAATTTTTATTTTTTTTATTAATACTAGATAAATTCAAATGCCTTGCCTCAAATATCCGTTAAAATTGTTTATCTTTTTATTAGCAAAATTTGCGCCAAACGTTTCAATTATATAATTTATTTAATTTATAGGGAGTAAGATGGCGGAATGTCTCAATTAAAAGAGGAAAGAAAAGATTATTACGAGTTTAAATATTAAATAAAAGCAGAATTTATATGCTTAAAAATTGAGCAGTTTTTAAGATAAACAAATTATTGATTAAAATTTAGGCAAAATATATTTTATAAAATATTTTCCTGCAGAATAACAGGTTTTAAATTATATGCTTCGGAAAACGATTCGGCTAAAATTTCGGAAAGGTAATTAAATGTTAATTCTCCTGCAATTTGTTTATTAGTTTCATTTAGCGCTGCAATTCTTTCAATTTCCTGTCGGATACCCGTGATGTCGTTAAAATATTCGTTATTATTTCCGCTGCCTTCGCTGCCAAATATTTCAATATGTTCTTCGGGTTTGTAATCTATGTAAATAGAACCGTGCTGCAAAAAGCCGTAATCGTTTCTTCTCTGGGAATTGCCGCAAATTTTTCTTCCGCCGAAGGTTATTTCGTAAGAATGGGCTTTAAGAAAACAGTTAAAATTATTTTTACCGCGATGCACATTTTTACTTTGATAATCCCCGTTATCAGGTTTTAATCCGAGTTTGATAAAAAAAAGATAAAGGAATTCGCTTATTTTTTTATATGTTTCTATAAGCTTTCCTGCAAAAATTCCTTTTTTATAAGATGCTGTTACAGAATATGTTATTTCCGATTTGTGAAGAACCGCCCTGCCGCCCGTCGGTCTTGAAATAACGTCGAAACCCTTGCTTTTAGCTTTTTCGATAATTTTATCGTTTGTATTCTTATCTTTTTGAAAAAAACCTAACGATAACGCCGGAGGATTAAAATAATAAATCCTTAAGGTTGGATTTGCGGAAAAATCATCCGCAGTTTTGTATTTGTTTAATAGAAAAAGGTCGGCGGACATATTAAAACTGCCTGAATGCCCGCCTGATATTATAAGATTGAAACTCATCAAGAATTTTTTAAATATTCTTCGTATGCCGCCTGATCCATAAGGTCACCAAGTTCGTCTTCGTTGGTCAGCTTAACTTTAAGAAGCCATCCGGCATCGTAAGGCTCTTCATTAACTAATTCAGGTTCGTCTTTCAATGAATCGTTCACGCTGATCACGTGTCCGCTTATCGGTGCGTAAAGTTCGGAAACTGATTTGGCGGATTCTATAGTGCCGAAAGATTCGTTTTGTTCAAGTTCGTAACCTGCTTCCGGCAGATCGACGTATATAATGTCTCCGAGCTGATCCTGAGCATAGTCCGTTACTCCTATTAAGGCATTATCGCCGGTTACTTTGACCCAGATATGTTCCGAATTATATTTTAAGCCTTTTGGAAAATCCATAGTTCCCCCTTTGCTCTCTCTGTTATTATTATTTAGATGATTATATTTATCTCACGCCTTTTTAATACTTATAGCATATAACAACTGCAAGCTTAAATTATGCGGTATTTAATATATATGATGCACGACATATATTTTATTTAATAATTTTATTAAAATATTTGCAACATAAAATTTATATAATTTAAATAAATTTTAATTATTTTTTATCTTTCGATAAATCTCTGCACGTAACCTATATCGACTTTTCCGGAAATGAAATCGCTGTCGTTTAATATTCTTTTAAGGAAAGGAATATTTGTTTCGATACCGCCTATTTCAAATTCGTTAAGAGCGTTTTTAGCCTTATTTATGGCTCCAAGCCTGTTCGTATCGTAAACTATAAGCTTTGCTATTAACGAATCGTAATAAGGTTGTACGTTATATCCGCAATATCCCAAATCGTCCACCCTGACGTTGAATCCGCCCGGTTTTATATAATTAGTTATCAAACCCGGCGACGGTTTAAAATTTATAGGATCTTCGGCATTAATCCTGAGTTCTATACTGTGACCTTTAATTTTGACGTCTTCCTGTTTTATTTTAAGCCTATCTCCGTTTGCTATTCTTATCTGTTCCTTAATAATATCGGTACCGGTAACAAACTCGGTAACGGGATGTTCGACCTGGACTCGTGTATTTACTTCCATAAAATAAAAATCGTCGTTTTTATCCAACAAAAATTCAAACGTTGCCGCATTTACGTAATTTATTTCTTTAACTACTTTCAATATTAATGCTCCCATTTTTTTTCGTGCGGCGGATTTCACGGCAAGAGACGGAGCTTCTTCTATAATTTTTTGATGTCTTCTTTGAATAGAGCAATCCCTTTCGCCTAGATAAACCGCATTGCCGTATTTGTCGGCAAGTACCTGAAATTCTACGTGCCTGGGATTTTCGCAAAATTTTTCTAAATAAACGTCCTGGTCGCCGAAAAAAGACTGGGCTTCCTGTCTTGCCTGATGATAGGCCTGAGATAAATGAGCCGGCGTCAAAACCATCTTGATGCCTCTTCCGCCGCCGCCCATAGAAGCCTTGAGTATTAACGGATATCCTATTTTTTCGGCTGCCTTTTTAATATCTTCTTCATTATCGCTTATATCGTCGCTGCCGGGCAAAACCGGAATACCTAGTCTCTTGACTAATTTTCTGGCGTTTCTCTTGTTTCCAAGCATATTCATATTTGAAGAGGTAGGTCCGATAAATTTGATACCGCAATTCTCGCAAATTTCGGCAAAATTTGCATTTTCCGATAAAAAACCGTATCCGGGATGTATAGCTTCACTGTCGGTTATTTCAGCCGCAGATATAATAGAAGATATATTAAGATAGCTTTTAGACGAAGGCGGAGGTCCTATGCATATACTCTGGTCGGCATATTTTACGTGAAGACTGTCCCTGTCTGCAGTCGAATATACGGCAACCGTTTTTATGCCCAATTCTTTGCAGGCTCTTATAATCCTGACCGCAATTTCTCCTCTGTTGGCAATTAAAATTTTTCTAAACATATTTTATTTTTTATTTTCTAATTTTAAGCTTATTTTATATAACTTATTATAAAGTTTTATATTTTTCTAATTTTATTAAAGAGGTTCCACTAAAAACAAAGGCTGCCCGAATTCGACCAATTGTCCGTTCTCCGCAAGAATGGATACTATCCTGCATTTCATATCGGATTCTATTTCGTTCATAATTTTCATAGCCTCGACTATACAAACAGGACTTCCTTTTTCGACTACGGAATCGACCTCTACGAAAGACGGTTTATCTGGAGAAGGCGATCTGTAAAACGAACCTACGAAAGGAGAAACTATCTCCTTGAGGCGTTCATTTTTAACTTTAGCCGCCGCATCGGCTTCCGCCGCTATGTTAGCCCTGCTTATAGCAAAATTAACAAGTTCGGCTTGCTCGTAATCGGAAATTTGGGCGGCGCGTTCCGCTTTTTTTTCAATTAATGCATTTCCGTGTCCGCCTTTATAAAATTCATCGGAATCAAGGGTAACCTTAAACTCTTCGTCGCCTTTTTTATAGTAAAACTCTTTAATTTTATTCGATTTAATGAATTTTACCAAATCTTTAATGTCTTTTATATTCATATTTTCTCCTTTAACCCGGCAAGACGATATATTTTGACAGAATTGCAATAGGGTAAGCGATATTTCACTGCTTGGCGCTAATTCTTTCTATATAAGACTTAGTCCTGGTATCGACTTTTATTAAATCGCCTTCGTTTAAAAATAACGGCACGCTTATAACTAATCCCGTTTCTAAAGTTGCGGGTTTGGTAGCTCCTGAAACGGTATCGCCTCTAAGACCGGGCTCTGTTTGAGTTATTTTAACGTCTATAAAATTAGGCGTTTCTATATTTATTGGTTTACCGTTATAATAGAGCACTTTTACGTTTATATTTTCAAGCAAAAATCCGGCGCTTTCGGCGCAGGCTTCTTTGTCTATATGGACCTGATCATAGGTTTCGTTGTCCATAAAAATAAAATCGCTGCCTTCGCTGTAAAGATACTGCACATTTTTTTCTTCTATATTTGGCGTTTCAACTTTTTCTCCAGCCCTTAAAGTTCTGTCGATTACTTTTCCGGAAATAAGACTTTTCAGTTTTGTCCTGACGAACGCCCCGCCTTTGCCGGGTTTCACGTGCTGAAAATCTATTATTTCGTACGGCTCCTTATCCATTTCTATCTTAAGCCCTTTTTTAAAATCCGTAGTAGAATACACTTAGAAAAACCTCCGTTATATGTAATATTTTAATTTTAATATACTAAAAATATTTATCATTTATTTCTGCATATTATTTTTTACTTTCAACGCATTAATTAATTTAAAACAAAGCGGAATAAAAATCAACTATTAATTTTATCCTTAATCATGCTTTGCGGAAAAGGCGGCAGATTAATTTTTTTGTAAATATTTTCTTTGTAAATTTATGACACCTTTTCCTTCCCTCTGCATCTATATTAACGCGCCGATGACGCACTTATCTTTTTTAATATTTGTTATAATTTTAGCTCCGTCTCGTTCCACATAACACATATCCTCTATTCTGACGCCGAATTCACCCTCTAAATAAACGCCGGGCTCTACGGTAAACACCATTCCTTCCTTAACCGTATCTAAGTTTTTTTTGCCGACGTACGGATATTCATGTATGTCTAATCCTACGCCGTGTCCCAAAGAATGGGTAAAATATTTCCCGTAACCTCGTTTGTCAATATAATCGCGTGCAGTTTTGTCTAAACTGACGAATTTCACGCCTGGCTTTATTTTTGAAATAGCTTTCTGCTGCGCGGTATAAACCGTGTCGTAGACGTCTAAAAATTTCTTGTCCGGTTTTCCGAGATGAACCGTAAACGTTTCGTCGCTCTTATATCCTTTAATTTCGGCTCCAAAGTCGCATAATAAAACGCCGCTCTTTGAAATAATTTTATCCGCCGAAGGCAAGCCGTGCGGAATACTTGAATTTCTGCCAGAAAGCACTATTGTTTCAAAAGATTCCTCAGAATAAAAATCTAAAAGATTTTTTTTATAAATTAAAGAAGCTTTTTTCTCGGAAATACCGCCTGATTCCTTACTGCAGACAATTTTCTTGAGTATGTCCATAACGGCTTTTTCGGATACTGAAACCGCCTGCATTATATAATCTAATTCTTTTTTGTCTTTAACGGATCTAATTTTAGATAAAAAGCCGCCGGCAGGGATAAAATTAAACTTATCCCCTAATTCTTTCGCAAACGATATATATTCGTCGTAAGTAATATAATCGGATTCAAACAGTATAGAAGAAAAACCGCTCAAGCCTGCTCTCGGCGATATATCGGAGGCTATATCCTTAAATATTTCTTTTATTTCTACAATCTTAACATTTTCAAAACATTCTTTAGCGGCTCTTTCGGAATATCTGGGATCGGTATAAAGAATAATTTCTCCGGAAACTGAAAAATACAAATATCCGCTGCCTGAAAAATTAGAGATGAAAAAGATATTTGCCGGTTTTTTGATTAAAATTCCGGATGCTTTTTTTTCGATTATATTTGAAGCAAATTCCGTCAAATTAAGCATAGATTATTTTTGACTATTTTTATTATATATATATTCTATATATATTCTATTTATTTAATTTAATTTATTTTTAATTTATTTTTATTTTTACTTTAAAGCAGGGAGGAACTTTTTTTGTAGGCGTAAGTTTTCTGCAGAAAATTTTCTAAAGCAGATATTAAGTTTTGACGTTTTTTATCGTCGTTTTCTTTATCTGTTTTAATTAAGCTTTGCAGTCTTTTTATGTTATCCAAAGATTCTTCGTCGAAAGGATTTTCTTTTAGCAGGTCTATATAAATATTTAATGCTTCTAAATAATGTCCCTGCGATTCATAAATTTCCGCAAATGTTTTTGTTTTCGGTTCGGCAACCATAATTAATATTTTTATCACAATATAATGCTTTTAGTCAAGCAAATTAAACTGCCCAAAATTGCCGATTAGGAAAAGGCGTTATTTTATTAAACATTACAATTTTATATAGACAATTTCGGGAGCTACGGCTATTTTAAAGCATATCCTGAACGGTTTGTTTTATTTTTTTCATTAAAAGCAGGTTGCGTATTTTGCTGCCTTGAAAATTTTTAACATAGAACGTATCATACGCCTTATT
This sequence comes from Candidatus Acidulodesulfobacterium sp., assembly GCA_049965795.1. GTDB lineage: Bacteria > SZUA-79 > SZUA-79 > Acidulodesulfobacterales > Acidulodesulfobacteraceae > Acidulodesulfobacterium_A. The sequence goes on from JBMFVW010000016.1 coordinate 31,097, forward strand.
GCCCTGCGTCGTTATTTTAGAAACAAAAATGTCTATATTGAAGGAATTAAAAATTTTTCCTATATCGTGCAAAAGTCCTTTTCTGTCTAAAGCTTGTATTTCTATTACGGTAAATTCGTCGCTTATATTATTATAAATTTCAACGGAAGTTATAACTCTGGGTCCGCTTTTCGCATATAAACTTTCGTTTTTTCTTTTATTTTTTAATTTTTCCTCCAATTTTTCCTTACCGTTAAAAACGTTAAAGAAAGTCTTTCTTAGTTTGTGCCAGTCGATATCTCCGTCAACTTTTTTGTATATATGGTTTACAAAAAACGTGTCAACAAATTTACCGTCTTTTCTTGTATTTATATCTGCACTTAATATATTAAAATCAAAATAAGATAAAACTCCTGTTATATCCGAAAAAATTGATTTTCTGTCCTCTCCGCAAATTACTATTTCATAATAATCTTCAGCTTGATGCATTTTTGCGACGAAATTAAATCTATGGGAATCCGATATTTTAGAAAATAATTTTAAATGCAGCAAAATATTTTCCTTGCTTTCTCTTGCCAAATATTTGCTTGGAGAATAAAATTGGTTAATAAATTCAGATATAAATTCTTTTAAATTACTAATATTTTCAAGAAACTTATAACCCTTTTTCCCTATCAGCGTTTCTGCATATTCATAGACGCTGCCTATATAGTATAGGTCATCTTTAAAATATTCTTCCGTATTTTTTAAATATGCCAAAGTTCTTTGATAAAGTTCGACTAAAAGCATCTTCCTCCATGAATTAAACCTTGTTTTAGACACGGCCATGGAATCACAAATACTAACTATAAAAAGAAGTTTCAAGCTTTTTATATCCTTAACAATGCCTGCAACATATTTAATAGTAGCGGGGTCGTGAATATCCCTTCTTTCGGAAGTAAGAGGAAGAACGAAATGATTTAAAATCAAAAATTCTACAATATCGGAAATATTTGAATCAAAACCTATTCTTCTGGAAATTTTAAAGGCTATTTTAGATCCGATTGATTCGTGATGGGCGGAATATCCCTTGCCTATGTCGTGAAGAAGAAGCGAAAAATTTAGAATAAGCATATCTTCGGGACTCAGATCTTCAAATATTTCTTTAAGTTCTGTGTTTATTTTAAAATTTGCCATATTTTCAAGATAAAATATTCCGTTTAAAGAATGCGCATCGACCGTATATACATGGTAAACATCGTTAGTAGATAAAGAATCTATTTTTTCAAACTCCGGAATTAAAGCAGTTAGTATTTTAGTTTCATGCATAAGCAGCAGAGTTTGATATACTCTTTTTTTATTCTTTAGCAAATTTATAAAAAAAACCTTTGAAACACTGCCTTTTTTAATTTTTGCTGCATATTTCATTCCGCCGATTTTTAAAAGATTAACGGATTCGGCGTTCAATCTGTAGCCTGAAGTTTGATATAAGTTTAGTAAATTAAAAATATTCTTTTCTTCGGACAAAAAAAGTTCTTTGTTTTTTACGGCAATCAAACCGTTTTTTAAAAAAAAATTATTTTCTATAATTATTTCTTTTTGTTTTTTTTCCTTATTTTTACTTATTAAAATCTTTGGTTCTATCAGAATATTTATAATTAATTTTGAAATATTGTGAATGTTTTTTGCGTTTAAATAATAGTCGTGCATAAAGTATTCTATTTTATTTAAAAATTTGCCGTCTTTATAAAAAAATGCATTTGCTATATTTTCCTGGACATCGAAAGTAAGTCTGTCATTTTTCTTTCCTGCGATAAGATGCATCATTATACGGGTTTTTAAAATAAATTTTTTGCCGTTGTAAAGATCGGTTATGTCTTCTTTTTTTAAGGAAGTATCGGTTTTATTTGCTTTTAGTACTTCAATTACGGTTTCTTCGGGGTTTTTAAAAAAAATTTCTCCGCTGCCGCTTAGACTTGGAAATATATCGTTAACTCCAAGATAATACACCCATCCGCAATAAGAATAATCCCTTAAGCCGCCTATAGTTTCTTTAACATCGGGTTCCAAAAGAAAAATATCGTTGTCGGTCATAACATTGATTAGACGCCTTTTTCTTAAACTTTTCATTATTTCTTTCAAAAAAATAAATCTTGCTTCTATTTTTTTGAAATCGGATATAAATTTATCGAACAGCATTTTATTGCCCGTTATATACCTTGCATTTATAAAAGACGTATAAGTGTTTAAATCGCTGCTCATTAATTCTATGGCTTCCGAGGATGTCATTACGCTCTGCGCAAGATCTACTCCTGCGTCCCAGAACAAATAAAAAAAATCCTTTAAATCTCTTGCCGAATCTTCTCTGCTTAATCCGTCTTCCGTTAATATCATTATATCTATATCCGAATAAGGACATAATTCCAAATTTGAATAACTGCCTCCTGCTATTACGCAATAATCGCTTCCTCCGCTAATAAGAGAAAATGCTTCGATAATCACTGAGTCATAAAATAAAGAAATTTCTCTTGCAGTATGGAAAGAGTCGTAGCTAAGAAGATCGTCTTTTAAAATAGAATATTTAGATTTTATTTTTTGTTTTAGTTCAGTTGACGTAATCATAGCAGCCATTATGTTTTATCTCCTTTATTCCATTAAAATATAATAATAATCTATTTATAATATATTATACTAATATAAAATTATCAGGACTCATATATTTAATTCCGTCTATTCAATGCGTATATTAGTTGAAAAATCCAAATTATTTAAAATTAATTTTTTGACGATGATAATATTGTTAATGATGGTATAATAATTATACAATTATTTATGCTATAATATCTTTAAAAAAACAGAAAATTATATACAACTAAATCGAAATGTTTAACGTCATATTAATTTTTTTCCGTAAGTTAAAAATATTAACGAATCAGCATAAATCAGATTTAATAAGAATTTTTGTTTTTCTTATAGCTATACTTTTAATTTTTTCTTATTTATTCAGCCGTTACGAAAAAATATCATTTTTTAAATCGTTTTATTGGGCTGTTACTACTGCAACTACAGTAGGTTACGGCGACGTTACGCCTACAAACGACATCGGAAGAGTGATAGCAATGGGTTTAATGTTTGCAGGCATAGGCATTTTAGGTCTTTTTTTAGCTACAGTGTCTTCTATTATGTTTGAATTTAAAATAGGGAGGATATTCGGAACCGTGGAAAGCCATATTTTTAAAGAGCACATTGTTATACTTGGTTACAGCAGTTTAATAAAATCTTCTTTAAAAGACATTTTAGAAACAAAAGACAACGTAACTCTTGTTGCCAATATTGAAAAATCGCCTGACAGCAGCGGCAAATTAATATTTATAAAAGGCGATATCACAGACGAAAAGACGACTGCTAAGGCTCATATAGACAAAGCAAAACTGTGCATTATTTCGGACGAAGACGATTCAAACTCTTTAATAGCAGGTATAAATGTAAGGACGCAATATAAAAATACTTATATAATCGCTTTAATTTTTAAAAAAGAAACCGAAAGAGCTTTTAGGGAAATCGGCATAAACGAAGTATTTTCATCAGGTTCATTCTCGAGCAGGGTACTTGTCAAATCCATAGAATTTAAAGGCGCTTCCAAATTTTTTAACCAGCTTTTAGACGAAAATTTTAAAGAAGGTCTTATAGAAAAAGATTTGCCAAAAAATTTAGAAAATAAAGAATTCTTAGAAATTATAAATTTTTTTAAAGAAAACAAAGACGAAATTGCCGTAGGAATTAAGAGGAATGAACAAATTATTATAAACCCCGAAAAAGCCTTTGCGTCGGCAGCAGGCGACAAAGTTATGCTGATCGGCAAAAAAGCTAAATGAACAAACAAATTTAAGCAGAAATAACTTAAAAATATAAACAGACCAAAAATATAATGCAATATTTTTATATTTTTTTTAATGAATTTTGGAACAGCTTAATAATAATACTAAGATATGCAGTATGAATGCAAAATCTTTAAATCTTTGACTATTTGATAAAGTGCAAAGTTACTATAACTGCAAGAACTGCCAGTATAACTGTAAATCCGAAAGTTAGCCTTTTATCTAAAGCCTCTATTTTAGCTTCGAATTTTTCATCTTGAGCCTTGAATCCTGCATTCATTTTATCGATTAAGTTTTTGGTATTTTGCTCAAT
>JBMFVW010000017.1:0-10806 GCA_049965795.1 Candidatus Acidulodesulfobacterium sp.
ATAGAATGTATTATTAAACCTATAGCGGCTAAAGATAAAATTATCAATACGGAATAGTAAAAAGTTTTTTGATTTATTTTAAAATGCATCTTATTTCCGAAAAATAAACCGATAAGCAAAGAAGGTATTAATATGCCGGAAAATTTTAAGACCTTTAAAGTTATAAGTCCGAACGATAAGTAAATAGCCGCCCTTACTATACTGTCCGTAATTGCAACTATCTGAAACGTTGCCCTAAATGTCCGTTTATCGTGGTGTTTCATCTGAAGGTAGGCAACAATAGGCGGACCGCCGCCGCCGTATAAACTGCCTATGAATCCCCCTAAAAACCCCAAAGGTGCTCCTATTGCGTTTTTAACGTAAGGCAGTTTATCCTGTTTTACTTTTAATGCATATATTATATACATTATAATAAAAATGCCGAGAAAAATAGTTAATTTTTGCGGATCTGCATATTTTAGGACATAAGCTCCCAGCAAAAGCCCTAAAACCGTCGCAGGCAGCAAATACGAAAGATCATTCCATTTTACTTCTTTAAGGTCGTAAGCGCCTAATAATATGCTTCCGATAAAATCAAGTATAAATACGGCCGGAACGGTAATTCTTATTGGAAGCAGTATAGTTAAAAACGAAACCGATATTAAACCGGAGCCGAAACCTATCGTTGCCCTGACGAAGAATGCAAAAAGTATAACGAAAATTCCGGCAATTATGTCAAATATAGGTATGGATACGAAGTGCATTAAGAAGATAATTTTTAATTTAAACAATGTCTCGATATTTTATAAAGCCATATAACATTATATCTATATATAAGTTTCAAAGTCAATATTTAATTATGTTAACAAATTTATTCACTGCTTATTTCAGTTTGAAAATTTTTTTAATTTTTTAAATTTAAAAAATTTATTGAAATATGGTTTAAATAAATATAAAATTAATAATATAATAAATAGTATCAAATAATCGTTAATATTAAATATTATAAAATATTGATAAAAAAGTTAAAAAATGGATAAAACTTTAAAAGATTATTCTGCCTTTGATAAACTGCTGTGTCCTATATTAGCAATCAATGATAAACAAGACGTTATTTTTTTAAATAAAACTGCCGAAGAAATGTATTTACCCCCCCCCTCAAAAAAAACTCTTCAGATCTGTCCAGAAAGTGCTATGCAATATTGCATGGTTATGAGAAGCCCTGCTTTGAACTTTCAGAAAAATGTCCTATTAAGGAACTGTTAGAAAATAAAAATAAAGACTTGTCTGCAGTAATTCATAATCATAAGGGAAAAATTTACAAAGTCGAGGCATTCAGAGACGATGCAGACAGCTTTTTATTTTTTGAATCGCATGTCGATATTACTAATTTTATTTCAGAAATAGACAGCGCAAAAAAAGAAAAAGAAAGTGCCGAATATTTCAGTAAAAGACTTGAAACATTTTTCGACAATATGCCCGCAGTATCTATGATTATCGATTATGAAACGGGTCTTATAGTTGACGCAAATAAAAGAGCAGTCGAATTTTACGGATATTCAAAGGATGAATTTAAACATATGAATATAAAAGCAATAAATCCTTTCATATCAAATAAAGAGCTGAAAGATTTCAGGGCAAAAGCTATCAGCGAAGGATCTAATTTTGCAATTTTTAGGCATCTGCTTAAAAGCGGAGAAATAAGAGACGTAGAATCTTATATAACGTCTACTTCATACGGCGGAAAAACTTATATACAGGTTATTGTAAACGATATTACAGAAAAAAAACTTCTCGAAGCAAAAGTTAAAGATTCCGAGGAGATGTTCAGGACTCTTGCAGAAAATTTGCCTGTGGGCATAGATATACATAAGGAAAAATTTATTTACGCAAACAAAACGCTTCAAAATATGCTCGGCTATAGCATGCAGGAACTTCAAAGCAAGTATTTCTGGGAACTATTCCCAAACGAATATCATAATGAATTAAGAGAATCCATAAAAAAAGGTTTAAACAGCATCGGATATAAATATTACCGCACAGATAAAATAATAAAAAAATCGGGAGAAGAGCTGTGGGTCTATATTTTTGCAGTCTCGGTAAAATATAATGATGAAATCGTAAGAATTTCAAGCTGGACAGATATTACGCAAATAGTTAATTTAAAAAATGTTTTGGAGCAGGAAAGAAATCTTTTTAAAATATTGATCGAAAACATCTATTCAGGAATAGCATTATACGACAAAGACAACTTTATTTACGTAAATTCAGCTTTGTTTGATTTATTAGGCATAAATAAAGAAGAACTTTTCGGCAGAAATCCTATCGACCTTTTAAATATAGATGAAAATCAGATTTGTTCTTCAAATATATCTTTATTGAATATACATCGTACGGGTGAACTTTTCTCGCGTTTTATTTATAAATATGATAAAGTAGGAAATATACGCTATATAGATCTATTCAGAACTAAAATAATTTATAACGGAAAGGATGCCGGTTTGGCAATTTTTACGGATATAACAGAGCAGGTTCTGATGGAACAAAAAATGCTGATAGAAAAAGACAAATATAAAGAACTTTCCGAAATTGACCCGCTTACCAAGATATATAACAGACGGGCGATGGATCATAAATTGACGGAATTTCTTAATTTGGCAAAAAGATACGGCAGACCTTTTTCGATTATTATGTTCGATATAGATAAGTTTAAAAATATTAACGATACTTTTGGACACGAAACAGGGGATTATATTCTTAAAGCACTTGCTAAAGCTGTTAAAAAAGAATTAAGAAATACAGATTTTTTTGCCCGCTACGGCGGAGAGGAATTTATGGTATTGGCTCCTGAAACTTCTTTTGAAACTGCTTTAGAACTTGCCGAAAGGTTAAGATTAAGAATTGAAAATAATGACTTTAGGATTGGACAAAAAGTTACTATAAGTTTGGGCGTAGCGTCGCTTGTATCTTCAGATGACGAACTTTCTTTTATAAAAAGAGCCGATTTAGGACTATACAAAGCTAAAAAAGAAGGAAGAAATTTGGTCGGGGCAGTAGTAGGGCAATAATGTATATTTTTAATCTGATAATTATATATTCAACACTTTTTTACTATAGCTGTTTATATCATGCCTCTGGGTATTGGCGCATTAATAGGTTCTAAAACAGGAGCTTATATTTCTAAAAATTCAAAAGCCAAGATTCTTAGAATTTATCAAGGCACTTTTATAATATTGCTTGGAATCATGATGTTGGCTATTTCCGCTTTGAATTATTTGAAAAATTAAAATTTTGTGATATTTAATAATTAAATAAATATAAATAAAAATTTAAAATAACTAAATTAAAGGTTTAAACGCATGACAATGAAAATGAAATCGATGATATTAACTAAGATATCGGATTTAAAAACAAATAATACGCCTTTGCTTCAGGCAGAAACCGAAATTCCAAAAATAGATAAAAATGAAGTATTGATTAAAATAGGCGCATGTGCAGTTTGTCACACCGAATTAGATGAAATAGAAGGAAGAATTCAGCCTATTAATCTTCCCGTTATACCGGGACATCAAATTGTCGGTAAAGTAGTCGATATCGGAGCCGAAGTCAAGAAACTTAAAATAGGAGACAGGGTGGGAATAGGATGGATTAATTCAGCATGCGGAAAGTGCGAATATTGCAGGAGCGGTTTTGAAAATTTATGTCCTAATTTCGTCGCTACGGGTAAAGATGTAAACGGAGGATATGCCGAATATACCAAAGTTAATGAGAATTATGCCGCTCTTATTCCCGAGGGTTTTAGCGACGAAGAAGCTTCTCCGCTTTTATGTGCCGGTGCCGTAGGATACAGGGCTTTAAAACTTTCGAATATTAAAAACGGGATGAATTTAGGTTTTCTGGGATTTGGCGCTTCAAATCATTTAGTGCTTAAGATAGCCAAAGCAGTTTTCCCGGATTCTAAGCTTTTTGTTTTCGCAAGATCTGAAAACGAAAGAAAACTTGCTTTGCGGTTAGGCTCATATTGGAGCGGAGATATTAAAGATATTCCGCCCGAAAAATTAAATGCGGTTATCGATACGACGCCGGTTTGGATGCCCGTAGTGGAAATTATGAAAAATATAAAGCCCGGAGGGCGTCTTGTCATCAATAATATAAGAAAAGAAGATTTTGATAAAGATTATATATTAAATTTAGATTATGCCCGCGATTTATGGATGGAAAAGGAAATAAAATCTGTTGCCAACGTTTCTTTTGCCGATATTAAAGGGGTATTGGAAATTGCTGAAAGGTTTAATATTAAACCCGAATTTAAAATTTATGATTTAAAAGAAGCCAACGCAGCTTTATATGAAGTAAAAAATAAAAAAATTGAAGGTGCTAAAGTTTTAAAAATTTCATCATAACTATTTATAAAATATTCTGCTATATATGTTTCACGTGAAACATATATAGCAGATAAATTTTTTATTAATGCGAACATCCCGCATTGTGATGATGACTGTGCGAAGAGCAGGTATGGCCTGCTTCAAAAGTGGAAAAATTATTTGTTTTACTGTCTTCAATAATATCGGAAATTAAATTTTTATTGGTTTTATAAACCTTTATTTTATTTCTTTCCAAATTTCTTATGGCTCCTTCCCCTATGCCGAAGCAGACGACCGCTTCAACGTTTTTACCGGCTAAAGCGCCTACAGGGTTGCACATATTGTGTTCGTGATTTTTGTTTGAATTTGCAATCACTTCGGAAGCCTCAGTTTCGGTGTCGTATATAAAAAAATATGGTGCACTTCCAAAGTGTTTGCTAATTTTTTGAGCTTCAAAATTTACAGTCGGGATACATAATCTCATGTTTTTCTCCTAATTAAAATTAAATTAAATTTTTTTATTGCTTATTGATTTCCGTTTGCGCATCTGCGTCCTTTCCTTCCGCGTCCGCATTGTTCGTTTTGGTTATTAACCCTGCGAAAATTTGTTCCTCCGCATTTTGGACATTTTTCAGGTCTTCCCGTTCCAAACGGTTCGTTCCATGTATTATTGCAGTTAGGGCAAAAAAAGTTTCTTTTCATATATATCTCACCTCCTTCAATTTTTAAGGCTTTAGCATTCACCAAACAATCTGCAATTTTTCTTCTAGCCGAAGCAATTATATTTCCGAAAGTCTGTCTTGATATATTCATTTTTTCTGCCGCTTCTTCGTGATATAGTCCGTTTAAATCGGCAAGTCTTACAGCTTCAAATTCATCCACTGTTAAAACTATTTTTTCTAATAATTTCGAAGGAATTCCATTCGGCTTAAAAAATTTTATTTCCGGTTCTTTTTCAACTTTTCTGCACTTATATGGTCTCATATTAATAATAATTTAAAATTTATTTTTAGCATATGCCAATAACTATATATTAAAATAAATATATATGAATGTCAATATATTTTTTATTTTTAAATTTATTGGTATAATGAATGAGCTAACTTTTAATTAGGAGGTATTAATTGGCTAATATTGCAGTATTATCTTTAAATCCCGCATTAGACGTTACATACAAAATTCAAAAATTAATCGACGACGAAAAAATTCATTCATTCGAAACAAGGTTTGATCCCGGCGGAAACGGAATAAACGTAGGCAGAGCATTTAAAAGGCTTAAAGTCAAAGCTGCAACTTGTTGTGTTTTAGCAGGGAAAATAGGAACTCTTATGTCGGATATTCTAATTAACGAATTAGATGACCCGCATTTTATATGGGAGGAAGGCGAGACAAGGATAAATTGTATTATTCAGCAAAGCGATCCGGTTTCGCAATATGAAATAAACGGCATGGGTCCGGCTATGAGCGCTTCGGTTCTTGATAAAATGGAAAAAGAACTATATACTTATTCAAAGGACGGTTTTGCCGTGCTTACTGGTTCCCCTCCATTAAATATCACAAACGATATATATAATATATTATGTTCGCGTTTGAAAAATGCCGGCATAAAATGTTTGGTTGATGCTGACGGCGCTTTATTGCACAATGCAGTAAAAGCAAAGCCGTATATTATAAAGCCGAATATACATGAACTTGAAAGATTGGTTAAAAGAAATCTGGATTCGGTTAATGAAATTGCAGAAGCAGCAAAAGAATTGCATAATTATGGAATAGAATACGTATTCATATCTATAGGTCATAAAGGAGCTATATTGGCTTCAAAAGAAGGTGTTTTTTACGGTGCGGCTCCTGAAGTGCCTGTTATGTCGGGAGTAGGAGCCGGAGATTCCATGGTTGCCGGTATATTAAGCGCGATATATAACGGGGGCAGTTCCGAAGATTCACTAAAGTTAGGAATAGCTTGCGGTACGGCAACTGTACAGATGCCAGGAACCGAGTTATTTACAATGGATATTGTAGATAATATCATAAAAGATATATATATTGAAAAATTAAATATTTAAGGGTACAGTATATCTGTTGCATACCGATTTAGTCTATAATATAATAAGTTTAAAAAAATTTATTAGTAGCTATTATATTAATTAAGTTGAGGTTTTTATGAAATTGCTTACATCGGCAGCGTTAATTTTTGTGTTTTTCGGTGGTTTTTGTTGTTTTGCAACACCGCCTTTATCTGCAAATGCCGAAACGTTGACATATTTTTCGCCGAGATATAATCTTCAAAACATCGATATACATTGGCTAAATAAATCTTTGATTGCAAAGAGATTATATATAGCAATGTTTTCTTTTACTGATTATAAAATTGCAAAAGATTTAATATATCTTGCGCACAGAGGAGTCAAAATTTATATTTATAGGGACGATTTGCAGATGAAAGACAAAACCGACAGAACATATATGCTTAAAAACGTAAAAAATATTTTCATAAAAGCTAAAAGAGACAGAGGATTCTGGAATATTATGCATGAAAAGATTTTTATCATACCCGGCATAGTATTTAGGGAGGGTTCGGCAAACTGGTCGCCTTCTGCGGAGGGTGCATCATGTTATCATGGAAATTGCGGTTCTGCCGAAAATCAAGACAACAATGCCACTTATATAACGAACAAACATGAAATAAGAACTGCATTGCGTAATTTTTATCATATGTGGAATAGAAGGTCTAACATTGAAGTAAATTGAATCAATTTGTTATGGGACAGAATTCAATTCAGTCCCCATGTTAGGAAAAATTATAATTTAACAGGAGATAGATACAATGATTGTAGTTACAGGCGGTGCAGGATTTATAGGATCAAATATTATAGAAGCACTCAATAAAAGAGGCGAGACCGATATATTAGTCGTAGATAATTTAACTAACGGAAGAAAAATGTACAATCTTCATGACCTTGATATTTTAGACTATATGGACAGGGAAGATTTTATTGCAAGGATTAAATCAAATTACGATTTCGGAAAAATATCCGCAGTTTTTCATGAAGGCGCCTGTTCTTCGACTACCGAATGGGACGGAAAATTTATAATGAGAAATAATTTCGAATATTCCAAAGAGCTCTTAAAATGGTGTCAAGAAAAAGGAGCTCAATATATTTATGCTTCTTCGGCATCTGTTTACGGAATTGGCAAAAAAGGGTTTAAAGAAAAAAGAGAATGCGAACTGCCGATAAATATGTATGCTTATTCAAAGTTTCAGTTTGATCAGTACGTACTAAGCGTAATTAAAAATGCAAGGTATCAGATTGCAGGATTTAGATATTTTAACGTTTACGGTCCGCGTGAATCCCATAAAGGCACTATGTCAAGCGTCGCTTATCATTTTAATAATCAAATAATTTCAACAGGAAAAGCAAAGCTGTTTGAAGGAACGGACGGTTATGGCAACGGAGAGCAGAGGCGTGACTTTGTTTACGTTGAAGACTGCGCAAAGATTAACCTGTGGTTTATGGATAATCCGTCAAAATCCGGAATATTTAACATCGGTACGGGTAAGGCAAGGTCGTTTAACGATGTAGCAAACGCCGTAATAAAATATCACGGAAGAGGTACAGTAGAATATGTCCCGTTTCCTGATCATCTTAGGGGAGCATATCAAAGCTTTACAGAAGCGGATATAACGGCACTAAGAAACATCGGATATAAAGAAGATTTCATATCCGTGGAAGAAGGCGTGAAAAAATATTTGGGTTGGCTTAACAGATAACCGGCAGTTTTATCAATTTGTGCCGGTGACGAGGCGAAGGTATCAGATTTACACCTTTGCCGAAAGACTTTTTAAAACATCGATATCCGCCTTATGCTCTTTGTTGCTGCCCGGTGTTTCTATTATAAGCGGAATTTTATCGAGCCTTTTATCGTTTAAAATAAGGCTGAAAGCATCTAATCCTATATACCCTTTTCCGATAGGCGCATGGCGGTCGATTTTCGATCCTAAAGGTTTCAGGGAATCGTTAATGTGAAAGGCGCATAATTTATTAAAACCTATAATTTTATCAAATTTTTCCATAAAATTATTATAGGCGGCTGCCGTTCTTATGTCGTATCCGGCGGCAAAAATGTGGCATGTATCAATGCAAACCCCGAGTCGTTCGGGATTATCCGAAAGTTTAATAATTTCTGCGATGTGTTCCAATTTATAACCTGTCTGATTTCCCTGTCCGGCAGTAGTTTCTATAACTAAAATTACGTTTTTAAAATCGTTGGATTTGCCAAGAATAATATTTAAATTTTGAGCAATTTTATAAATAGTTTCCGTTTCGGTTAAATTTTTATTAGAGCCCGGGTGAAATATTAAATATTTAATGTCGAGTATGCTGCATCTTTTAATTTCGTCTATAAAGGCTTTTAATGACTTTTCCGTTATATCTTTGTCGGAACTTCCAAGATTTACAAGATATGAAAGGTGAGACAAAACTATTAATTTTTTAGCGGCTATGCATTTTTTAAAAGCGTTTATTTCATTTAAATCCAATTCTTTAGCCTGCCACCTTAACTGACTTTTGGTAAATATCTGTATAGCGTTTGAACCTGTTTCTTTTGCAGAATTACAGGCATTTTTAAGTCCTCCGGCAATTGAAACGTGGGCACCTAAAAGTTTTATCATAAAGAAGTGTTTTTTAAATTAAATTTAAATTCATTAAGCAATACGGCGTAATAAAAATATTATACAATGAATACATTTATTTTAATATGGTATAATAAATAACATGTGTATAAAAAAAATAACAAATAAAAATAATTAGGAGACACGGATTATGAAAGGAAACGAAGAAATTATCAAAAGACTTAATTTAAGGCTTGCAGAAGAATTAACCGCTATAAACCAGTATATGGTTCATGCAGAAATGCTTGATAACTGGGGCTATGAAGAACTTCATAAAGAAGTCGAAAAAAGAGCTATAGACGAAATGAAACATGCCGAAAAAATAATAGGCAGGATTTTATTTCTTGAAGGAATACCGATAGTATCTAATTATAATAAGCTTCATATAGGAGCTAACGTTGAATTAATGCATAAAAACGACAGGGAAGCCGAAGAGGATGCAATTAAAGCGTATAACGAAGATATTAAATTTGCTGCGGAAATAAAAGACAACGGCACGAAAGATTTGTTGCAATCTATTTTGGATGACGAAGAGAAACATATAGACAGACTTGAAGTTTATCTTGACCAAATAGAGCAGATGGGACTTCCGGTTTACCTTTCGACGTTCAGAAAATAAGATAATATTAAAAAAGTAAAGCATGGAGGTTTTTGTATGCAATATGTTAATCTCGGAAATAGCGGATTAAAAGTATCGAGGCTTTGCCTGGGAGCAATGACTTTCGGATTTAATTTTAGAAACATCGGCGCAGTGGGACAGGAAGATGCAAATACAATGGTAAAAAAGGCATATGATGCAGGAGTTAATTTTTTTGATACTGCCGATATGTATTCGTTTGGAGAGTCTGAAGAGATACTGGGCAATGCATTAAAAACTTTAAATGTTACAAGAGAAAAATTTGTTATTGCTACGAAAGTTCGCTCTCCTCTTAGCGAAGCGGCTATGAACGGCACCGGAGACGTAAATAACGTCGGCCTTTCCAGAAAGCACATTATAGAGGCTTGCAATAACAGTTTAAAAAGATTGAAAATCGATTATATTGATCTTTATCAGGTTCACGGCTGGGATCTGTCCTGCGGATTAGAAGAAACGCTTGAAGCGCTAAACGATTTAGTAAGGCAGGGTAAGGTTTTATATCTCGGCGTTTCAAACTGGACGGCACGGCACATTATGAAAGCCATGTATTTGGCAAAAGCCAAAAATTACAGCCCGTTTGTTTCCCTTCAGGCATATTATTCCCTAGTCGGACGCGATTTGGAGCATGAACTTTTGCCTCTGTGTAACGAAGAAGGTCTCGGCGTTCTTCCATGGTCGCCGCTGTCAGGCGGATTTTTGACCGGAAAATACACAAGGCAAAATCAAAAACCGTCAGGTGCAAGAAGAAGCGAATTTAATTTTCCTCCTGTGGATGAAAGAGGATATGACGCAATAGACGTATTGACAGAAATTTCAAAAAGTAAAAACGTAACTATTCCCCAATTGTCGCTTGCTTGGCTCTTAGCGCAAAAAGGTGTTACTTCTGTAATTATCGGCGCAAATAAAATGTCCCAGCTTGAAGACAACTTAGAATCAATAAATATCACTTTGACTGAAGATGAGATTTCCAAACTGTCAAACGTCACTATGCCGAAAAAATTATATCCGCAATGGATGGTAGAGTGGCAGAATAACAGAACGTCGTTTAATCCTTAAGAGTTAAAAAAATAAATAGAAACTAAATAAGTAAGTTAGTTGCATTTGTTAAGCGGGAGCAGTACACTCAAATCATTTAAAATAAAAAAATAAGAAACTAA
>JBMFVW010000017.1:10906-34301 GCA_049965795.1 Candidatus Acidulodesulfobacterium sp.
TATACATGAGTGGACAGTTAAAAATAAAAAAAATGTCAAACACATCGAAAAATTAACCCGCGGTTAAAATATATAATAAGTATATAAATAGAACCAAGTATTTTTAAAATCACTGATTGACAATATATACGTATAAACATTATATTGTTTAATAATGTTAAAATTTTTATAAAATTAAACTTAACTTAATTAAGGAGGTACTTATTATGCCAAGATTAGTCAAGCACGAAAAGAAACTGCCTATTGCAATCGAAGAAAAGGATGCAAAATTTCCTATTTATGTTTGTGCCTGCGGTTTATCAAAAAAGTTTCCGTTTTGCGACGGTTCGCACGATCATACAAAGGACGAATCCGATAACGGAGTCTATGTTTACGAAGGAGATAAAAGAGTTAAACTGTAATTAGAAACTATTAGCCAATAAAAACCATCATGGCAGGCTTTGCCTGCCTCCCCTCCTTAAAAAGGAGGGGAGTTTATATTGCAGTTCCCCGAACATATGATAAATTAATACCGATCCCCCCTTTAAACGATTTTATTGAATAACCTCATTCATATATGTTATTCTATACTAAAAGAAATTAAACGGTTAAATAATTATCGATAAATAAAAAATCAATAAAAATAAAAATGAAAGACAATTTAAAAGCAGACGGAGTAAAAGTTCGTTTTGCGCCGAGCCCCACCGGAAATTTGCATATAGGCGGGGTTAGAACTGCACTTTTTAATTATTTATTTGCTTTGAAGCATCACGGCAAATTGATTTTAAGAATAGACGATACGGATAAAGCAAGGAGTAAAGAAGAGTATGAAAAAGAAATCATAGAGGATTTAAACTGGTTCGAAATTGAATATTCGGAGTTTTACAGGCAGTCGGAAAGAACTGCTGTTTATGAAAAATATCTTAACATACTTAAAGAAAAAGATCTAGTATATGAATGTTTTTGTACTGAAGAAGAAATTTTAACCGCCAAAGAAATTGCCGTTAAGTCTAAAAAGCCGTATATCTATAACGGCAGATGCGCCAATCTTTCAAACTCAGAAAAAGAAAAATTAAGCAGTCAATTTAAAGAACGAGGCATATATCCGTCAATCCGCTTAAACATAGCAAAAGTTTTAAAGGCAGTAGGAAATTTTAAAGCCGTAGAATTTGAAGATGCCGTTCATGGACAGCTTTCGTTTAATCCGAAACTTATAGGCGATTTTATTTTAAAAACCGAGCATAACAGGTTTACTTATAATTTTGCATCGATAATAGACGACCATGATATCGGAATAACGCACGTAATAAGAGGCGAAGACCATATAAGCAATACGCCTAAGCAGATTTTAATTCTTAATGCATTAGATAAAACCCCTCCGGTTTTTGCTCATATTTCCCTTTTGTACGGAAAAGACGGAAAAATAATGTCAAAAAGAGATGATGCCGCCAAAATCAAATATTATAAGGAAGAAGGTTATCTCCCGAATGCCATATTAAATTATCTTGCAATAACAGGCAATACGTTTACCGTCCATGAATTTGAAAACGGCAAAGAAAAAATATCGGAAAAAGAAATATTTTCCGATATTTTAGAAATGGCGGAGCTTTTTGAAATAAAGAAAGCAAAGGGTTCCAGTGCAATATTCAGCGAAGATAAGTTAAGGCATATAAACGAAAAATTGCTGCAGGAAATGGATGCGGAAAAATTGATAAAAATTTTAACGGAAAAATTTCAATCTGAAGAAGTGCTTAAAAAACTTAGAAATGTATATGGCGAAAAATATGTAGAAATAGTAGATTTTTTAAAAAATGAATTTAAGACCGTCAAAGAAATTTTAACAGAAATTAAATTATTTTTTGAAGACTTTCAAGTACAAATACAGGAAATTAAATATGATATTAAATTAAAGGAAACGCTTTTAAATAATCTTCAAAAAATAAAATCCGATAAATTCGAAGAAAATGCTATTAAAAATGCAGTTAAAGAATCTGCTTCCGAAAGTGGCAAAACTTCAAAAGACTGCTATGAAACGTTAAGACTTTGCATAACAGGAAGGCATGACGGACCGTCTATTCTTAAAATTATAAAATTAATGGGCAGGGAAAGAACGCTTAAAAGGCTTTTGGCTTGATTTTTCTTCAAAATTTGCTATATTAATTACTTTCATATTGCTTTTTCGAATAGGAGACGGTAATTGGATCCGTTAAAAAAATTTCATAATGAAGACTGGCATACGCCGGAAGGCAGATTGATAAGGGAATTTGTATTCGGAATTAACGACGGGTTAGTTACTACGGTCGGATTTATAGCGGGCGTTACCGGAGCGTTGATAAACTTAAAAATTGTTTTAATGTCAGGCGCCGCGGAAATTGTTGCGGGTACGGTATCGATGTTTTTTGGCGCTTACCTTGCAACAAAATCGCAGAACGAATTTTATCAAAAAGAAATTAACAGAGAAATCAGGGAAATTAAAGAAAATCCTGAGCATGAAATTGAAGAAATATATGAAATATATCAGGATAAAGGATTTACGGCTGAAGAAATAGAACCTATAGTTCAAAAACTTATGCTGGATAAAAAAATACTCCTTGATTTTATGATTCAGGACGAACTTGGAATAAGCAAAGATTACTATGAAAACCCTTTAAAAATAGCATCTTATACCGGATTATCTTTTTTGGCAGGCGGTATTCCGCCGCTGCTGCCTTTTTTCTTTATAAAACATTCTTTAACGGCAGTTTCGTTTTCGATTCTTTTTACCGTTATTATTCTTGCCGCTACAGGACTTGCTAAAGCAAAAGTAACCAAAACCGGCAGATTAAAAAGCGCTGCCGAAATGGTTTTGATAGGCGGATCTGCTGCAGCCGCGGGGTTTATTTGCGGAAGGCTGATAGCATTAATGTGAAAAAATTTGTTTCACGTGAAACAAAATATATCAATTTATACAATTTTTTTGCACGGTTAAGCAAAATATAAGGAAAGATGTCAGATTTGTCCGATTTGTGACGGGGACGAAATTGAATTCTGTCCCCGTATTGAGGTAATCTGACACCTTTTCCAAGCGGATAACTTTCTAATGCTGGATTAAGGCGGAAAATTAATCTGGCACATTTTCCTAAAAATTTATGATATAATTATTTCGTAATTTTTTATGGTTACATATATGTAATTTATATACTTACTGTTTATAGGTTGATTTTATGTCAAAAGTAGTCTGTATTTCAAATCAGAAAGGCGGGGTTGGTAAAACCACCACGGCTATTAATATTGCCGCATGTTTGTCTGCATATGAAAAAAAAGTGCTTCTAATAGATGCAGATCCGCAGGCAAATGCTACAAGCGGTTTAAATATATCGGCAGATAAAGGTAACCCAACTGTTTATGAATGCCTTGCAGGTACTGCCGAAGCCGGCGATTCAATTTATACGACTCAGATGAAAAATCTTTATTTAATGCCTGCAAATTCCGACCTTGCCGGCATAGAAGTAGAACTCGTAAACGTTCAGGAAAGAGAGTACTTTTTTAAAAAAAATATTATAGATAAAATAAAAGGCGATTACGATTATATTTTTATCGATACCCCGCCTTCTTTAGGGCTTTTGACTATTAATGCCCTGACCGCTTCGGACAGCGTTTTGATTCCTATGCAGTGCGAGTATTATTCTTTGGAAGGAATATCAAGGCTTATGCAGACTATAAAATTAGTCAATCAAAGATTAAATAAAACTTTATATGTAGAAGGGGTTTTGTTCACCATGTTCGACGGAAGAGCCAACCTTACTAATCAGATAGTAAGCGAAGTTAAAAAATATTTCGGACAAAAAATTTACGAAAACGTTATACCGAGAAACGTAAAACTTCCTGAAAGCTCCAGTTTCGGAAAGCCCATAATTCTATACGACATAAATTCAAAAGGGGCGCTTTATTATCTTGAACTTACCAAAGAGTTTTTATCTAAAGCGGCATAAAATTAAAAAAAAGGACTATAATATGAATATGGAAGAAAAAGCAAAACATATTAAAAAAAATGTGCTGGGCAGGGGGCTTGGAGCGCTGCTGACCGATTTTAACCCGAAAGAAAACATGCCCGGCATAGACGATAAGTTTTCCGTTTTTGAAATAGAAATAGAAAAAATTAATACCGGCATATATCAGCCGAGGCAGTATTTTGATAAAGATAAACTTGTCGAGCTGAAAAACTCTATTAAAGAAAACGGTATAATTCAGCCTTTAATAGTTGCTAAATCTAAAAAAGAAGGCGAATACGATTTAATAGCCGGAGAAAGAAGATACATAGCCGCTATCGAGCTTAAGTTTGAAAAAGTACCGGCGATTATTAAAGACATTTCAGGTGCGGCTGCTCTTGAAATCGCATTAATAGAAAACATACAGAGGCAGGATTTAAACGTTATCGAAGAAGCGAACTGCTATATGCGGCTTATCGAAGAATACAAACTCACGCATGAAGAGCTTGCGGCGAAAGTAGGGAAGGACAGGGCAACTATTACCAATATGCTTAGGCTTCTTTCTCTGCCCGACGAAGTAAAAAAAGAGCTTATTTACGGGAAAATAACTCCTTCGCATGCAAGAAATCTTGTAGGGTTGTCGGACGATGAAGCCGGCATGCTTTTAAGTGCTATTTCCGGCGAAAAATTAAACGTCAGGGAAACCGAGCGCAAGGCCAGAGAACTTAAATCTAAAATTAAAGAAAAGAAGCCGAAAAAGGATCTGGCTTTATCTTATCAGATTAAGGGTTATGAAGAAGAACTGCTTGAAAAACTTCAGACCAAAGTTAAAATTAATTATAAAACCAAAGGAAGAGAGCTTAAAGGCAGAATAGAAATAGAATTTTATTCGGGCGAAGAGCTTGAAAGAATTATAGAATTTATAAATAAAAATTGATATAATAAAAAAAATAAAAAATATAAATATAATATGCCCGAATTAGTTATTACCTGGCAGGGACTTTTATTCGAAGCCGTTTCGTTTTTAATTTTTACTTATCTTTTAAACCTTTTTTTGTTTAAACCCATAAGGAAAATTCTTAAAGAACGGGAAAGCATTTTATCTTCGTATAAAGGCAATAAAGAAAATTTTGAAGATTTAACGAAAAAATTATACGAATCTGCCGATCAGGAAAAAAATAAATTAAAAATAGAAATAAACGGCATACGCGAATCTTATAAAAAAGAAGGTTTAGCCGAAGCGAACAGAATAATTGCAGAAGCTAGAAAAAAAGCATCTGAAAATTTTGCCGAAGTGCTCAAAAACTTCGATAAAGAAAAAAACGATTTAATAAAAGATTATATTTTAAAGTCGGAAGAAATATCAGACTTAATATTTAAAAAAATTATAAATTTATGAGTACGGAAATCTTTTGGCGAATATTCGATACTATTATTCTAGCAATAGGCATTGCTTATATTTATATTAAGTACGGCATTACTTTTTTTGGCGGCAGGCGGCGCGACATAGAATCCCATCTTGAAAAAGCAAAGGAATATGAAAACAAGGCAAAAGAGATATACCAAGAGGCTAAGTCCGAACTTGAGAATGCAAGAAAAGAGATGCGGGAAATTAGAGAAGAGGCAATAAAAGAAGCTGCGGCAGAAAAAAATTTGATTGTTAAAAACGCCCAAATGACTGCCGATAAAATCGTCAATGCTTATTTGGAGCATGCAAAATCGGAAATAGACAACCACAGGAAAGAGCTTCTGGAAGAAATGATAGGCAAGTCGTTTAAAACCGCAAACGAAAAGATAAAAAAAGAGATAGAATCAGCCGGCGATAATAAATTAAACGAAAATTTTCTTAAAGCACAAGAGGAAGGATTTGCAAGACAGTCAAATAAGTAAGCGTTATGGTTCCGCTCTGTTCGCAGCAGCCACAAATTTTAGGATAGTCGATGAAATTTTTAACGACTTCAATAAGTTTATTAATTTCTGCTACGAAAAGTTATGCCTTAAAGAATTTATTTCACAAACATATATTGATAAGATTGAAAGGTTTGAAGTTATAAAATTGCTTGGCGAAGAGCTTTCATTTAACGAGCATTTTATAAATTTTCTTCATTTATTAATAGCACATGAAAGAATAGGGTATCTTCCTAAAATTTTTACAGAATATTCAAATCTGCGCGATAATCTCAATAATATATTGAAAGTAAAAGTTATTTCCGCAAAAGAATTAAAATCAGAAGAAAAAAGCAAACTAATAGAGATGATGGAAAAAGCTCTGAAAAAAACCGTATCTATTAAATCCGAAATAGACGAAAATATTATAGGCGGTTATATTATAAATATAGATAACGTCTTATACGATTCAAGCATAAAAACCAGTTTAGATAATTTTCATAAATATTTAAAGCAAGGAGCATTTATTAATGTCAATTAAGCCTTCGGAAATTACCGATATTATAAAAAGCAAAATAGAATCTTATACTAAAAGCGTCGACATCAGCGAAGTAGGGGTGGTATTATCCGTCGGAGACGGTGTTGCGAGAATTTACGGCATTAAAAATGCGGTTATAGGAGAAATGCTTGAATTCACTCCGGACGTTTACGGATATGTTTTAAATCTGGAAGAAGATAATGCAGGGGTTATCGTTCTCGGCGAAGAATTTTTGGTAAAAGAAGGGGATACGGTAAAAAGAACGGGAAAAATTGCCGAAGTTCCGGTAGGAAAAGGAGTTATAGGCAGAGTATTAGACGGACTGGGAAGACCTATAGACGGAAAAAGTCCTGTTGAAGCGGAAAAATATTACAACATAGAAAGAAAAGCACCGGGAATAGTTCAAAGGCATAAAGTTAACGAACCTTTATATACGGGCATAAAAGTTATCGATTCTTTAATACCTATCGGCAAAGGACAGAGAGAGCTTATCATAGGAGATCGGCAGACCGGTAAAACTGCTATCGCTATCGACACAATATTAAATCAGAAAGATTCCGGAGTTTATTGTATATACGTCGGCATAGGGCAGAAACAGTCCAGTATTTCGTTTATTTACGACCGCCTTATGAATTCCGGAGCAATGGAATATACTACTATTATTGCGGCCAACGCAAGCGATCCTGCCGCATTGCAATATTTTGCACCTTATACCGGAGCCACTATGGGGGAATATTTCAGGGACAACGGCATGCACTGCTTGATAATTTACGACGATTTGTCCAAACATGCCGTAGCATACAGGGAGCTTTCGCTGCTTTTAAGAAGGCCGCCCGGAAGAGAAGCTTATCCCGGAGACGTTTTTTATCTGCATTCAAGGCTTCTAGAAAGGGCGGCAAAAATGAATCAGGCCCACGGAGGAGGATCTCTTACGGCTTTGCCTATAATTGAAACTCAGGCGGGAGACGTATCGGCTTATATTCCTACCAACGTTATATCTATTACGGACGGACAGATTTTTTTGGAAACAGACCTGTTTTATGCGGGAACAAGACCTGCAGTAAATGCAGGACTTTCGGTTTCAAGAGTTGGCGGAGATGCACAAATTAAAGCTATGAAGCAGGTTTCGGGAGGATTAAGACTTTCGCTTGCTCAATATAGGGAGCTTGCGGCGTTTTCTCAGTTTGGAGCCGACCTTGATAAAACTACCCAAGAAATGCTTGCGCGAGGCAGGATGATGTCCGAGCTTCTTAAGCAGCCGCAATATAGTCCTATGCCTATCGAAAAAGAGGTGTTTATTCTTTTTGCAGCAAATGCCGGCTATCTTCAGGAGTATAAACTTACGTCTATAAAAAAATACGAAGAAGAACTTCTTTACTATATAGAAAATAATTATCCGGAAATCTACTCTGAGATAAAAGAAAAAAAATCAATAGATGAAGAGCTTAGAACAAAGATGATGGCAGCATTGGATAATTTTAAAAAAATATTCGTAGAAGACTAATAATTTATGCCAAATTTAAAATCGATAAAACGAAAAATATCCAGCATTAAAAATACAAGGCAGATTACAAAAGCTATGAAAATGGTAGCAGGATCAAAGTTTAAAAAAAATCAGGCTGCCATGAATGAATATAAAGCTTATGCTCAAATTTACGACGGCATTATTAATAATATTAAGAATAACAGCGTGCTGCATCTTCATCCTTTTTACGGAAAAAATGACGGAAAAGACAGAAAAACCGGCGGAAATATCGGAATAGTAATAATTTCGACTGACAGAGGCCTTTGCGGCGCTTTCAATATAAATCTGTTTAAAATATTTAACGAAGAAATTAAGAGCAAAGGATTAGATAAAGGTAAAGTAAAACTATACATTCTCGGAAAAAAAGCTTATGATTTTTTTAAAAAAGACAATTATGAGATAGCATTCGGAATGCTTTATTCGGATAGCGATTCTATATTAAACACTGTTGAGCTTTTAAGCAATGCGTTTATTGCGGATTTTGAAAATAGCAGGATTGATTCGCTTTATATAATATCGAACAGATATATTTCTACCCTTCAGCAGAAAGCATATTCAGAAAAACTTCTGCCGTTTGAAGCTTCAGCACCGGAGGAAAATGTATCAAGCAAAAGCGGCGGTTATTTAATTGAAGAAACCACATTTTATGAGAACGAAACAATAGATAAAGTTTTTAATAATTATTTTAAGACTAAAATTTATTATAAAATTTTGGAATCTTTTGCCGGCGAGCAGGCTTCGAGAATGAATGCAATGGATAATGCTACCAGGAATGCGGGAAAATTAATAAACAAGCTGACGGCAGCCTACAACAAAGCCAGGCAGACGGCGGTTACGCTTGAAATTTTAGATATTATAAACGGAGTTAACGCAGTAAAATAAATTTTTAATTTTTAAAGTATCGGGAGAATTTATACATGAACGAAGGTTATATTGCCCAGGTAGTCGGTCCGGTTATAGACGTTAAATTTGCAAATAAAAAACTGCCGCCTATTTTCAATGCGCTGTATTTGACTAATCCGGCTATAAACGGCAAGGAAAACAATTTAGTTTTGGAAGTAACCCAGCATCTGGGCGAAGATACCGTAAGGTGCATAGCTTTAGACTCTACTGACGGCTTGTCGCGAGGAATAAAAGTAACGGATACGGGGAACAAGATAACCGTTCCGGTAGGAAGAGAAGTACTGGGGAGAATATTTAACGTAATAGGAGAGCCTGTCGACGAACTGCCGGAAGTTCATTTTAAATCCAGGCTTCCTATTCATAGGACTGCGCCGACTTTTGAAGAACAGTCCACCAATATGGAAATATTAGAAACCGGTATTAAAGTTATAGACCTGCTGGAACCATACTTAAAGGGCGGAAAGGCAGGTCTGTTCGGTGGTGCCGGAGTCGGCAAAACGGTTTTGGTTATGGAGCTTATTCATAATATCGCGATAGAACACGGCGGTTTTTCGGTATTTGCCGGAGTCGGAGAAAGAACGAGGGAAGGAACCGACCTGTGGACGGAGATGAAAGAATCGAAAGTTTTGGATAAAGCCGTATTAGTTTACGGGCAGATGAACGAACCGCCCGGGGCAAGAGCCAGGGTTGCGCTGTCGGCTCTGACCATGGCTGAATATTTCAGGGACGAAGAAAAACAGGACGTGTTGCTTTTTATAGATAATATATTTAGGTTTGCCCAGGCAAATTCGGAAATAAGCGCGCTTCTCGGAAGAATACCTTCGGCTGTCGGCTATCAGCCTACTCTTGCTACCGATATGGGCGAACTTCAGGAAAGAATAACAAGCACAAAGAAAGGTTCTATTACTTCCGTTCAAGCCGTCTACGTGCCGGCCGACGATCTTACCGATCCTGCTCCAGCTACCACCTTTGCGCATTTGGACGCAACTACGGTTCTTTCAAGGCAGATAGTCGATCTCGGTATTTATCCGGCTGTCGATCCGCTCGATTCTACGTCGAGGGCATTGGACGCAAATATTATAGGGGAAGAGCATTATACCGTCGCGAGAAAAGTTCAGGCCGTTCTTCAGAAATATAAAGAATTGCAGGACATAATAGCAATTCTCGGCATGGACGAGCTTTCGGAAGAAGATAAGCTGATAGTCAACAGGGCAAGAAGAATACAGAGATTTCTTTCGCAGCCGTTTTTCGTAGCGGAAGTTTTTACCGGTTTTCCCGGAAGATACGTGCCTTTAAAAGAAACGATAAGAGGATTTAAAGAAATTTTGGACGGCAAACACGACGGATTGCCCGAACAGGCTTTTTATATGGCCGGCACTATAGACGAAGTAATTGAAAAAGCTAAAGAATTAGGTAAATAAACCTTGCTGAAGTTAAAAATAGCGGATAAAAAAAAGCTGATATTTGAAGGCGAAACGGATTTTTGCGAACTTCCTGCGCAGTCGGGCATAGAAGGCGTTATGCCAAAACACGTTAACTTTATATCTTATTTGGCTGCCGGCTCTATAAAATATAAAATCGGCGAAACTATCAAAGAAATAGAAGTTTTAAGCGGCGGATTGGCGGAAGTAAGCAATGACAACGTAAATATTTTATTAGATTCTTAATTGATATTTTGATTTAAAAATATTAATATATTAATATTAAAAAATAGTTAATACGAAAAATAAAAATATGATAGATATCAAGCTTATAAGGGAACAGAAAGAATACGTAAAAAAAGAGATGGAAAAACTTTTCGTTTTCGTTCCTATAGACGAAATTTTGGAATTGGACGAAGCTAAGAGGAAACTTTTATTCGATTCGGAAAATTTAAGAAACATCAAAAAAACTCTTTCCAAAGAGATTGCATCGGAAAAAAACGCCGAAACTGTTTCTGCAAAAAAAGAAGAGGTAAAAAAAATAAACGAACTTATTAAAGTTCAGGAAGAAGAACTGGGCGAATTAGAAGAAAGGCTCAATTCGCTTATGCTTAACGTTCCTAATATTCCCGATCCCGATGTTCCGGTCGGAAAAGACGATTCCGAAAATATCCCTGTCGCATATTTCAACGAAAAGAAAAAATTTGAATTTGACCCTAAAACTCATTACGAAATAGGCGAAAAAAGAGATTTAATAGACTTTGAAAGGGGAGTTAAAATTTCCGGCACCCGTTTTTACGTTTTAAAAAAGGGCTTTGCAAAACTTCAAAGAGCGCTTATAGGCTTTATGCTCGACACTCACGTTAATTTTCACGAATACGAAGAAGTTTACCCGCCGTTTATGGTGAACGAAAAATGTCTTACCGGAACCGGACAACTGCCTAAATTTTCAGACAATCTATACAAAGACGACGATTCAGGCATGTGGTTCGTTCCGACTGCCGAAGTGCCGGTTACCAATATGTACAGAAACGAAATACTGCCGATGGATAAGCTTCCTATAAAGCATGCGGCTTATACGGCTTGTTTCAGAAAAGAGCAGCTTTCTGCCGGTAAGGATACGAAAGGTATAAAGCGCGGCCACCAGTTCGATAAGGTCGAACTTGTCAAGATCGTAACGCCGGAAACCGCAAAAGAAGAATTATCAAGCTTAATAGCAGATGCGCAGGACATATTAAACAGATTGGATCTGCCGCACAGATTAATCAGGATATGTACCGGAGATTTAAGTTTTACCGCAAGCGAAAAATTCGATATAGAGGTTTACGCTCCCGGAATAAACGAGTGGCTCGAAGTCAGTTCATGTTCTAATTTCGGCACTTTTCAGGCAAGACGCGCAAATATAAAATTTAAAAGAGAGAATAACTCCAAAGCGGAATTCGTTGCTACTTTAAACGGATCCGGACTTGCGCTTCCAAGGGTAATGATAGCCATAATAGAAAATTACCAGACTAAAGACGGTTTTATAAAGATTCCGGGCGCTTTGAAGCCTTATTTTGGAACGGAAGAATTTATTTAATATGCCGAGCCGCAAAAAGACAATATGGGGAATTTTGATTATTTTTTTTTCGGTTTATTCCCTGCTGTCTCTTTATTCGTACAATATAGTAGAACAAACATTTAATTCCTATTCTATTTCTACAGTTCACAGGGCAAATTGGGGCGGTTATTTCGGAGGCGTCCTTTCTAATTTTTTACTTCAATTATTCGGACTTAACACTTTCGTAATAATTCTTTTTATTCTATTCGCAGGATTTATTTTGCTGTTGAATAAACCTCTTGCAAAAAGATTTTACGCCGGAATTCTGCTTTTCGTCTTAGCCTTATCGATTCTGCTGTACCGCTTACTTCCTAAAATATCGTATCACGGTTTTATGATGTCGGGAGGAGGACTTATAGGCAGAGGAATTTATGGCTTTATTTTTAAATTTTTCGGCTTTGCCGGCGCAGTAATAATTATATTGCTGCTTTTTCTGACTGCATCCTATATTTTTTTCAAGAAAATAGACTTAAAGCATATCGCAGAATATTATAATAAAATAAATTCCAAGAAAATCAAATTTTCCGATTTCAAATCCTTCCGCTTAAAAATAGCCTCTTTATTTAATCACATAAAATTAAGGTTTGAGAAAAGAAGAGGACTTAAAAAAAGACAAAAAAGCTTCGTAATGAATAAAGAATTATTCGGAGGCACAAGGGAAGAACTTATTAGCGATTTAGAGAAAAAAGAAGAAAAGGCGGAAACTGTTCAGCCGGAACGCATAGAAGAAAAACCGGCAACTTTTGATTTTATAGGAGATAGGGACTCAAAAATACCGCCTATATCTTTAATGCAAAATGACGAAACGCAAAAAGATCTACAGCGGGCTGATAAGCAGACTTTGCTTGTAAACGCAACCTTAATTGAAAAAAAACTTATGGATTTCGGAGTTAAAGGAAAAGTTACCGGCATAAATCCCGGTCCCGTAATAACTATGTATGAATTCGAACCTGCAAGCGGCATTAAGGTCGGCAGAGTTTTGACTCTTTCGGAAGATTTGACTATGGCGCTGAAATCTAAACCCGTTAGGATAACAGGAGTAATAGAAGGGAAATCCGCAGTAGGTATTGAAGTTCCGAATAATAAAAGGGAAACAGTATTATTTTCAGAAATTATTAATTCCAAACAATTTGCCGATTCAAAATCTATGTTAACTATAGTACTAGGGAAGGATACGAGGGGAAACGACATTTTATTCGATATTGCAAAAGCGCCGCATTTGCTTATAGCAGGAGCGACTGGCGCAGGGAAAAGCGTTTTTATCAATACGCTCGTTATGAGCCTTATTTTTAAGGCAACCCACGAAGAGCTTAATTTTTTGATGATAGACCCAAAAAGATTAGAACTGGCGCCTTTTGAAAATCTACCGCATTTAATAAGCGATGTAGTCTATGACCCTAAAAAAGCAGGCGTAGCATTAAAGTGGGCTGTTTCGGAAATGGAATCAAGATACAAAAGAATGCAGTCGGAAAAGGTTAAAAATATAGAACAGTTCAACGAAAAATACAGGAAGCAGGGTTTAAAGCCTATGCCTTATTTAGTCGTTATAATAGACGAGTTAAGCGATTTAATGCTTACAAGTCCAAAGGACGTCGAAACGTCTATAATAAGGCTTTCGCAAATGGCAAGAGCGTGCGGGATACATTTGGTGATAGCTACGCAAAGACCTTCCGTAAACGTAGTGACCGGCGTTATTAAGGCAAATATGCCTTCCCGCATATCTTTCTTGGTATCGTCGAAAGTAGATTCAAGGACAATATTGGACTCAAACGGCGCCGAAGAACTGCTGGGAAACGGAGATATGCTGTTTATGCCTCCCGGACAGGCAAGACTTGTAAGAATCCATGGTTCGTATATATCGGAAGAGGAAATTAAAAAAGCGGTTAAATTCATCGAAGAAAAAAAATTTCCGTCGCAAAAAAATGAACTGTTAATAAATGAGTTTGAAAATAACGGTAATTTTGATAGAATAATTACGGACGACCCCGACGACGAAATATATAATGAGGTGCTGAGTCTCGTCCAATCGGAAGAAGATAAAGAAAATATTTCTATTTCCTACGTTCAGAGAAGATTCAGGATAGGTTTTAACAGAGCTGCCAGAATAATAGAAAAAATGCAGAATGAAGGAATTTTGACCAAAAAAAGGAGACAAATAAAATGAAAGCCAAATTTTTAAAATTATTTATATTTTTTTTAGTTTTAGAGTCATTTGCTACGGTATATTTTACGGGTAAATCTTACGCAAAATCTTATAATACCGTCAATAAAATAGAGGCAAAATATAAAAACGTTTATTCCATAGCGGCATATTTTTATCAAAAGGAAGAGATACCGGGTTATTCCCAAAATATGGCGTTTAAAGGGAATTTTTATTATAAAAGATATAAAGGAATGGCGTGGATTTATCAATACCCTTTTCATAAAAAGCAGATTTTAAAAAACGGCAGACTTTATATCGTAAATAAGAATAGCAGAAAGGTAACCGTAATAAACGTTAGCGGCAAAACAGGAGGTTTTCCGCCTAACGTAGTCGAAGTAATCGGAAATCTTACGCATTATTTTAAAGTATTAAACGTATTTAAAAATACCTCTTCAAACGAAACAATACTTGTTTTAAAGCCTATAAAAATGCAGAGGGCTAAAAAAATATATGTCGGTTTCGATACCGGAAATTTAAAAATAAAATCTTTAAAAATTATTACTTATCAGGGTCAGACGATTATTTTTAAATATAAAAACGTTAAATTTAACAGTCCTATAAAAGATAAAATTTTCAGCGTTCATTTTCCGTCGTATTATAGAATAATAAAAGCATATTAAAAAACATAAATACTTTAATATTAAAATTAATTATAAAAGGAGATGCCGTGCCTTCTTTCGATATAGCATCAAAAGCCGATATGCAGGAAGTAGATAATGCAATTAATCAGGCGATAAAAGAAATTATAGGCAGATACGATTTTAAAGGAACTAAAAGCGAAATTAAAAGGCAGGATAATATTATTACGCTTCTGGGCGACGACGACTACAAACTTACCGCCGTTATAGATATATTAAAAGGCAAACTCATAAAACGCGGAGTATCGGTTAAATTTTTGGATTTTAAGAAAAAAGAGGAAGCATCGAAAGGAATGATGCGTCAGGAAGTAGAAATTAAAGAAGGAGTCGACAAAGAATCTTCAAAAAAAATTATACAGGAAATAAAAAAAATTGCTCCCAAGGCGGGCGTGGAGAACCTTAAAGACCATCTGCGCGTTAATTCAAAATCTAAAGACGAACTTCAAAATATTATCGCCCATTTAAAAGCTTTTCCGTTAGATATAGAATTGGTATACATTAATTTCAGAGATTAATTTAAATGACTATTTTTTAAGCAGTATTTTTTTTATTGCATATTTTTTATACAAAATATATAAATAAATTTATGATATAAGCGTTAATATATTTTGATTTGCTTATAAGTTTATTCACGGCATATTTTTTGCTTTAATTTAAAGGAGGATTTAATGAAAAAAATCGAGGCTATATTTAAACCCTTTAAACTCGACGATGTTAAAGAGTCGCTCAGTAAAATAGGAATACAAGGGTTAACGGTTACCGAGGTTAAGGGATACGGCAGACAGAAAGGGCATACCGAACTTTACAGGGGAGCTGAATACGTCGTAGATTTTATACCTAAAGTCAAAATAGAAATAGTAGTACCTGATGACAGGCTTGCTATCGTTATAGAAACTATTACTTCAAGCGCAAAAACCGGCAGAATAGGAGACGGCAAGATATTCGTGTCGTCGGTAGAAGACGCCATAAGAATAAGAACCGGTGAAAGAGGCGACGAAGCTTTATAATAAATATAACAATTAATTTTAATTTTTTTGGAGGAGAAATGACAGAAAACGAAGTTATTCAGTTTATTAAAGAGCAGGAGGTGCAGTTCATAGACGTAAAGTTTTGCGATCTTCTGGGAACGTGGCAGCATTTTACTGTACCCGTAAGCGAATTTTCAAAAGATACCTTTAAAGACGGTTTAGGATTTGACGGTTCCAGCATAAGAGGATGGCAGGCGATAGACGCATCCGATATGCTTATGATACCCGACCCTTCCACTGCCGTTATAGACAACTTTATAGAAGCAAAAACACTGTCTTTGATATGTAATATAAAGGATCCGGTCAGCGGAAAATTTTACGACAGAGATCCGCGCAATATTGCAAAAAAAGCCGAAGAATACTTAAAATCTACAGGTATTGCCGATACGGCTTATTTTGGACCCGAAGCTGAATTTTTTATTTTCGACGATATAAGATACGACCAGACTTCAAACAGCGGATATTATTATATAGATTCCGAGGAAGGAACATGGAACACCGGTAGAGACGAAATGCCGAATCTCGGACATAAACCCAGACATAAAGAAGGCTATTTCCCTGCCTCTCCTATAGACAGCCAAACCGATATAAGAAACGAAATGGCTCTTGAGCTTCAAAACGTAGGAATAAGGGTCGAAGCGGCGCATCATGAAGTGGCAACCGGCGGACAGGCTGAAATAGATATGAGATTTAATTCTTTAACAGCTATGGGCGATAATTTTATGTGGTTTAAATACATAATCAAAAACGTCGCAAAAAGATACGACAAAACGGCTACTTTTATGCCTAAACCGCTTTTCGGCGACAACGGATCGGGAATGCACGTCCACCAGTCGTTATGGAAAAACGGACAGCCTCTTTTTCCAGGAAAAGAATATGCAGGACTTTCAGAATTGGCTATGTACTATATAGGCGGAATTTTAAAACATGCAAAAGCATTATGCGCCTTTACTAATCCTACTACAAATTCTTATAAAAGATTGGTGCCGGGTTTTGAAGCTCCGGTCAATTTTGTTTACTCTTCCAGAAACAGAAGCGCCGCAATAAGAATTCCTATGTATTCAAACTCGCCTAAAGCAAAGAGAATAGAATACAGGACGCCGGATCCGACCGCAAACGGATATATTGCTTTTTCTGCGCTCCTTATGGCAGGATTAGACGGCATTAAAAATAAAATAAAACCGGGCAATCCCGTAGATAAAGACCTGTTTACTCTTTCCAAAAAAGAGCTTAAAAATATTCCCGTCGCTCCGGGCTCTCTCGAAGATGCGCTTAAAGAACTTGACAAAGACCATAAATTTTTACTTGAAGGCGGAGTATTTACGGAAGATTTAATTAAGGCATGGATTGAACGCAAAATGGAAAACGACGTAAATCCCGTCCGTATGAGGCCGGTTCCTTATGAATTTGCGTTATATTACGATGTTTAATAGCTACTAAATTATTATATTTAATAAGCAAAAACGGCGGACGTAAAATTAGTTTACCTCCGCCGTTTTTGATATAATTTTTAAAACAGTTCCATTCACCTAATAAATTAATTATTCCAATAAAATAAATCAGTTTCAGTTTCAGTTTTAAATTTTATAATTTCAAGAAATATTGTACAATTATTAAAAATTAATTAATTAATACTTTTGTTATATTGACAATATCGCAATTCTTTATTTAAAAATTTCCTTAAATATAAGTTCTAATTTTTTATCAATATTTTTTGGTAATTTCGCATGAGGAATTTTCAAATTTTTTAATATAGTATCAAATCTCTCGAAGCCACTATTACTCCTTAATTCAACCCATTCGACTTTTCGGCTGTTTAATTGCTTTTTATTAGTCTCAGAAAGTTTATCGGCTACAAAAACCTTACTATCCCTTGCTATAACCGTATCTGCGCTTTCCGGATTTCCTCTTCCCATCAATTTTACTTCGCATTTGTATTGATTTTTTCCTTCTACTAGGTAAAAATCAATTTCTCTTTCAAAATTATCTTCTTTAATTTCTTCCCGTTTTATTTTCAAAGCATAGTTTTGTTCAGGTACGTCATATAATTTACATAATGTTTGCATTAATGGTTTTTCAACCCTTTTCCCTGCGGCACTCCAAAGACCACCCCTTAACTCAGCTCTCTTTACAGCCAGGGTATTTATCACTATTAGACTTTCGCTAACATTAAGATCAACACTAACACCCTTAAATTTAATTGTTAGGGTTAAGTAAATATCGTGTTCAGTATCAATAAGGTTTTTAATAGATTCATAAAGCAAATCATAATGTTCATTAGATGCGCCAATTACTATCTCTTTAGTTGATGAATTAAACATATTGTGAATCGTCTTTTTGTTGAGACCTGAATTAATAGCAATTTCTTTCGCTGGCAGATTCGGATTTAAAAATGCTTTTTTATACCAATCAACCGTAATATCTTTGCTTTTTAACTTTGCATCGACAATATTTTTGAAAAAATTAATTGCAAACTGTAAAAATTCAGCATTGATAAGGGTAACGACTTCAATCCGGTAATCCTCACCCTTTAGTAATTTTTTTATTATATTTTTTGCAACTTGTTCTGTTATTGTCAAATTTTTCCCTTAGTTAAAGCTATAAAATTATTTATATCGACAAATTTTGGCCCAGCTTCTTTTGGGCTAAATAGGTTAGTATTTTTGATCAAATCTTCTTTCATGCGATTTACATATTTTATTTCTTTTTCTGTTAAAAAGAAATATCTATCTAAATTAGCAGCTGCCCGACCAGCTGTTCCGCTTCCTGCAAATGGATCAAATATTAAATCATCAACAAATGAATAGTATTTAATAACCCTGTTACACAACTCTATAGGAAAAACCGCACTGTGAACCTTGTCAAAGGTTGGATCAATATGCCAAACATTTGTTGTTTCATATTTATCTAAGACCTTACTTTTTTTAACCTTTTCCCAACTATATTGGTGTATATTCCAATCAATTAATTTGTCTGTTTTTTTCCTATAGACCATTAGCATTTCAGAAATAGCGTTTGGCTTATATGCCAAAGGCTTTCGATGTTGTAAAAAACCGGCATTTCTATTTTTTACGCTTGCCTCTGGTTTTACCCATACAATATCATCGATAAACTCCCATCCCATTTTTACTAATAAGGGATGAATATCATAAGGGATTGCATATCTTTTGCTTGCGTGAGCTCTACTAATTCTTGGAATGATTATTGGAGAAGTGTTTAAGACAAAAAATCTACCCTCTTTAGTAACTCTGTGAACTTCTTTAAAAACTTCCTCTAAAAATTTCAAATACTCATTATAACTCTGATAAATTGAATAATCTCTGGCATTGTAATAAGGCGGTGAAGTAAAAGTTAGATGAATAGATTCGTCGGGAACATATTTTAATGTTTCTATAACATCACCTTGAACAATTGTATTTTTAAGATAGGCCGGAAATTCATCATGCTTTCCATTATTTTTTGAGCTATAGTTAACACCATTAATCTCTTTGCCAATAACTTCCTTAATTAATTCATTGGGATGTTCTAGTAACTTTGATAATTCTTTTTTTACTTGATTATTATTTGAAAAAACAAGTAGTCCTCTTATAGCCTGCATTACAACTTTTGGATCTTTATCTGATAGTAATTTAATTAGAATCGGTATTGTTTTTTCATTTTTTAATCTTCCAATAGCAGAAACAGATTCGCGCCTAACCTCCGTACTTTCATCTTGTTTTGCAAAATTTATGAAAGTATCTAATAAAGAAACATCACCTATTTTCGCAAGATTTTTTATAGCAAGAGATCTAATAGTTTCATTCTTATTGTTTAATAAATTCAATAATGGCAGCTTACTATGCCCATTTTCTAATCTTCCTAATTTTTCCAGCATATGAATAACTATGCCATCGTTTTGATCTTCTAAAAATGATAAGAAGGCTTCCGTATCATTTTTCATAATATTAATCTGCTCTTTATTTATTTGTTTGCTTATTACTGGATGATTCATATTTTTATTGTGCTGTCTTTAAAGATAACGACATTAAAAAGTACATTAAATTATTGATAATTTTTAGCGTAGATTTTTCCGCCGTAATACCTATTGGAACAAAAAACTGAAAATATCATTAGAAAAATATAAATTATATCGACATAAGTTTTTAATATCAATTTTACTAAAAATTGTCCTATAGGTCAAAGCTGATATGCTTACCAGATAAATTAACAATTATTTACAAATTGATTTAGTCTTAAAAAATGCAACATCTAAGCAATTTAACGACTTATATTAAAAATTGTTACACTTTAATAATAGGTACAGATCAAAACGGAATATCGTCGTCTTCGTTTGGCTGATTAGAAGATGCGCCGCCGGCTGCTGAACCGCCGCCGTATGAATTGGCTGATTGTCCCGAATATCCGTATTCGGCTGCCGTCTGAGCATAATCTGTGTCGGCCGATTCAGTGCCTCCTCCGCCTCCGGCGCCTTTCGTACCGAGCATAACGATATTGTTGGCGATTACCTCGCTAATATATCCTTTAGTTCCGTCCTGTTTATCGTAGGAACGGTTGTTAATTCTGCCTTCTACGAAAACCTGTTTTCCCTTGCTAAGGTAGTTTGCAAGAGTTTGAGCTATTTTTCCGAATACTACTATATTGTGCCAAGTAGTTTTTTCCGTTTTATTGCCTGATTTATCGTTAAAATACTCAGACGTTGCAATGGAAAACTTTAAAATAGCCAAACCGTCGGGCGTGTACCGCAGCTCGGGGTCTTTCCCAAGATTGCCTATAAGCATTACTTTGTTTAAACTCGCCATAAAACCTCCAAAATAAAATAATTTTAATAAAGTCAAATAAAGTTAAAAATTATATACTGTTATATTTTTTACGTAATAAATTTATAATAAATTAAGTAAAACAATTTGGCAAGTTAAATTTATGTTAAATTTATGTTTCATTTATGTTAAATTTATGTTACGTTTCGGTTACAATTTTATATTAAGTTATATAATAAATTAATAAATTTTGACTTTTTTTTGTACAATGGTATAATTATTTATATAAAACAAAAATAGGATTTTTAAAATAAAATTTTATAGCTATGAAAACTTTCATATCGATAAAAAACAATAGCGGAGCTTCTCTTCTCGAAGTAATGATAGCTATGGTAATACTTACCGTCGGGTTTTTGGGAGTAATGGCGCTTTCGGTAGCTCTTACAAATAATAATGCGACGGCGGGCAAGATAAATACAGCAACGGCTATAGCGCAGGCGGAAGTCAGCCAGCTAAATTATATAGGCGAAACGCAAGGGCCAGCTAACTTAGAGGCAGATTTTACAAGCTACCTGCCGTCGCCTTCTTACGGCGCTACACAAATTTCTACAAAATGTCCCAGCAGTTTTAGCGGGGGTATATGTTATGAATACGAAATAAGTCCGCAGGATGCGCCTCAGGCAGGAAGTCCAGCCGAAAACGTAGATAACGGAGTAACATTGCCTTATACGGTAATGTTTATATTAAATCAAAATGCCGCTCAAACTTCTTCGGAGGTATTAAATGCCGTAGTAGAAGTTTGCTGGCAGGACGGCGGATTAGTATGCAGGTTGGACGGCGGCGGACAGTATGCTCAGCACTTGATCGTGATGAACGACGTAATATCATAAAAAAGAAATTAATGATTTAATAATACGATTATTAAGTTTAAATATCTATAAAAATAATAAATATGAACAGAAAAAATATTTATATTCCCTTTAAGATATTAAATAACGAAAAAGGGTTGACGCTTATCGAATTAATTATAGCGCTGGCTATTTCCGTTATAGTAGTAGCGGCTGCAGGTTTTATACTGCTGACCCAGTCCGGCGTCATAAGGTTAAGCAGGTCGGTGTCAACCGAACAGCAGAATCTTAACGTCGCATTTAATAGCGCAAGATATTCCCTCAGATTGGCCGGTTTCGATGAGGGTCAGAAAGTTTTTGTCGATAATACATCCTCCGTCTTACCCGTTTTAATTATTCCGTCCCAGACTTACGGAGGCGTTACTTATCCCTATGAAGTAGAAATTTCGTATTTTCCGCCGCCTCAAACCAGTCCGTCCCTTATGAATCTGGGAGCAGGATGCACCATAAGCAATCCTACCGGAACAGAATTTCAACTGAATTCATCCTGCAGTATATCTGATTTCCAACCAGGTGAAATTGTAAATGTTTCTAATGCAGTACCATCAAGTAATGCCGTTAAACAATTGTGTATTACGCATATAGACAGCATTAACGATGAGCTTCAATTTAATCACGGAGTAGATAGTGCCTGCGAGCAGATGAATCCTACGCCTCCGAATTTGCCGTCAAGTGCAAGTATTTCGGTCGCTCTTCAGCCGTCCGGAGCGGAACAGTTTCTTTTTTATTGGAGTAACGGCTATAAATCAACTAACGGCGCATGTCCGAACGGCGGCAATTTGGAAAATTTTTCTAATGGAGAGTGGTGCACATATAGTTTTAATTATCCTTTCGATAAACCGGGGCATATATACAAATGCACTGTGCAGTCTCCGCCCAATATAGACGCAATGCCGGTATGCCAGGCAAACAGCACTGTTTCGCTTTCAAACTATATATATAGTTTCAGCTTGACTCCTCTCGGTAATTCTAATACAAACTTTTCTTCATTTCCTGTTTTGCCTTATACCGTCCAATATAAAGCGGTTTATAATACCTATATTTTAACTATAACAGGCGAATCCAGCGCTGCCCTGTCGGATTCTCCGGCATACAGCGTCGATGTTCCTTATAATTCTAATGCAAACGGAACGGGTGCAATCGGAAATGCGGGACAGACCGTAGGAAATAATATATTAAAAACGCTAAGTTCCAATATATTTTTAAGAAATGTTTATTACGGAAGTTAATTATGAATAAGAATATTAATAAAAAATTAATTTTAAACAGCGACGGTATAGCACTGGTAACGGTTATATTGATAATAGCCATACTTGGAATTTTGGCCGCAGTGGCTATTGAAACTACGGGTTCCGATATTATAAACGCCGGCAATATTACCAGTTCTGAACAGACTTTGAACGTATCTAATTCTGCGATGAATTTTGTTTTATCACAGTTAGGCACGGATGCCGCTCCTACTAATTTCAATATAGGTTTGCCTGCATCAAATGTATGCTATTATTCAAACGGCGTAAATTCTGTTCAGGCATACGGCGGTGCTATTGGCACATGTCCAGTGCTATCTGCAGTTGATTCGAATTCTTTCTCGCTTGCATCTATGAATTTTTCTGCCGGTGTAGTAAATAACGCTAATTTTGGATTTGAATATATAGGGATATATGGAAGTTGCCCCAACGGTTATAATATTACACAATATAAATGTTATAACGGTGAAATAGAGGTAATAGCCGATAAAAACCTTGACGGAAAGATGATAGGCGAATCAGTAGAAGCAGGGATGTTTTTTACTTACGGACCGTTTCCGGAGCAGATAGGCTATAATCAGCAATAGTTACGATAAACAGAATAAATTTAAAGAGGTTTATCTTTATGAAAAAACATAACAAAACTGCTTTTAAGTTACAAACCATAACCGTGTTAGCAGTATTAATATTAATTTTTGGCGGTTTTATAAAAAATTCATATGCACTTTTGCAGATTAATTATACTTCTCCGATTATACACGAAACTTCAGGCAGCAGCGGCTATATTTATTAT
>JBMFVW010000018.1:0-32702 GCA_049965795.1 Candidatus Acidulodesulfobacterium sp.
ATTAACGCCGCAAATAACGGCGTAAAAACTAACGTAAATATGGGCATTATAAACGCTCAAAACGCAAAAACGCTTATCGAAGATATTAAAAACAACGTTCTTAATTCCGAAAATATTAAAAATTCTTCCGCAGAGGGTTTATCTTTGTCGGGCTCCGCTGCATCTTCGGTAATTAACGCTGCCGGCAGTTTAAAAGCCGGAGATTCGGGAACTTTATCTTCCAACCTTTTCGGCGCAGCAGGTTCGTCCGTTTCAGGCGCAGCAGGTTCCGGTTCGCTTTCGGCTTCAGGCGGCAATTCAGCAGGTTTCGGCTTGACGGGCAGCGGCGTGTCAGGGCTCGAAGACGACGCCGCAGGGGAAACCGCCGCTTCTTTGACTATCAACTCGGTTATGTTCATGCTGAGAAGAAACGTTCAGTCGGCTACTATTACTTTAAATCCGGCTTCGCTAGGCTCGGTCAAAATAAATATTTCGTTAAATCCGGCCAATTCTTTGAACGCATTTAATCAAGCTGTTTCCGGCGGCGCTATAACCGTCAATATGCTTGCTCAAAACGAAGCGGCAAAAAATGCGATTCAGGCATCTTCGGATTCTCTCCAAAACGCTCTTAAAAATCAGGGTTTTTCCACGATAAACTTGAATATAAGCACCGGTTCGGGTTATAATAACGGAAACGGCGGCGGTGCAAACGAGTCTTTTAATAATTCTTTTGAGTCCGGCGTTTCGGGTTATAATTCGAGGTTTTCAAACGGAACGGCAGAAACGCAAGCGGTTTCAGCCGGAGCAAACGGTTTAAGATACGGTAATCCAAATGCTTTAGTGGATTATTTCGTATAAATTTAAAAACGCACGTATGACGCGGGAAAGAGGAATTTAATTCCGTCCATTGAAGCAAATTAACCTATGGCCTTTAAATTTCAGAACATATTAAACCACCGAAAAACGATTCTAGATAAAAAATACGCCGAACTTTCCGAAGTTCAGAAACGGGTTGCGCTGATAAATTTAGCTATATTCGACGTTCAAAAATCTTTGCAGTCTTTTAATGAATCGTATTCGGCGCAGATTGCCGGTATCTCCGATATATACGGCTACAATATGCTTGAATCCGGATACAAATCTCTTCAGTCTAAACTGAAAGAACTGCTTTTTGCTCAAGAAACGGCAGAGCGAGAACTTGAAATTAAAAAAAAATCCGTTATTCAAGCTAAAATGGAATATGAAAAAATAAATAAACTTAAAGAAAAACATCTTGCGATAGATAAAATTAACGAATTAAAAAGGGAAGAAGCCGCAGTTTCGGATTTTGCTTCCAACCGTTTTATAAGAGAATAAATACTATAATATATATAATATGAAGAAAACAATAACAGTCGGCGGTAAGTTAATAAGAGTAATCGGCGTTTTAGCTTTTATCCTTCTTCCGTTTTACGCGTGCTTCTGTTTCAAGCCGGCTTCGGCTTATGCTTCAAGCGCTTCCGCGGAAAAGCAGGAGGTTAAAGTCCTTAAAGAGCAGATAAAATCCGAAGTAAAGCAGTTAAAAGAGATAGAGTCTAAAATCCATCACATAAAAGCCGCCCAGCAAGCCAAAATAAAAAATTTAATTCCGGTTTATTCTTCCATGAGTCCAAGGAAAGCCGCCGCTATCCTTCCGGGCATTAATAAAAGCGTCGCAATATACATTTTGTCGCACATGACCGCAAAGACCGCTTCAGCCGTAATTTCAAGGATGCCCGTAAAATCCGCTATTTTTTTCACCAATGCCATAGCCGGCAAATAATATAATATATACCGATTAAAACTGCCGGATTAATTTTCCGCAATCAAAAAACTCTATTACGCCTTCATTTAAAAATTGCTATTGAGTATAAAATCTATTAAAATTAATTTAAATTATTTGACGAAAAATTAGATAGCGTCAGAAAAATGACGATATTTAATACTTTTCCCAATAGATGTTTATACGGTTTAAATAATCTATCAGCTTGTCATATTTTAATAAGATGTTGATTTTGTTAAATTATTAGATTAAAATTACATAAATATAATAATTTTAAACAATATGGCATAAATATTGCATAGTCTATTTACAAGGATATTTGTATAAATTTAATTTTGGAGGCGGTTTATGGCTGTCAACGATAACGGCAAAACTAAAAAGGAGATGGGCAGCGGCGACGACGAAGAAATGTCGACTATCTCGCAGTTAGAGGCATCTAAAAAAAAAGGCGGAAAGAAAAAACTATTGTTTATTATTATTCCGCTTTTGCTTATACTGGGAGGCGGCGGTTTCGCTGCTTACCATTTTTTATTGGCAAAAAAGGGTAAAACTCAGGTTAATAAACCGGCGGCTCTTTCCAATATGCAGCCGGGACCTATGATGAAACTTAAGTCGTTTTTGACTAATCTTGCAAACACGAACAGAACGGCTTACGTAAAAGTTTCTATGTCTATAGAACTAAAGCCGGGCGCTAACGTAGCCACATTTAAACAGCTTACGCCCCAGGTAAGAAACCGTATAATCATGATTTTAAGTTCTAAAACGTCTAAAGAAATAAAAAGTCCGCAAGGACAGCTATCTTTAAGGCACCAGATAGCGAGGAGCCTTAATCAGCTTCTTGGAGACGGTACCGTAACAGGCGTATATTTCAATAATTATTTAGTTCAATAAAAAAAATATGGCTGAAATATTATCACAGGACGAAGTTAACGCTCTGCTGAGAGGCATATCTTCCGGAGCGATAGAATCGGAAAAAAAAGAGGAAAACGCCGGGGGTATTAAATCATACGATTTAACTTCTCAGGATAGGATAGTCAGGGGCAGGATGCCCACTCTCGAAATAATCAACGAAAGATTTGCCCGTCTTTTAAGAAACGATTTGACCTCCGCCCTCAGAAAAGTTGCGGAAATAACGGCTACTTCCGTTGATATGCAGAAATTCGGGGAGTTTTTAAAAAATATTCCGCTTCCTACGAGCCTGACTATTTTTAAAATGCCGCCTCTTCGCGGCTATGCTATTTTCGTTTTAGACGCAAGATTGGTATATAATCTGATAGATATTTTTTTCGGCGGCACTACCGACCTGCACGTAAAAATAGAAGGAAGGGATTTTTCGCCAATTGAAAATAAGCTGATTAAAAAAATAACCGATATGGCTTTCAATGCTATGAAAACCGCATGGACTCCTGTTTCGCCTATAGAAATAGAATTTCAAAGAAGCGAAATAAATCCTCAGTTTGCTACTATAGTTACACCTACGGAGGTCGTAATTATAAGCAGATTCGAGGTGGACATAGAAGGCGCCGTTTCTAAGTTCATGATATGCATACCTTATTCTATGATAGAACCGATTAAAGAAAAACTTTACAGCGGATTTCAAAGCGAACAGCTTGAAGTCGATCACAGATGGATAGAAAGATTTAAAGAAAGACTTAAAGAATCGGAACTTAATATAAGAGTAGATGTCGGAAAGACGAGTATAAACTCCCGCGATTTTTTGAAAATCAAAAAAGGCGACGTCATCGTGTTAGACAAAAGAATAGAAGATCCGTTAGTGGTGGATATAGAAAACCTGCCAAAATTTATTGCTTATCCGGGTAAAATAAACAATAATTTTGCCGTAAAAATAATTTCCGACATACCGTTGGGCAAAGAGGGCTATTATGAGTGAAGAAAATAAGACCGAAGAATTAGAAAAAAAAGCGGGAGAAGGCGTTCAGGATAAGGAAACCGCTGCGCCTCCTGATGACGAAGACGACAATATCAGCTGGGATGATGCTTTTAAAGAGGAAGAAGCGGCTAATGCCGGCGCAGGAGCAAATGCTTCCTCCGAAAGCGCACCGGCGGAACAAAGCAAAACGGGAAACGGCACCGGAACAGCCGGAGCATCTGACGCTTTAGATTTAGGGGTCGAAGATATTAAGCCTTCAAAAAATGAAACTGCGCCGCCCGCCCCTAAGAAACCCGTAAAAAAATTAGAATTTGCGTCGTTCGACGAATCCGATAAAACCACCGAACCGCCAAAAAATTTAGATTTTATTCTCGATATACCTCTTACTATATCGGTAGAACTGGGAAGGACAAAGATGGTTATCAACGATATGCTTCAGCTTGGACAGGGTTCGGTCATAGAACTTGCAAAACTTGCCGGCGAGCCTTTGGATATATATGTTAACGGCAAACTTATGGCGAGGGGGGAGGTCGTTTTGGTCAACGATAAATTCGGCGTCAGGCTGACGGACATTATAAGTCCGGTAGAAAGAGTTAAAAAACTTTAATATGTTTAATATACTTAATATGAATAAAATTAAATCGTTTTTTTATATTTTTTGTTTTATTTCGGCGGTTTTGGTTTTTTTTGCCGCCGCCTTTAATAAAGCATATGCCGAAAACGTTTTGACGCTAAAAGGAATTTCGGTTTCGGAAAGCAGAAAAAACAATTCTTATTTTATATGGTTCAAATTTAACGGAAAACCGCAAAAAGTTTTAAAAAATATGGTTTTTAAAAAATACGGATTTGAAGCCGTTTTTAATAATACGGATTCTTATGGAACCGCACGGCAGTCCAAGTTCGTAAATTTTAAAGGCAGCAGGCTTTTTAAGGCTGCCGAAATTATACCGGCTGGCAATTCTGAGTTGGATGCCGTCGTTTATTTTAATAAAAATCTTAGAATAGCACGGAAAGACGTTTTTGCTTCTTTTTACCGCAATTATTTAGTTATTAAAATAGTCCACGATTTTCCGGCCGATATATTTAAAAACGTAGGCAAGAAAAATGCCGTTTTGGTTAATAGCGCCGCCGCAGGTAAAATTAATAAAGCAAAATCGAAAAATCCTCCTAAACCTGAACCTTCCGGCAAGCCAAATGCCGGCGCTTTTTCCAATGCAAAACATTTAAATTTAAAAAATTCTTCTTTAAAAAATCCGGCCGGTTTAAATATGGGTCTTGAAGCCGTTAAAACCGTAGTATATTTAGCGCTTATAATAGGCATGATTTACGGCATATATTTCTTTATGAATAAATTCAGAAACAGGGTTTCCGCGAAAGAAAAAATAAACAGCCTGAAAATAATATCATCTATTAATCTAGGCAATAAAAAATCTATTCTGCTGATAGGAGTAAATAAAGAATTTTTTTTAGTAGGAGTTTCGCCTTCCAATATTCAGATGATAGGACGTTTAGATGGAGTTCCGGCTCTGCAAAATTCCGTAATTTCCGATTATTCAGACCGCCAAGACAAAACTCCGGCAAAAGAAATAAAAGAATCGAAAGAAATTAAAGGAAAAAGCGCCAAACAATTCAGCCCTGAAGTTTATGCGGAATACGATGAAACGCCAGTTTACGGGAACGCCGGTTTGGACGATGCCGGAAATGTTTTAAACACTCCGTTCGTCAGTTCTTCGCCCGCCGTAAAAACCTACGGCAGATTTGCGGACGTTATGAGGGAAAAGGTCGGCGGAAGATCGGATCATCCCGAAAATGCCGCCGCAGATGCTTTAGATAAATCCGGCAAAGTAAAAAATATCAACGAAGCCAAATTTAAAAACAAAGCCGATAATATATTTTTTGATATAGAAGAAAGACTTAAAGGGTTGATGGAGAGCGATGTTAAAAGTAAAAAGCTTTAAAAACACTTCGCTTTTAGCTTTGCCTGCAATAACTATGACGGGTCATGCCGCACATTCGCAGGTATCTATGCTTATCCAGATACTTCTTATTTTCACGGTCATTTCGATAGCTCCTTCCATACTGATTATGATGACTTCGTTCGTCAGGATAGTCGTGGTATTGTCGTTTCTAAGAACTTCCATGGGGCTTACGACGGAACCGCCTAATCAGGTCATAATAGGGTTAAGTCTTTTTCTTACATTTTTTATAATGGCGCCGGTTATAAGTTCGGTATATAAAAATGCTTACGTTCCCTACAGCAAAGGCTTTATAGGAATTAAAAAAGCTTATAAAATAGGAATTCAGCCGGTAAGGGGTTTTATGCTAAAACAGACTAGACTTAAAGATTTGGAACTTTTCGTTAAAATGTCTAAAATAAAAAATATTAAATCGCCTAAAGACGTGCCGACTTACGTTCTCGTGCCGGCATTTATAGTGAGCGAACTTACTACTGCGTTCGAGATAAGTTTTCTTATATACCTTCCTTTTTTGATATTGGATCTTGTAGTTTCAAGTCTTTTAATGTCGATGGGAATGATGATGCTGCCGCCGACCATGATATCGCTTCCTTTTAAGCTCATGCTTTTCGTTATGGTAAACGGCTGGTATTTGGTAATAGGTTCGCTTGTGCAGAGTTTTCATACTTAGCGGTAAATTTGCTATAGGGATAGAATTCCGTCCTCTGTAGTTTTGCGATTTGCGGTGAAGGCGGACGGAATTGAATTTCCTCTTAACCCCCCTTCTTTTTAAAGGAGGGGAGTCGGCCGATGTCCGACGGGATGCTTCACCAAGTTAACTTT
Source organism: Candidatus Acidulodesulfobacterium sp. (assembly GCA_049965795.1). Lineage (GTDB taxonomy): Bacteria > SZUA-79 > SZUA-79 > Acidulodesulfobacterales > Acidulodesulfobacteraceae > Acidulodesulfobacterium_A. Next base: position 6,470 of record JBMFVW010000018.1, read on the forward strand.
TAAATCTGACGAAAATATGTCTGCGGCGTTCGTTAATTTTATAATTCAAAAAGTAATACTTACGGTTTTATATTTAAGCGCGCCTCCGCTTATAGCGAGCCTTGCGATAGGAATACTTATAAGCATGTTTCAGGCCGTTACGCAGCTTCAGGACCAGACGCTTACTTTTGTTCCTAAAATTATTGTAGTTATAATAGTTTTGCTTATTTTCGGACCGTGGATGCTGAACGTTATGGGAAATTTTGCTACGGTAATTTTCTCTCATTTTCCGGAATATATAAGGGGAGGAAGCTGATTTGCCGTCAATTATAATACATCGCTATCTTTTAATCGAATTTATGCTGATATTTTTCAGGATTATTGCAATGATAGTCGCTCTTCCTTTTATAGGCAGTTCTTCCGTCCCGAACTGGGCAAAGATAGGCCTGGCTTTTTTCATGTCGTTAATAGTCTATCCTTTGGTAGTTAAAACCCAGATAATCCCCCACCTAAACTTGCCGGAGCTTATTTTAGCCGTTATTTCCCAAGCTCTAATAGGTATTATTTTCGGATTTTTAGTTCTTATAATTTTTACCGGCGTAGAAGTTGCAGGACAGCTTATAAGCATTCAGGTAGGTTTCGGAATGATAAGCCTTATAAACCCCCTTATGTCTAATCAGCAGGTTTCTTTAATATCGAATTTGCAGAACTACGTCGCTCTTATAATTTTTATCCAGACGTCCGCTTTTTTCTTTGTAATAGAAGGAATATACAGAAGTTTTCAAACTATCCCTCTGACTTTCGTAAATTTTTCGCCGCATATTTTTCAATATCTGGTGTTAAGGTCTAACGACATTTTTTTAATAGGCTTGGATTTAAGCATCCCTATTGTTTTAGTAGCGGTTATATTAAACGTAATTATTGCTCTTATGGGAAGAATCGCGCCGCAATTTAATATTTTTGCAGTAGGTTTTCCTATAACTATAGCCGTCGGATTACTTATGCTTTATGTCAGCGTGCCCTATTTTACCGATTATGTAATGCAGTCTTTCGGCGGCTTAAAAACGGAATTTAATCATATGATAAATTATATGGTATATATTAAAAAATAACAGTAAAATAAAATACATAACAATTAATAATTAATGTAGTAAATTAAAAATGGCGGAAGATCAGTTCGACAAGTCGGAACAGCCCACTCCTAAACGTATTCAGGATGCAAGGGAAAAAGGGCAGGTAATGAAATCGAGAGAGGTAACTACCGCTTTCGTTTTCGTCGCCGTAATTATATATCTTTATTTTAATATTTCCCATATAGGAAACGTTATCGACGACCGCTTGGTATATTTTTTATCTAATTTCTCTAATTTAAATTTAGGCTATACTGAATGTATAAAAATTATCTACGGTTTAATTTATACCGTAACATACGCTATTCTTCCTTTTATTTTATTGGTATTGTTTGCCTCGTTAATTTCTAATCTCGCCCAGGTAGGGTTTTTACTGACGTTTGAACCGCTTATTCCCGATATTACAAGAATAGACCCTGTTTCAGGCGTTAAAAGATTTTTTTCTCTTCAGTCTTTAAACGAACTCGTAAAATCTATTTTTAAATTTTTCGTATTGACGGCTATTGCATATTTTACTATCGCTCCTTATTTAAAAAAGATATTGGTATTAGAATATATGACACCTTCATACGATGCTGTTTTTACGGTTAAAATTATTTATAAACTTTTTTTTAACATAATTATGGCATTGATAGTTCTCGCGATAGCCGATTATTTTTTCCAGAAATACAAGTATAATAAAGGCCTGATGATGACTAAACAGGAAGTAAAAGACGAAGCCAAACAGTTTGAAGGAGACCAGCAAGTTAAAGGAAAAATAAGAAAAATGCAGAGGGAAATCGCAAGAAGAAGAATTTTAAAAGAGGTTAAAAATGCCCATGTAGTAATTACCAACCCGACGCATTTTGCGGTAGCCTTAAAATACGACAATAAAAAACACAACGCCCCCGTAGTGATTGCAAAAGGCGCGGATAACCTTGCTATGCTTATTAAAAAAATAGCAAGGGATAACGATATTCCGACGGTTGAAAATAAAATGGTGGCGCGCGCGCTTTACGAAACGTGCGAACCCGGACAGGCGATTCCGGCATCGCTTTATAAAGCGGTAGCCGAAATACTCGCCCATCTATATACCACTAATCAGAAATTTAAACGTATTTGGAGTTTTATTTAAAAAATGGCTGAAAGAGCGGAAAACGCGGCGGCTATGCCCCGCAATATATTTTTCAGAAATACCGACGTAATGCTGGCGCTCCTTTTCATGATGGTTATAGGGCTTATGGTTATACCTATAACTACGTGGATGCTTGATATATTCCTGACTTTTTCGATATCTTTCGGCATAATAATTCTTCTTATTTCTATTTACGTTTTAAGGCCGTTGGAATTTTCGGTTTTTCCGACTATTCTTTTAGTGGCTACTCTTTTCCGTCTTTCTTTGGAGATAGCAGCTACAAGGCTTATACTTCTTTACGGCTACAAAGGTCCAGATGCCGCCGGCGTTGTCATACAGTCTTTCGGACAGTTCGTCGTGGGCGGAAACTTTGCGGTAGGAATAGTAATATTTATAATTTTTATAGTAATAAATTTCCTCGTTATTACAAAGGGCGCGACCAGAGTTGCCGAAGTATCCGCAAGATTTACTTTAGACGCACTGCCAGGAAAACAGATGTCTATAGACGCCGAACTCAATTCAGGTTTTATAACCGATGCGGAGGCAAGGAAAAAAAGATTGGATTTAACTAAGGAAGTGGACTTTTACGGTTCTATGGACGGCGCAAGCAAATTCGTAAGGGGAGACGTAGTAGCCGCTATAATCATTATTATAGTAAACATAATCGGCGGACTTCTTATAGGAATATTTCAGCATCATATGACGATTTTACAGGCCGCTTCTGATTATACTCTTCTTACGGTAGGCGAAGGCTTGGTGGCGCAGATTCCGGCCTTAATAGTTTCGACTTCCGCAGGTATTATAATGACGAGGGCAAGCCGCGAAAGCGACCTGTCTAAAGATTTTTCAAGTCAGTTTATATCTAATCCGAGAGTGCTTTATACAGCTGCCGGCATACTGTTTTTTTTCGGAATTATTCCGGGTCTTCCCCACTGGCCTTTTATTTTGTTTGCGGCTATAGCAGCTTTAACGGGTTATATAATAGTAAGGGAATCAGCTAAGAAAAAAACGGAAACCGCCAAAAAAACGGCCGAAGAGAAGAAAGAAATTCCTGAATCGCAGATAATTGAAAATGCTATGCAGATAGATATTCTTGAGCTTGAAGTAGGATATAACCTTATACCGTATGTAGATGCTTCCAGAAGCGGCGAACTTTTGGAAAGGATAAAAGGCATAAGGAAACAGCTTGCATCCGATATGGGTATTATAGTTCCGCCTATTCATATTAAAGATAATCTAAATTTAAAACCCAACGAATATATTTTCTTGATTAAGGGTATAGAAACCGCAAGATACGAAACTATGCCGAACAAACTTCTTGCCATGAACCCGGGGACCGTTTCCGAAAATATTCCCGGCGTAGTTACGAAAGAGCCGGCGTTTAATCTGCCGGCCCTATGGATAGACGAAGGATTGAAGCAGAAAGCGATAATGGCGGGATGGACGGTAGTGGAAATACCTGCCGTTATAGCGACCCACATAGTCGAGATTATTAAAAACAATGCTGCCGAACTGCTTACCAGACAGGATGTACAAAAACTTCTCGATATACTTACCTCTAAATATCCAAAAATAGTTGACGAGCTTATTCCAGGCGTACTTTCGCTCAGTTCCGTCCAGAACGTCTTGGAAAATCTTCTTCAGGAGGGTGTTCCGATTAAAGATATGCTTACGATAGTAGAAGCCCTGCATAATTATGCGCCCAATACCAAAGATCCGACTCTGCTTACAGAATACGTAAGGAGCGCTTTAAAAAGGACGATAACTAAAACATTGCTTGGACAGGATAATGCGGTTCACCCTCTTATGCTTGGAAAAAACTTGGAAACCTTAATATTCAACGAATATAATAAAACTAAAGAGCAGGGTTCGGGATATTCTGGTATCGACCCTTCTTATTACGGCAAAATGATTTCGGCGGTAAAAGAAGGCGTAAAAAAAGCCTTAGACTCGGGTCAGTCTCCCGTTATTATGGCTCAGCCGCGTATAAGGCTTTTTTTGAGAAATATTTTAAATGAAATAATACCGGGCATAACGGTAGTTTCTACCGGAGAGATTTCGCCCAATATAAAAATTAAGCCTGTCGGTACTATTGAAATATCTTAAAACATTTTAATTTATTTAATTTTATGCAGATTAAAAGATACGAAGTTTTAGACATTAAAGATGCGATAAATCTTATAAAAAAAGATCTCGGCGAAGATGCGGTTATTATTTCTACGAGGCAGGTTAACGGGGCAGCCGGAGAACTCGGTTTTTTCGGCAAACCGTTTCTTGAAGTTATCGCGGCTATAGATTATAAAGAGGAAGATATAATGCCTCCAAAAGACGAAACATCGGTTTTTAATAAAGACGTGCTTGCGCCTATTTACGACGATGTCAGGTTTTTAAAGGAAAATTTCGACAGTATAGTCGAAGATAAAGTAGATTACGCGCTTAACGTTAAATTTGAAGAAATTAAAAACTTCATGGAGGAAATAAAATTCGATTTGAATTTGCTTAAAAACGATAGGACGTCAGGCGGAGGGCTGAAAGAAAACGATTTGCTGCTTTATTTAGACGGCATTTCTTTCGACAGAAGCGTATCTTCTAAATTGATAGATATAATTTTCAAAGGGATAAAATTATCTAATTTTAAAAAAGAAGACAAAATCGAATATTTCAAGAAATTTTTCAAAAAGATAATAGAGAAAAAAACCGAAAGAAAAAAAATTGTCCGCTCTTTAGACGGGAAAATAGTAATAGCGGTTGCCGGCAACAGCGGTTCCGGTAAAACGTCCGCATCCGCAAAGTTATGCTCTAAATTTATCTATGAGAAAAATCTTCACGTTTCTTTATGCTCTATAGATTCTATAAAGATGGGAGGATATGAAACTTTAAAAAATTATGCCGGAAAGCTTAAAATAGATTTCACGGTAGCAAAGGATTCTTCCGGGTTGAATGCTTTTATCGCCGGTTCGCGTTCGGACGTCGTAATAATCGATACGTTTGCGGTTAACCATAATAACGTTTACCGTTTAAACGCCCTCGCGAAATTTTTTGAAGGACTGAAGGGTTCGGTCAATATAGAACTTACAGTCCCTGCGCATTTTAAACATATCGACGCTTTAAGGTCGTATGAATCATTCAGGAATAAAATAGGAATTAACGGAATTATTATAACTAAAACGGATGAATCTAAAGGCATAGGCAATCTTGCAGGCTTGTTTATGCTTGAAGATTCCGCCGTAGATTACGTGTCTTACGGCGAAAACGTTCCGGAAGATATCGAAGAAGCAAACGCAGGCAACATTTACCCATTATTTTTTCCAAAACCTGCGTCGTTTTGAAGTTCTGAACCACCCCGGCAGGCCGGCGCCTGCCGCTCCTCCTTATAAAAAGGAGGGGAGCTAAATGCGCGTGGATAAACTGCAGGGGCAGAATTCAATTCCGTCCCTGCCGCAAAATGGAAACAAAATCGAACTGAGGAATATAAAAAATGAGAAGACAAGGAAACGGCAATTCATACACTAAAATAATTTCGGTTACAAGCGGCAAAGGAGGAGTAGGCAAAACGAATATCGTCTGCAATCTTGCCTATTGCTTTGCTTCTATGGGAAAAAGAGTTATAATAATGGATGCAGACCTGAGTTTGGGAAATGTTTCGGTTTTGATGGGCATGATTCCGAAATACAATATATCGCAGGTTATATACGGAGATAAGCAGTTAAGCGATATTATAATGACCGACCAGAACGGAATTATGATTCTTCCGGCATCTTCGGGAATACCCGAACTTTCTAACCTTACCGAACCGCAGAAAATAAATCTTATGTCGAGATTTGACGAATTTGCAGGCAGTTTAGAAGCCGGAGGACAGCCTGTAGACGTTCTTCTCGTGGACACCGGAGCGGGTATATCGTCGAACGTTTTATATTTTAATCTTGCCGCAAGCGAAATATACGTCGTAGTTACTCCGGAACCTACTTCCATTACCGATGCTTACGCGCTTATTAAAGTTTTAAGCACTAAATACGGCGAAAAGTATTTTTCTATTATAATTAATAACGTAAAAAGCGAAAGGGAAGCAAAGGACGTTTATAAACACCTAAGTCTTGTTTCAGATAAATTTCTTAAAGTAAATTTAAATTATCTCGGACATATTATAAGCGACGATAATCTTTTGCGTTCGGTGATAATGCAGAGACCCGTTTCGAACATTTTTCCCGATTCAAAATCTTCGCAATGTTTTAAAAAATTGGCGTATAATATATTGTCTCAAAAAGACAATAAAATATCTAACGGCAACATTCAGTTCTTTCTCAACAAACTGCTGACGTCGTTGTCTTAACTAACTGCAGTGCCGGAATTTAATTTAGGCACTGCCGCAAAATCGCATATGCAAAAAATAGACGAAAAGTCAAAGAAATTAATAGAAGAAAATTTTAATCTCGTAAATAAAGTCGCTAACTTTATGTCGCTTAAATTTAACGGCGTCATAAATAAAGACGATATTATAGAGTTTGGAATTTTCGGATTAATAGATGCCGCTATAAAGTTCGATCCGTCAAAAAACGAAAATTTTCGGTTTTATGCCGTGACGCGGATAAAAGGCACGATATTAGACAATATCCGCAAGCTTGATTATATGCCGAGAAACGTCCGCGAACTTTCCGGAAGAATAGAAAAAATTTATGCTAAATTAGAGCAGAAACTTGGAAGAATGCCTTCGGACAAAGAGATTGCGGAAGAATTAAGCATAGGAATAGACGAACTTAACGAAATGTTTTATAAAATAAGAGGAGCCTCTTTTTTAAACGATAAAGATTTTATATCTATGGATAAGCCGAAGTCTGAGTCTTTAGACACTATAGAAAGTAAAGAACCTTCGGCTATCGACGTACTTTTAAAGGAAGAAAAGAAAAATATTTTGATAAAATATATAGATATGCTTGAAGAAGTTGAAAAAAATGTTTTAATGATGTATTATTACGATGAACTTACTTTAAAAGAGATAGGTCATATTTTAAATTTAACCGAATCTAGAATATGTCAGATTCATTCTAAATCAATTTTAAAATTGAGGTCGAAATTAAAAGCCTATGAATAAGAAAGAAATCGAAAAAATCGTTAAGTCGGAAAACATCGACGAAAAAAAGAAATTAGTGGAACTTTTAGATTCCGAAAATCCAGAAACTGCCGAGTATGCGCAAGATGCGATAATAAACAAAACAGGAGGACGCGACAGAAAGGAATTAGTTAAGAAATTAATGGATACCGCGGTTTCTTCCGATATAGGCATCAGGCTGAGGTCGAACGCTTTTGATGTACTTAAACAGCTTGCGATGAAGGACGGGAACTTTTTAATCGATTTTGCAGGCAAAAATAAGGGAAAATACGACAGAATAACAGCCGAATTAATAAGATACGGAAAGTTCAATCCGTCCGACCTGCCCAGAGAAGTTTTAAAAACGCTTGCGTCAAGCTTAGACGAAATTACGAAAGCAAATGCTCTTGAATCCATCGGCTTATTAAAAATAGACCTCGGCGGCATACTGATTAAATCGTTAAAAGAATCAAAAAGCAATTTTTTCGTGCTGTCGGCAGCCGTTTTTGCCGCAGGGGAACTGAAGTTTAAAAAAGCTTTTCCCGCATTAAAAGAATTGTTTTTAAAAGCCGAAGACAGGGTGGTTAAAAACGTAATTATAGAGTCTCTTTCTAAAATAGGCGGGGACGAAATTATAGTTTTTCTGCTTGACGTTTTAAAAAATAACGTTAAGTATAAATTAGATAAAGTTTATATTCTTAAAGGCCTTTATAAATTATGCATATCGGACGAGTGCGGCGCAGATGAAAGCGGCGGCGTAAAAACGAAAATGTATATACGCCTGTCCAAAATGAACCTGAAAATGAGTTTATATCTGTTAAGCGATTATGAAGAAAAAGATGCGATAGACGCTATTTTATGTTATTTTTCGCTTATGAACCATAAAAAATCCAAAAAACTGTTTCAATTTATTTTTGAATATTACAAAAAAAATGAAAACTTAGACGAAAACGAGTATAAATACATTAAAGAAATAATAAAAAAATTAGCGAGGCCTAAATTTATAACGGAATTTTTAATGACGTTAAGTCCTTCTTCGGAATATAACGGTAAAACGGATATTCTTATCGACGTTTTATCGGAAGTCGCATATAAAGACATAATCGACCTGCTTGCTTTTTACGGCGGCAAAAAACTTTTTGTCGAAGTAAGAATTCTGCTTTTAAAATATTCGGCTAAACTTAGCGGAACTTTATACGAAAGAAGACTTATAAAAGAGGTTATCGAAAGCTATATAGGAGATGCCAACGGAGACGTCAGGAAATTTGCAGTAAAACTTATCGGGAATTTTCAATATGCTTCAAAATATACCGAAAAATTTTTTGCTAATCTTCTTAAAGAGAAATATGCCGACGTAATAGACGCCTACGTAGAAACGCTTTCCGGCTTTGCTGCGTACGATAAAAACGGAGATTATATTAAATTTTTTATCAAAAATATTTCTTCCAAAAACGATAAAGCGGCAGAGTACTCCTTAAGAATACTGTCTTCCGATAAAATAAGCTTAAATGCTGAACAAATAGCCGATTTTTATTCCAAAATTGCTTTATTTAAATTTAAATCTTTAAATCTAAAAAGACTGCTTGCGAAAAGTCTTGCTAAATTTGATTTAACAAAACATAAAGAAGAAACGGCTTTTTTGTTCGAAGAAAATGATGAAGAAACAAGATTTAACTATTTAGAATCGCTTTTATCGGCGGGAGAAAAAAAATCGCCGGTTTATTTAGGCGCTCTGAAGTCAGGCGGTTTTTCAGAAATTTTCAGATACAAAGTCGTGGAACTTATTCAGAAAACAGGCGCAAAAGACGTTTTCGACAAACTCGTTTCCATGCTTCCCGCCGAAAAAAGCAAAATGGTTAAAATTGCCCTTCTAAAAACTATTCATGTTTTAAACAAAGAAAAATCTAATTCTATTATTAAAAAATATAATTCTTCAAAGGATGAAGATCTAAGGAATTTTTCAATAGAATTAATTAACGAGTAATTGATTATAATAAATAAACCGAATTTTAATGGAATATTCTAATTTAAATTTATCCGATGATGTTTTTAAGAAGCTGAAGGATTTTATTTACGAAATATCCGGCATATTTTTCGCCGACCAGAAGAAATATCTGCTGGAAACGAGACTGTCCAGAAGGATTTCGGTTTTAAACCTTTCCAATTTTGAAGATTATTACAACTATTTAAAATATTCGCCGTTTAAAAACGCCGAAATAAAAGAACTTTTAAACAGCGTAACGACAAACGAAACGAGTTTTTTCAGGGATATGCCTCAGCTGGAAGTTTTCGTAGACGTTTTAAAGCAGATAGTTCAATCTTCTGCCGATAAATCTTTTAAAAATATAAGAATATGGAGCGCTGCATGTTCTACGGGAGAAGAACCTTATACTATAGGAATTTTAATTAAAGAAAATTTTCCGTCGTCTGCAATAAAATTTGAAATAGTAGGCACCGATATAAGCGAAAAAGTTATTGAATCTGCGAAAAAAGGCATATACAACGGTTATACGCTTAGAAATGCGTCGCAGGCTATTTTGGGCAAATATTTCGAAAAAGCAGATGAAGACGAATATAGAATTAAAGACGAAATTAAAAATATGACCGTTTTTGGAAACCTTAATCTTATAGAAGCTAAAGAAATTAAAAAATACGGTTCGTTCGATATTGTTTTATGCAGAAATGTTATAATATATTTTGATGCGGAATCGAAAAAGAAAACCATAGAAAATATATACGAAAGTTTAAAGCCGGGGGGATATCTTTTTTTAGGACATTCGGAGTCGCTCCATTCCATATCTTCCCTGTTTAAGTTGGTAGGGTTGGGCAAAACCCCTCTATACAAAAAAGAGTAAGTAAAAGAGGCTAAAGTTATGAAAAATTATACCGTATTAATCGTCGAAGATTCTATAGTCGTCGTAAAATTTTTGACTATAGCTTTTAAAGAAGCGGGGTTCAAAGTAAAGACAGCGCAGGACGGATTCGAGGCGCTGGAAAAAGCTATAAAAGAAGATATTAACTTAATAGTAACCGATTTAAATATGCCCCAAATGGACGGCATAACGCTGTTAAAGAATCTTAAAGAAAACGACGATACTAAAAAGATTCCGGTGATACTTATATCGTCTAATATTCCCGGTAAAAATGAAATAGCGGGAAGTTTTGCTTATTTACAGAAGCCTTTTAAAGAAAGCGAGATAATACGCCTCGCCAAAAATGCGGTAAAAGATAACTATTAAAAATGTGCAAATAACATATTGATTAAGATATAAATTTTTATTATTATATATTATTGAAAATAAAACGGCGGACATTTTATTTTTTTAGCATAAACAGGGGATAACTAAATATGGCGATAGATTTATCGATGAGAATTCTCGTAGTGGACGATTTTTCTACTATGAGAAGAATAATAAAAAATATATTGAAACAGATAGGTTTTACGAATGTGGACGAAGCCGAAAACGGTCAGGCGGCTCTTGCAAAAATAGGCGACGGCGGCAATTACGATTTCGTTATTTCGGACTGGAATATGCCGGAAATGACGGGCATAGAATTATTAAAAAATGTAAGGGCAAACGAAGCTACCAAAGATCTACCTTTTTTAATGGTTACTGCCGAAGCCAAAAAAGAAAACGTGGTCGAAGCGGTTAAAGCCGGCGTTAATAATTATATCGTAAAACCTTTTACGGCGGAAGTGCTGCAAGAAAAAATTTCAAAAATTTTCCCGGATTAATTTTATTTAATTTTTTAAGGACGGTCTGAAATGATTGACGATTCGATGCAGGAAATTGTAAACGACTTTATTCAGGAAGCATTAGAGCTTCTCGATAGTCTTAACGAAAATTTTATAGAGTTGGAAAAAAATCCAGAAGATAAAGAAATTTTAAATACTATATTCAGAGCTGCGCATACCGTTAAAGGTTCTGCCGGATTTTTGGGTTTTCAAAACATAGTCGAACTCGCGCACAGCGCCGAGAATATTCTTAATAAATTAAGGCAGGGCGAAATAACCCTTACTTCCGAAATGACCGATTATCTTCTGAAAACTATGGACGTTCTCAGGTCGATGATAGTAACGGTTTCCGAAACGGGCAGCGAAGGCGAACCGCCGGAGGGCAATGCCGGACTTATTAAAAAACTTAACGAATTGTCTGAAGGCATCGGCGGAGAAAGCGAAAAAGAAACGCCGCCAGCCGTTTCTGAGACGGAGGTCAAAGAAATTCCAAATGCCGGAGACAGCGGTAATGAAAAAACAAATGCTGCAGATTCTGCCGATAAAACGCCGGATACCGGAAAAAAGAAACCAAGGAGCCTCGGAGACATACTTCTTGAGGACAACCTTATTTCAAAAGAAGAATTAGAAGAGATATATAAAGAAAAAGAGGAAGAGGAACATATGGCGGATAAAACTTCCGCAGTGCCGGAAGTTTCCGCGGAAGAAATACCTCATCCTTCCGTATCGGCTCAAACTTCCGTGTCGGAGGAAAGACAGGAAACTAAAAAAGATGAAGTTTCGGTCAAACCTGCCGAAGAGATTAAATCTAAACCTAATCCCGACCTGCAAAAACCGGCGCCTGCCGTTTCAGCTGCAGCTAAACCGGCTGCTGCCGTTCCTACTGCAGCACCTGCGGCGGAAATTAAAGAAACGACTATAAGGGTAGATATAGAAAGATTAGATAACGTTATGAACTTGGTAGGAGAGCTGGTTCTTGCAAGAAACAGACTTTTTAATATATCTTCTAAATTAGAAATAAAGTATGCAGACGACGATCTTTCGTCTGCTCTTGCGCAGGTAGTGGCGGGCCTGAACCTTGTAACGACCGATCTGCAGCTTGCCGTTATGAAAACGAGAATGCAGCCGGTAAAAAAAGTTTTCAGTAAATTTCCAAGGATGGTAAGGGATCTTTCGAGGGAACTCGGAAAAGAAATGGAACTTCTAATTTCAGGCGAAGAAACCGAATTAGATAAATCCGTTATAGAAGAGATAGGAGATCCGTTGGTTCATTTAATTAGAAACAGCGTCGATCACGGAATCGAAGACAAAGAAACCAGAAAGCTAAACGGAAAACCTGAAAAAGGAACTATAAAATTAGGCGCCGAACATGAAGGCAATTACATTATTATATCGGTTATAGACGACGGCAAGGGGATGGATCCTGTTATAATAAAAAGAAAAGCCGTAGAAAAAGGAGTAATAGACGAAAAAACCGCTGCTAGTCTTTCCGATAAAGATGCTTTAAATCTTATTTTTGCTCCCGGTTTCAGCACGAAAGACAAAGCAACCGAGATATCGGGAAGAGGCGTCGGTATGGACGTAGTTAAGACCAATATTCAAAAACTTAACGGTATTATAGAAATTAATTCTACTCCCGGACAGGGTTCGTCAATAATATTAAAACTCCCCCTTACGGTTGCGATTATACAAACTTTAATAGTAGGCATCGGCGACGAAGTATTTGCAATACCTTTAAATTCTGTAGTTGAAACTTTAAGAATAAAAGAATCTACGATACAGACTATAGATAAGCACGAGGTTATAAATTTAAGAAAATCTGTACTTTCTTTATTGAGGCTTGGAATAGAGTTCGGCGTAGCCGACAGCGGGGTTTCTACGGTAAACGCAAAATCTTCGGACAGAGAAATTTACGTGGTAGTAGTTGCGCTTGCCGAGAAAAAAATAGGTATAGTAGTCGACGACCTTTTCGGACAGGAAGAAGTCGTTATTAAATCGCTTGGAGATTACCAGTTGGGGTATAAAGGTATTTCCGGAGCTACTATTACCGGAGACGGCAAAGTAGTTTTGATTATCGACGTTGCTTCTATGATAGATGCAGTAAACGTAAGATAAGGCAGATAACTTTCTAATGCAGGATTAAGAAAATTATACCTATAAAAATCATTGAATAAAGGAGTTTTAAATTTATGGCTGAACCTATAAGGGTTTTAATAGTTGACGATTCGCCTTTTATGAGGAGGGCTATAAGTTCTTTTTTCGACGACGTCGAAGATATTAAGGTCGTAGGAATGGCTAAAAACGGCGAAGAAGGAATACGGCAGATAGAGGAATTAAAACCCGATATAGTCACTATGGATATAGAAATGCCGGTTATGGACGGACTTACCGCCCTTAAGATAATTATGGAAAAACATCCTTTACCCGTCATAATGCTTAGTTCGCTGACGGAGGACGGAGCTAAAGAAACATTAGACGCATTAGATATCGGGGCAGCCGATTATATCCCGAAAAACCTTTCCAACGTATCGCTTAATATTTTAAAAGTAAAAGACGATTTAGTTTCTAAAATAAGAGCAATAACGGCAAAAAAATATTTTTTCAGAAAAACCGAAAGACGTGAGACAGAAACTAAGGTCAATACGATTAAGCTTGAAGGAACGCCTGTTGAATCTTCCTGCATCCGCAAAAACGGCGGCAAAATAGATATAGTAGCAATAGGTTCTTCCACCGGCGGACCTAAGGCTCTGCAGGACGTTATTCCGAAAATTCCCGGAAATTTTCCGGTACCCATTATTCTCGTCCAGCATATGCCTAAAGCCTTTACGGGTTCTTTCGCAGAAAGGCTGTCTTCTTTATCCCGTATAAATGTCTTAGAAGCGTCGGGAGGAGAGATAATTAAACCCGGCAACGCCTATCTGTCGCCCGGAGATAAACATCTGACTATAGTTAAGGACTTAAGGGAAGGTTATAAAATTTCGCTTTCTACCGAGCCGGAAGACCTGATTAACAGACCTTCGGTTTCCGTTATGATGGAATCGGTAGCAAAATTATATCCTGGCAGGGCTCTCGGAGTTATATTGACCGGCATGGGTTCGGACGGTCTATCCGGTATGAAAAAAATTAAAGAGAGCGGAGGCAGAACCATAGCACAAGACGAAGCTACGTGCGTCGTTTACGGCATGCCTAAAGCCGTGGTTGATGCCGGTGTTGCCGATTCGATTCTGCCGATCTATAAAATATCCGACCAGATTATTAGAGAGACGGAGTGTTGATTTTGTACTATCGATTAAACATATATAATTTTAGGAGGAACAGAATTTATGGAAACGGAAAATAAAAAAGGTGTGATTTCGCCAGGAGAACATGTTTCACCGGACGAAATAGTTCAGCTCGTTACTTTTAAATTGGGCAATGAAGAATTCGCGCTGGATATTTTAAAAGTTCAGGAAATAAACAGGGTAGTAGAGATTACTAAAGTTCCAAAAGCTCCCGACTTTGTAGAAGGCGTAATTAATTTAAGGGGAAGAGTTATACCGATAGTGGATATAAGAAAGAAATTCCATCTTAATATTAAAGAAGCGACTAAAGAAACCAGAATTATAGTAGTAAACATAATGAATAAAACTATCGGCTTAATAGTGGACAGCGTGTCGGAAGTTTTAAGGATTAATTCTTCGACCATACAGCCGCCTCCGCCGCTTATAGCCGGTCTTGATTCCGATTATATTAAAGGCGTCGGCAAGCTTGACGAAAGACTGATAATACTTTTAGATATAGACAAGATATTTACGACCGGAGAGCATAAACTTATAGAAGGCATGATAAAGTGATTTAAATGAAATCTCCATATATCTTTGCAACCGCAAATCAGAAAGGGGGAGTAGGAAAAACTACTACGACTATTACCCTTGGAAGTTCCCTTTCCGTTTTCGGCTGCAGAGTTCTTTTAGTAGATTTGGATCCTCAGGCAAGCCTTACTAACCACCTTGCCGTCGAGCCGGAAAAACTCGAATATTCCGTAGCAAATCTCATAGTGTCGGATTCTATAAATCCGGCAGACATTCTTATCAATAAATACAGGCTTAAGAACGGCGGATGTTTGGACCTTATACCTTCAAATATAAATCTCGCAAGAATAGAAGCGGAACTTTCCAATTCTAAAGGCGGAGGCTTAAGGCTTAAAGAGAAATTAAAGTTTTTCTACGATAATTACGACTATATATTAATAGATTCTTCGCCTGCGTTAAGCGTTCTTCTTATAAGCGCGGTAGCGGCATGCGATGAAATTATCGTTCCCGTAATGTCCGATTTTTTATCGGTCAGGGGCGTCGAGCTTCTGCTTTCTACGATAGATAAAATAGAAAAAGCTCTCGACTATAAATGTTCCTATAGGCTTTTAATTACTATGTTCGACAAAAGGACAAATTCATCTTTGAAATCTCTTGAATACTTTAAAAATAAATATAAAAATACTCATTTTCATAGTATAATCAATATTGATACCAGATTTAAAGACGCAAGCATGATTAGAAAACCGTTGACATATATAGACGTGCATGCAAGAGGCTCTATAGACTATATTAACGTAGCGAGAGAAATAATAGACGGCTTTAACAGTTCCGTCGAATCGGGGGAGGAAGGCAAGATATGAATAATACTTATAATTTATTTGATTTAAAATTTGCGAAAGCATCAGGTTTCGACATAGTTACTCCATGGATAGACGACCTTTTGGATAAAAAAAGCGGCGAAAACGACGATGACAAAAAACAGACGGCTCAGATATTATCTTATCCTGTCGACAGGATACTTACCGTCGAGTCTGAATTTCCGGCGATAAATTATCCGGCGGAAAACGAAACCCCCGATATACACATAGTATCCGCACCCATTGCCGATAATTTTGAAAAAAAAGGATTAGATTTAAACGGCACGGCAATGCATAAGCACGAAGATTTTCAAATGCAGGCGGAAAGCGTTCAGCCTGTTCCCTATTTTGATCTTGAAAAAGAAATTTCTTATTTTACGTTTATTGCTGGAAGTTCTTTTTATGCGCTTCCGGCTTTAAATATTAACGAGATTATAAAATATAAAACGCCTGTTAATATTTTTTCTAAAAAAGCCTCTCATCTCGGTATAATTTTATACAGGAACAGAATGGTGCCGGTATATGATTTTTACCTGCTTTCAAACGGAAGCATGGATATTAAATCGCCTTTAAAATATATTGTCGTATGCGTATATAGCGATAAGTTCTTCGGGTTGGCGGTTAACGAAATAAAAAACATAACTGCAGTAAAAAATAAAAATATTATAGCGGGTTCGTCTTTCAAATTTAAAAACGTTAACGGCATAACTTCCGGTGTTTTCGAGGATGGAGAAGGAAAGTTTTATTCGGTTATAGACTTAAAAAACGTCTATTCTTATTTAACATCGTAAAGAAGTTGTGACGGGGACAGAATTCAATTCTGTCCCCGTAATATAAAGTCGGTGCTATTATGATAGATACCGTAGAACTCCAGCAGATTATCACCAATCTTCCGCAGATAGAAAAAACGGCGGCTTCTTCCCACATACTTGCGGCAAATTCAAATGCTATAACCCAAAAAGAAATGGAAATAGTCGATGAGACTAAGCTTAATACGGTAGTCGAATTAAGCGAAACGCTGGAAGCGGTCAACGACAAGGAAAAAGAAAAGAAACGCGGCAATAAAGAAAAAGAAATGAACGATGAAAACGAAACGGAATCCGAAGACGGAAAAGAACATATAGATATCGTAGCATGAACCTTATTATAAACGGCGGGTCAAATTATCTTAATACTATAAAAGATTTAGTTTCCGGCGATATTGCAGAGATACTTTTAGGCGCCGTAAAAGGAGATTCTTTATCTGCAAAATCAGGCACATTAATAAAAGCAGGAGATATAGTATCTGCTGAATTAATAGATGCTTCGGTTGCAGAAGGCGGAACTTTTACGGGAATTATAAATATAAACGGCAGTTTGCTGAAATCCGTTATAACCGAAGACCTCTTTAACGAATTCGCTACGGGAAAAACGTTTAACGGCGAGTTCGGCATTCCGGTAAAACTTCAGTTAAGCAGTATTAACGGAAAATCTGCCGGCACTTCCGATCAGTCTTTCGGCAGCGCGGAAACGCAAGATATATCCGGAAGTGCCGTAAATTCATCCTCTGAATTTAATATAGTTTTTAAGATAGTAAACGAATCGTCCGCAGAAAACGTAAATACGTTAAATATTCAAAAAACTCTTGATTTGTACGGCAAAGCCGTTGCCGAAAATATTCAGGAAAAATTTGAAACTATTCTTAATTCATTGGGCACCGAAAGTTCCCGAATAAGTTCCGGTTTATCAAACGAAATACAAAATATTTTTCAAAATGCAGCTCAGAATATATCCGTTTCGGTTAGAGGCAATTTTGCCTTTATACATATAGATTTTGGGGGTCTTTCGACGGTGATTTTAACGACAGACGAGTCAAATTATAAAGCAAAAAATTTCCCGCATAATTCCAAGAAAAAATATATGTTTATGATAGAATTAAACTTAAAAAATTTAGGAAGGCTCAAACTTTTTTCCTATTATCACGATAAGAATTTAAGCATAAAATTTGACGGCTATGCCGAGTCCTTTAAAAAAATTTTATCGGATAACTTAGAATTGTTAAAAGAAATGATGTCTGCAGACGGAATAAAACTTAACGATATTTCTTTTAAAAACAGAATATTCGATAAACAAAGCGATAACGAACATAATGATGAATCTATAGGCAAGCCTATAAGTCCGTTATCCGCAAATATAAACGATTCAAACTCTTACTTATTTTTAAACGGAAAAATAATCGATGAAAGAGTTTAAGAAGAACAAGAAAGCCTCTGCTTTAAAATACGATCCTAAAAAAAATAACGCTCCTATAGTTGTAGCAAAAGGAAGAGGAGAACTTGCCGAAAAAATATTAGAGACAGCCAAAAAAGAAAATATACCTATTACGCAAAACAAAGAACTTGCAGATATTCTGGACGGACTTGACATTTATCAGGAAATACCTGCGGAACTTTATAAGGCGATAGCCAACATTTTTGCTTTTTTATACAAGCTTAACGACACAAACCAAAATTACCGATAGAAATTGTAAAAATCAACAGTAAACCTTAATCCCAAAATTTTCTGCCCCCGTCACAAATTGGACATTTAAACCGTTCCTTTCATAGCGGCTACTATCTCTCTCTGCCTTTTAAAAATATAGTTAAAAAGTATATCCTGCTGCGCCGGTTTTATATTTATAGCTTTAGCGCCGGTTTTATATTTTAAATTATCCAACCTTACGTTAGACATTATTTCAAGCCCCAGGGTAATTTCCGGAAGTCTGAAAGGAAATTTAATCTTTACGTTTTCAAGCACGGTATGTTTTTCCAAAGGAAAATCCAATAAAAAAGAAAATCCTTCGCCGGACAGATCATACAGCCTGGTTTCCGTATATTTATTATTATAAAAAAAAGATACGATAACCGGTTCGCTTAAAGACGGTTCTATCCTGAAAAATTTTCTTTTTTCTAAAGACAGTATTTCAATAGGCTTGTAAATATCGAATACGAAATAATCCCCGTCTTTTTCGTAATTATATAGTTTAGACAGAAAAAAATGATCGTTGTCATAAAATTTAAACGCTATTTTTAAATAAGACGATTCCGTAATTTTTAAATTTCCCGACTTGGGAATAAGCGAATCTATGGTTAAAGTATCTTCGTTAACCTTAAGAATATTTGTCGTGTATTCGTCGTTAAACGGAACCGGATAAATAATAACGGGTTTTTTCTGATTGGCAAAACCTTTAAGTATCGAGTGTATTTCCTGTTTCTTTGAATATATATTGATATCCGGATTTTCTTTTAATTTTTTTATATCGAACATATTTTGAGTTAAGAGTTAAGAATAGAAATAATTTATATTAGAATAGCAAAGCTCTGTCGTTTTCTTTGAGTTCGTTAATAATTTTTGCGTTTTCGAACTGCGAAGAATAGTTAAAAATTTCATCTCGAAAAACTACGCCGTTTACCCTGCATGAGTGTTCGCAAACGGAAACGTTGTCTATTATGCCGCCCAGTTCCGTTAATAGGGAAATAAATTCCCTATTTTCGGTCAAAAAAACTCCTTTATCGGTAATAAAGACAGACACGGATATTTCGCCGCCTTTTTTCGCCGCCGCTTTCAAAAAACCTGCAACATGCTGCAGATGTTTATCTTCTGAAATTATAACCGCAAGTTTATTTTTATCCATAATATTTATTACTATTGTATATTATTCTAAGCCTTTATATCAATAACATTTTTTTTTATTTTTTAAAGGTGTCAGATTTATTTATTTGCTTACTCCCGTCTGCGTTTGCTGAAAAACCGTCCCGTCAGGCGGACGCCTGCCGTCCTTCTTTTTTTGAAGGAGGGGGGGGGGAGGGGGGTTATTTATTTTGATTTTGGAAATAATAGGGGAAATTTTTTCCTTCTTTATGGCATGTTTATTGCAAAGAATATTATGTATGAGGAAAAATTTATATATTTTATATATTATAGATGCTAAATGTTTTATTTTTTAAAATTAATTAATTTTTTTTATTTTATTCAATTATCGGAGTTTAAAAAATGAACGGAGGTTCTTACATAACTTTAAGCGGAATATTGGCTGTGGAAAGGCAGCTTTCTGCCGTTACCAACAATCTTTCAAATATTAATACGGCAGGTTATAAAAGCACAAACGTTAATTTTGCGGAATTTTTGCCGCAAAAAGCCATAGATGCTAATAATTCCGGCGAAAATAAGCCGCTTGTAGATAAAGCATATCCTATTGTTTTAAATACATATAATAATATGTCTCAGGGACCTATAAAAAAAACGGGCAACAGGCTGGATCTTGCTATTAAAGGCAGCGGATATTTTGCTGTTTTAACTCCTGCAGGCATTAAATATACAAGGGACGGCATATTTTCCCTTAATCAGGCCGGAGAACTCGTAACACAGGAAGGATATCCCGTGTTAAGCAAGTTTAAAAAACCTATATTTCTTAACGAAAGAGGTTCCGACGTAACTATCGGCGGTTCGGGCGAAATAAGCCTTACCGATCCTCAGTCCGGCAATGAAATGTATTCAGGTACCATATTAATTGTAAATTTTAAAAATCCGCAATATTTATCTAAATACGGAAATACTTTATTTTCTGAAACTAAAAGTTCAGGCGCTCCGGTAGAAAATCAAAATCCAGATATACTGCAGGGTTATATTGAAGAATCCAACGTAAACGAAATCAAAGGCATGGTTCAGATGATAAATATTTCTGAAACGTATAATAATATGATACAGGCGTTAAAATCATATTCGACGGCAGATAATACGGCAATTAACACAGTAGGAGCGGCGGTATAAACCATCAATTTACGGCGGCGGCGGAATTTAATTCCTTTGCCGTATTTATCAATTATATAATTACACGGAGGTTATTCATTAGATGAGAGCTTTATGGACGGCGGCGACGGGAATGGAAGGACAGCAGATAGAAATAGACAACATAGCAAATAATCTTGCAAATACCAACACTACCGGGTTTAAAGAATCGAGGGTAAATTTTGAAGACCTGTTTTACCAGACTATTAAATCTCCGGGCGCTTATTCTTCGGAATATACCCAGTCCCCCACCGGAATTCAGATAGGTCTCGGTTCAAAAGTGTCTTCTATAGAAAAAGAGTTTACGCAGGGCGATCTTCAGCAGACGTCTAATCCTTTAGACATAGCAATTTCAGGTCAGGGTTTTTTTCAGGTGCAGATGCCGGACGGCGAAACGGCTTATACCAGAGACGGAACATTCGATACTAATTCGCAGGGTCAGCTCGTAGATGCAAACGGATATCCTCTGATCCCTACCATTACAATACCGCCTAACGCTACTTCCGTTACAATTTCCGAAAACGGAACAGTTACGGCAGTTATATCGGGGCAGACTAATCCGGCGCAAATCGGAACTATAAGTCTTGCTAATTTTATTAATCCGGCAGGTCTTAACAGCATAGGCAGCAATCTTTTTCTTCAGACTTCGGCTTCAGGCGTTCCGCAGGTCGGCACGCCAAACGAAAACGGACTTGGAACCCTCCAGCAGGGGTTTTTGGAAATGTCTAACGTAAATCTTGTAGGGCAGATGGTTGACATGATTACGGCTCAAAATGCCTACACTATAGATTCAAAAGCTATGACCACCGCAAATCAGATGCTTCAAACTATGAGCGGTTTAATACCGTAATAAATTTAAAAATTTAATAAATTAAGTTACTTACTATAAATAAATTAAACCAAACAATTAATTAAATTATTATTTAATAAAAAAGACGGCGTAAATAATAACGGTAAATTAGTAGCAGAATAGTAAAATGAAAAAAATGAAATTAAAATTAATTTTTTTATTAACGATATTCATAGCAACTTCGGCGGTTGTTTTATTTAACTGCGGATTCTATTTTAAAGGCGCTGCGGCATTTTCTATAGAAAACCGCAAAAATAATGATACCTTATTAAAACGTTTAATAATAAGAGCTTACTTAAAAAAAGTTCCTTTAAAATTCAAAAAATATTTTCATTTTGCAAAATTTAATTTTAATCTGCCTTATAAATATTTTAATTTAAAAAATTTAAGAATAAACATTGCCGATACACGATATTCGGGGTATCATACCGCATTAATAAAAATTATAAACGTAAAAAACGGCGGGATGCTGGGTTTGGATGCCGCTACTTTTAAAACGTCTATTTATGCTCCGGTCGCCGTTGCATCCGAAACTATCGGAAAATTTCAGATTATAAAAAGCGGCGAGATAAAAATATCTTACAAAAGCATTCCTAGTTTAAACGACGGCTATTTTTTAAACGTTCAAAAAGCGGCGGGAAGGGAAGCTAAATTTTTTATTGCCGCAGGAGCGGCTTTAAATAATGCAAATACCGAGAGACGAAGAATAATAAATTTTGGAGACAGAATAAATATAATTTACGACGAAAACGGATTAATTTTAAAAACAAAAGGCATGGCTCTTCAGTCAGGTGCTTTAAATTCAAAAATAAGAGTAAAAAATTTAGATTCGGGAGTAATAGTGGAATGTACGGTAAAATCTGATAAAACGGCAGAGGCCGGATAAGTTTGTCAAATAATAGAACTTCGTAATAATATTTTGATAAATTAATTATATTAATTAATTTAAAAAACTGCCGATAAACGTATGTATATATTAAATAACGTGCAAATATGAAACCGAAAAAACGGCAGTATATAGGGTGCAAATTATATGGAACTTAAAAAAAAGCAAACTCAAATAAAGTCTAAATCAAAAGTAAAAGTATTTTTGATATTAACCTTATTTCTCGCCGGTTTATCATCATTTACGTTAACGGGCTGCGGGGTGCATCCGCCTAAGTCTATGATTCCTCCGACTTATGTGAAGCCTACGGCGAAAAACGGAGGGCTGCAGCACAAACCGGTGCTTGGTTCGCTGTGGACGGGAACCGGCGGAGGAACTAATCTTTATACCGATAACGTAGCTTTCAGGCTGAACGATACCGTAACTATAATAGTCAATGATCAGACCCAAGTTTCCGATTCTTCGGGAACATCATTAGAGCATAATTCCAGCGGCACAGGAGAATTTGCTTTCGGTACGCTTTCTACTTCTAAGCCTACCGGTTATGAAGGCTCTAACAACGAAACTTTCAACGGCGGAGGCGGAGTAGCGGAATCCGGTCAGATAAATTCTACGATTCAGGCTCAGGTAGTAAAAGTATTTCCTAACGGCGACGTTGAACTTAAAGGGGAGAGGGAAGTGTCCGTGAACGGAGAAACAAGATATCTTCTGATTAAAGGCATAGCCCGTCCTATAGACATATCTCCAGCAAACACCGTGCTGTCAACGCAGCTTGCCGACGAAAGAATATGGATAAACGGCAGAGGTTACGTCAACAGTTCCCAGAGTCCTAACTGGCTGTATAAAATTATGCAGGATATCTGGCCGTTTTAAAGAAAATAGAAAGAAAATATGGATAGGGTCTTATATATGAAAAGGAAAAAGGTGTCAGATTTATTTTCGGCACAATAATATTTGGAGGACGGTATAATAAATGAATAAAAAAATATTCTTATTACCTATAGTTTTTTTGCTTTCGCTGTTTTGGATTTTAACGACAATTACCTTTTTTGCGCCCTTTGATTCTTGCGCTGCTACGGTAGGCAACATTACTTCCGTTTACGGAGCGATGAGTAACCCTATAGTAGGCTACGGTTTAGTTACCGGTCTCGACGGCACGGGCGACCAGTGGGGCGTTAACGTTACCCAGCAGTCTATAGTTACTATGCTGTCCAAACTCGGCATTAATACTAACGAAGCTTCTCTTTACGAAATAAGGGATACCGCCGCAGTTATGGTAACTGCCGAACTTCCGCCGTTTGCCGTCCCGGGAGAAAAGATAAACGTTACCGTCAGCGCCATCGGCAATGCGGAAAGCATAGAAGGCGGAGTTCTTCTTATGACGCCGCTTAAAGGTCCTAACGGAAAAGTTTACGCACTTGCGCAAGGCTCTGTTTCTACCGGCGGAAGCGTTGCCGATCAAAACGTTATGCCTCTTCCCGGTTATGTTCCCGTATCACAGAATTTTCAAACGGCAGGCATTATAGATAACGGCGGAATAGTGGAAAAAGGAGTATCTATCGGACTAAACTCTTTTAAATCAGTCCGTCTTATTCTTAAAAATCCCAGTTTTACCAATTCGTCGAGAATAGCCGCCGCCATAAACGCAAAAATCGGAAAAGGAACTGCAAAGCCTTTGAATTCCGCTAGCGTAGATGTCGCAGTTCCGGCTTCCTATTCGGGAAACGTATCTCAATTCCTATCGGTTATTAACGCTATAAACGTAAAAACGCATTCTAAAGCAATAATAGTTATTGACGAAAGGTCAGGAACGGTAGTAATTGGCGGAAATATAAAAATAAACCCGGTTGCGGTATCTAACAGAAATATTACGCTTAAAATAAACGGTAAAAGAACTCCTAACGCTTTTTATTTAAAGAAAGGATTAACGGTTGCCAAATTGGTTAAAGCACTTAATGCGGTAGGGGCTTCTACGTCAAGCATTATTTCAATGCTGGAATCTATAAAAGCTGCCGGAGCGCTGTCCGCCGAAATAAAAATTATATAAAAATAATTTTTCCTATCACAAATGCAGAATTTAATACTAGTTATGCTATTGGTGAAATAAAAATTATATAAAAATACCTTTTCCTATCGGCAATTTTGGTGGATTAAGATATAAAAGGAGAGTATAGGAGGCAAAATTAAAGTTACGGTTTGAAAATGCCGATTGTTATATAAAAGCAAGTAAAATATCTTAAATTCAAGAAGGTATAAAATTATGGCAATCGAAATTTCAAACGTAACGCCGGCTGTCGGCGAAATAATACAAAACGGAAACGTTCAGAAGAAAAAAGACGCCGCTTCCTCAGGAAACATCCAGTCTTCTTCCGATAAGGTAAGCATATCCGGCGACGCGGCTTTCATAAGCAATTTAAGAGGGCAGATAGGTTCTTCGGAAACGTCTTCGCCGTCTAAAATTAGCGATATAATCCAAAAAATAGCTTCCGGCACATATGCGGACAGTTCAAAAATAGCCGAAGGATTGATTAATTCGCTGAGTATTTTTGAAGAATAAATAATAGATTTATGCAGAATTAATAATAATATATTAAAAGTAAGCATAATACGAAATATTCGGAAACTATGAAAAACGAAACAAGGCAAAAAAAATACGAAGAGCTTTTAGATACCGTTCTTAAATTAAAAAACGAGCTTTCGGTTTGCTATAACGTTTTAAAAACCAGTTTTAATCCTATAGGAAATATAAGCTTATTTGAAAAAAAAGGAGCTATTTTAAAGGAAATAACCGAAAAAATAAAAGAATCCGGTATATTTTTATCTAAACAGGACGGCGAAGTTTCAGACGGAAACGACGAATGCTTCAGAGCCGAAGAAATTAAAGAAATTATAAAAGCGGAAATTTACGAACTTTCTAAAATTAACGAAGCATTTTCTTCTTTAGTGAGAAAAAATATATACTATAATCAGCTGACCATTTCTTTTATTACCGACGCTTTCAAAAGAAATTCGATTTACGACAGATCCGGCTCAAACAATGCTTCGTTTTCGCCTTTAAAGAATGTTTTAATGAAATCCGGCGTGAGGATATAAAAATGATAACAGTAAATAATATACTCGATATTGCCGACTCTGCAATGACCGCAAATACTGCGGCGATGAATACCGTTTCGCAGAACGTGGCTAACGTCAATACGCCTTTTTATAACAGCGAAACTCCCATAGAAAATGAAGCGCCCGCCGTGGTAGGAGCTCCATATACTTACGGTACGGGAGTAAACGTAGATCAAATCCAAAGAAGCACGGATAATTTTGTCCAGTCGGAAGTCAACAACGAGACGGGACAGAACAGCTATTATACCACGCTTTATCAAGGCTTAGACCAGATTCAAAATCTGTTCAACGACCAGACGGGGTCTGGCTTCAGTTCGCAAATTTCGCAGTTTTTCAATGATTTTCAAAACGTAGCAAACAATCCGTCAAATACTTCCCAGAGAACTGCTTTGCTTTCCGACGCGCAGTCTCTTGCAGGCTCTATTAACAATGCATATACTACTATTAAAAATACGGT
Organism: Candidatus Acidulodesulfobacterium sp.; assembly: GCA_049965795.1. GTDB lineage: Bacteria > SZUA-79 > SZUA-79 > Acidulodesulfobacterales > Acidulodesulfobacteraceae > Acidulodesulfobacterium_A. The sequence goes on from JBMFVW010000018.1 coordinate 32,279, forward strand.
AGCTTCGACAAATAATTCCATACAGGGTTTAATTCCTGAAATAAACAACCTCACTTCGCAGATTGCCACTTTAAACCAGCAGATAACTTATGCGCAAAATGCCGGAAGCAACGCCAACGAACTTCAGGACGAACAGGCGAATGCCATAAACAGTCTTTCTAAGCTTGTAAATATTTCATATTATACGAATAATAACGGAAAAACAAATATCGCGCTCGGCAACGTGCCGTTAGTATCGAGCGATGATTCTTTTAACTTATCGACGCAGGTTGATCCTTCTAATCCTGCAAATTTAGATATTATGTGGACGGGACCGGACGGTTCTGCCCAGTCTATAACAAGCCAGGTAACCGGCGGCAGTCTCGGAGCATACGTAAATCTGGAGCAGAATATAGCCCCGTCGTATATAAACCAGCTTAATTCT